>JAHECP010000069.1 GCA_024641665.1 Acidobacteriota bacterium
AGCTGCCCACCGACCGCGACATCGTCGTGTTCTGCAAGGTGGGCGCGCGGAGCGCGCGGGCCGTGGCGCTCCTGAACGCGCTGGGGATCGCCCGCGCGCACAACCTGCGGGGAGGCATCCTGGAGTGGATCGAGAAGGTGGAGCCGAGCCTGCCGAGGTATTGAGACCTCACTCCCACTTCGGCAAGAGGCACTTCGGACTGACGCGCGCCAGCGTCCCGGGCCAGTCGGCGATCGCGTTCTGCATCACGCGCGAATCGCCCGCGTGGCAGGTGAGGCATGCGCCCGTCGTCAGGATCGCCTTCTGCTCCGCCACGCTGAACGGCCGCACGTCGTCGCGGGTGGAGACCATGCCGGTGCGCGTGCCGAGGAACGGGATCCACGCGTCGGCCGGCAGCCCGTCGTACACGCTGGGCGCCATCTCCGGCGTGAACGTCCAGCGACCGTGGTCGCCCTCACGCGCGTACTGCAGCGCGCCGCGGCCGTAGCCGAGCGCCTCCGGGTCGTTGTGGCACGATTCGCACGAGCGGCCCTTCTGCGCAATCGTGTGGGAGAATGCCCGCGCGTAGAGCCGGTGGAAGATCGTCGCCGGCGCGCCGCCCTCGATGCTCAGGATCATCCCCGGCACGAACGTGTCCACGACGTCGGCCGTCGTGCCGTCGGCGCGCGCGAGCGTGCGGATGCCGAGCGTGGGCGGATCGGCGCGGAAGCCACGGGCGGTCTCCACCCACTCGCCCTTCGTCTCGACGTCGTCGAGCTGGTCGTAGCCCGTGCCGCGCGGGTCGAACGCCGTGTGGCACGTCGAGCAGGTGGGCGCCCACTTCGTGTGGCAGCTGACGCACGAGAGGCGCGCGTGGCCGCCGCCCTGCAGGCAGACGGCCGCCGGGCGCTTCAGCTCCATCACCTCGCCGGTGAGCTTCAGGTACATCGACGGCCGGCCCTGGGCGTCGAGGAAGGCGTTCACCAGCGGCTGGCCCGTCGCGCGCGCGGCCAGGAAGGCGCGGCCCGTGGCGGGCTGCTTGCGCAGCGTCAGGATGCGCAGCGACTCGCCGTCGAGCCGCGCGGCGGGGACGGTCTCGGCCGGCCCCACCAGATGGCAGTCTTCGCACGCCACTTCCACCTGCTCCCACTTGCGCGCGTGGACCGTGCCGTCGCCCATCGCCTCGCGCGAGGTGTGGCAGTCCACGCACTCCAGCTTCTTCACCTCGTGGATGTCGGGCTCGTCCTTCACGAACACCCGGCCGTCCTCGAGCGTGCGATGGCGGTCCGGCGCCAGCGGGTCGGGCGACGCGCGCTCGGTCTCCATCCACCCCGCGTAGCTCGTCGAGATGCGGCCCGAGCGGCTGTGGCAGCCGAAGCAGTGATCGCTGCCGATCGCGAGCGAGAGGCTCGGGTGCTCGAGCGGCGCCTGACGGTCGGCCTCGCCCGCCGGCTGCTGATAGCGGTGGAGGGCGTCGAGCGCCCCCGGGCTGTAGGCGAGGTGGCAGGCGTTGCAGCCGCCGCCGCGCGAGTCCTCGTGAATCGGGCCGAGCTCGGTCTTGGCCCGGCCGACGTGGCACGACGCGCAGAGCTGCCGCAGGTGCGTGTCGGCGGGCGTGCGCCCGAGGTCCTCGACACGCGGCGGTGCCGCGCCGCGGCCGGTCTCGCCGAACACCGTGCGGTCCACGCTGATGATCCCCGCCATCGTCGTCATGATCGACCGATCGACGCGGCCGATGATGGCCGGGTGGCACTGCGAGGTGCCGCACGTGCGCGCCGCGTCGGCGAGGTTGCCGGGAACGAGCACCATCCCCCGATGCGCCGCGGCCTTGTCGAGCGTGAACGGGTCGCCCGCGTGGCACGACGCGCAGCCGATGGCGGCCGGGTCGTGCGCGGGCGAGAAGCCCTTCACGCCGGCGTGGCAGGCCAGGCAGCCCTCGGGCCGTCCGAGCACCACGGGGATCGCGCGCGTCTCCGGGGCGCCGATCGGGGCGCCGAACAGCGTGTCGGGCCGTGTGACCTGGAGGCCGGGGCCGCCGGCGAGGCCGGGCCGCACGAACGACCAGTTCGCGCCGCGGAAGAAGGACCCCACGCCGGTGAGGACGAGGTACGCCGCGAGGGCGGTCGCCAGCGCGATCTTGAGACCGCGCGAGAGGCGCGGCGGCGTCCAGCGCAGCACCAGCACGGCGAGCAACAGCACGAGGCCGGCCACGACCGCCCACACCGGATGGCTGAGCCAGCGCAGCGTTTCCTGCAGGCCGAGGAAGTACCACGGACCCTTCACGATCGGGCTGAAGCCGTCGTGCAGGCCCGGCGAGAGGAAGAGCGCCGCGACTGCGACCGGCCCGAAGGTGACCAGCGTCGCCACCGGCCGCGGCCACACCGCGCGCGCGTGCTCGACGACGAGCAGCCACAGGAAGATCGAGGCGGTGGCGATGTGGTGGACGTAGAGGACCTGCTGGTCGGAACCGGTGCCGAAGAGGAGCGTCGACAGCACGCGGCCGACGACGGGCAGCGACGCGGTGACCGTCGAGATGATGCGCCACGCTTGCACGCCCTCCGCGTCGCCCTTCAGCATGAAGCCGGACACCATCACGAAGGCGGCGAGCGGGATCGACAGCGTCAGCCGCGCCCACGCGCCCGACGCGACCCTCCGCTCGGACGACTTCCAGAACGAATCCCAGATGTGAACGGCCGTGAAGATCAGGAAGAGCTGCGCGCTCCAGTAGTGGACGTTGCGGAAGTAGCCGGCGCTCGGGTTGGTCAGCCGGAGCAGCGCCACCGACTGGTACGCCTGGCGGATGTCGTAGGGGACGGCCAGCAGGACACCCGACAGGACGGCGATGAGAAGCGACGCGAACGCCAGGTCGCCGTAGGTCGGGCGGCCGTTCGCGCGCGTCGCCGATCGCCAGACCAGCCGCTCAGGTCGCATGGACGATGAGGGCGCCGGTCTTCGGGTCGATCTCGTGCGCGAGCGGCTCGAGCGGGCGCACGGCCGGCCCGGCGGCGACGGTGCCGTCGAGGTGGAACCGCGATCCGTGACACGGGCACACGAGCAGGTCGACCGCCGTGCGGTCGATCAGGCAGCCGAGGTGCGTGCACCGCGCCGAGAACGCGCGCACCTGGCCGTCCTCGCGCGTGACGATCACGCCGTCCGCGAACGTGACCGTGTTCTGCAGATCGGGCGGGATGACGACGCGCCGCGGGCGGACGCGCACGGCAAGGAATCGATCCACCATCGAGCCGACGGCGGCCGGCAGCGGCGCGACGAGCAGCAGGCCGGCGGCCCACAGGAAGGCGCGTCGGGCGACCGAGGGCGCAGGATCCGGCGTCACCGGTCGATCATACCAAGAGGGAGGCGCGCCCGCCCGTCGTCGGGCGACGACCCCGGCGCGACGGTGCTACGATGGGCGTCCATGGACGGACAACAGGTCGACGCCGATCTCGATCTCTATACCCTGCGGCCGGTCGGTCGGGTCCGGTCGAGCCTGACGCGGCGAGACGACTGTCCGCGTCAGGGCTCGGAAGGCGCGCCCGAGGCGTGGGTGGAGGTCGACGCGGCGTTTGCGGACGCGCTCGACGGCCTGGCGGCCGGCGGCGAGGTGATCCTGCTCACGTGGCTGCACGCGGCGCGGCGCGACGTGCTGAAGGTCCACCCGCGCCGCGATCCCGGGAACGCGCTGCGCGGGGTGTTCACCACGCGGTCGCCCGATCGGCCGAACCCCGTGGGCCTGCATCGCGTGGACGTCCTCGAGATCGACGCGCGAGGGCGGCTCCGGGTACGTCCGCTCGAGGCGCTCGACGGCACGCCGGTCATCGACATCAAGCCCGTGTTTCGCGAGTCCCTCGACGCCTAGTGTCCACGAGCGCGGAGACGCACCCGACATGCCAGACCTGGCCCTCGCCGTCGCCCAGTCGATCGCCACGCTCCGGGACGTGCGCGGGAACGTGGGCCGCCACGTCCGTCTGACTTCGCAGGCCGCCGACCACGGCGCGCGCCTGGTGCTCTTCCCGGAGCTCTCCCTGACCGGGTACGATCAAAACCTGAAGCCGGCCGACGCACTCGTGACCAGCGACGCGCGACTGCAGCCGCTGCGCAACCTGGCCCGCGCGCGCGCGATCGTCGTCGTCGCCGGCGCGCCGTTCGCCGCGCCCTCCGGCCTGCACATCGCCGCCATCGTCTTCGCGCCCGACGGCACCGTCGGCGCCTACGTGAAGCAGCACCTGGGCGCGGGGGAGGAGGCGGCGTTCGCACCCGGCCGCGGCGGGACGCCGCTGACGATTGACGACCAGACGGTCGGGCTCGCCATCTGCGCCGATATCAGCCACCCCGAGCACGCCCGGGCGGCGGTGAAGCGCGGCGCCACCGTCTACGCCGCGAGCTGCCTCATCAGCGAAGAGGGCTACGCGGCCGACGCCGCGCTCCTGCGGCGGCACGCCATCGATCACCAGATCCTCGTGCTGATGGCCAACCACGGCGGGCCGAGCGGCGAGTGGCCGTCGGCCGGGAGGAGCGCAATCTGGTCCGCCACGGGCGAGCTCCTCGCCAGCGCGCCCGCCACCGGCGAAGCGCTCGTCGTCGCCAAGCGGAACCGCGGGCGGTGGACCGCCAGGGTGGTGCAGTGCGCCGCGTGACGGTGTGACAGCATGACAGCCGAAGACTGACCTCCGTGGCCCTTCGCGCCCTTCGTGGTGAATCTCCGTCGCCTTCGCGGTGAAGCTCATGCCGCTCCTCACGACCGCCTGTCCCCGCAACTGCTACAGCACCTGTGCCCTGACGGTGCAGGTCGAGGACGGGCGGATCCGCCGGATCGACACGCACCCCCAGACGCGCGCGACGCCCGGCGGGCCGTGCCTGAAGGGCCTGAGCTACGTCGAGCGGGTCTACTCGTCCGATCGGCTCCTGCATCCCTTGCGTCGCACCCGCGGCGGAGGCTTCGAGCGTGTCTCCTGGGACTCGGCGCTCGACGCCATCGCCGGAACGCTCGCCGCGGTCCGGCGCGAGCCCGGGCCGCAGAGCGTCCTCTATTACTGCGCGAGCGGCACGAAGGGCCTGATGAACCGGGTGTCGGAGCGCTTCTGGCGGCTCTACGGCGGCTACACGGGGACCTACGGCGACCTGTGCTGGCCGTCCGGCCTCGAGGCCACGCGTCTGACCCTCGGCGACAACAAGCACAATGCGCCGTGGGATCTCGCCAACGCCCGGCTCGTCGTGCTCTGGGGCAAGAACGCGGCCGAGACGAACATCCACCAGCAGGCATTCATCGACCAGGCGCTCGACGCCGGCGGCACGTTGATCGTGATCGACCCGCGCCGCACCCAGTCGGCCGAGCGCGCCTCGCTCCTGATCCAGCCACGGCCCGGCACCGATGGCGCCGTCGCGCTCGCCGTCGCGCACCTGCTGATCGAACACGGCGGCGTCGACCGCGCCTTCGTCGCTCGTCACGTGCTCGGCTTCGACGCCTTTGCCGCGTCGGTCGCCGACTTCACGCCCGAGCGCGCCGCCGGGATCAGCGACGTGCCGGTCTCCGCCATCCACCGTCTCGCCGAGGCGTTCGCCGCCGTCCGGCCCGCGACGATCAGCGCGGGCTTCGGCCTCCAGCACTTCGCCAACAGCGGCCAGACGATGCGCGCGATCCTCGCGCTCCTGGCGATCACGGGCAACGTCGGCCGGCCGGGGGCCGGGTGGGTCTACGCGAACCTGCAGAGCCACGTCTTCGACGACGTTCGCGACCCGGTCGCGTCGTTTCCGCCGGCGGTGCCCGACGGCGTGGCGCGCGTCGCCGTGTCGATGGCGCGGCTCGGGCCCGACATGCTCGCCCTCGCCGATCCGCCGCTCCGTGTGGCGTGGGTCGAGCGCGGCAACCCGATCCCGCAGAACCCCCAGACGCCGACGGTCGTCGCCGCCTTCCGCGCGCTCGACTTCCGCGTCGTCGTCGATCAGTTCCTCACCGACACGGCGCGCGAGGCCGACCTCGTCCTGCCGGCCAAGACGATGTTCGAGCAGTCGGACGTGATCGGCGCATACTGGCACGCGTACCTGCAGCTCAAGCAGAAGGTGATCGACCCGCCCGGCGAGGTGAAGGCCGAGTCGGAGATCTACCGCCTGCTGGCGCGGCGGCTGGGCATGCCCGAGGCCGGCAACGGGACGGTGTTCCCGGTGAGCGAGGCCGAGGTGGACGCGTATCTCGAGCGGGCGCTCGCGCCGTTTCCGGGCGTCACGCTCGCCCGGCTGCGCGCGGGGCCGGTCGCGGCGCCGGGCGCGCAGAACGTCGCGTTCGAGGACCTCGTGTTCCCGACCCCGTCCGGCAGGATCGAGCTGGAGTCGCGCGAGGCCGCGACGCGCTGGGGCGTGGCGGCGGTCCCGGACTACGTGGAGCCGCTGGAGTCGGTGCGACGGGCCGATCCCGACCCCGCGGCGTACCCGCTCTACCTGCTCACGCCGAACACCAAGAACCGGATCCACTCGCAGTTCGGCAACCTGCGGATGATCCGCCAGTTCGACGACCGGCCGCGCGTGGCGATCCATCCCGACGATGCGCGCGCGCGGGGGATCCGCGACGGGGCGCGGGTGCGCGTGTTCAACGCGCGGGGCGCGATCGTCATCGAGGCGCGGCTCGACAACGGCCTGAAGGCCGGCTGCGTGGCGGTGACCAACGGCTGGTGGCTCACCGACGGCGCGGCGGTCAACGTGCTGTCGGCCGCCCGCGAGACCGACATGGGCTACGGCGCGGCCTTCCACGAGAACCGCGTACAGGTCGAGGCGGTGAGCACAGAATGACCACGGAATGAGCCACGGAAAATGGGACACGGAATGGGGCACGCAATGGGGCCCGGAATGCGACACGGACAGTGTAAGTGATGAACTGTAGCTTCGTCTTCGACGCGAACCGGTGCACGGGCTGCGGCGCCTGCCAGGTGGCCTGCACCATCGAGAACGGCCTGGCGCCCGACGTCAGCTGGCGCCGCGTCGAGACGTTCAACCCGCGCCGCCACCCGCTCGCGCCGCTCTTCCATCTGTCGCTCGCGTGCAACCACTGCGCCGACGCGGCGTGCATGCGGGCGTGCCCGGCGCTGGCGTACGCCCGTGAGCCCGTCACCCTCGCCGTGCTCATCGACGCCGACAAGTGCATCGGCTGTGGCTACTGCGCGTGGGCGTGCCCGTACGACGCGCCCGTGTTCGACGAGAAGACCGGCGTGATGAGCAAGTGCACCTGGTGCGCCGACCGTCTGCGCGCCGGGTTGAAGCCGGCGTGCGCGTCGCACTGTCCGACGGGCGCACTCGACTACGCGGACGTGCCCCGGGCCGCGCGCGTCCTCCACATCGACGGCCTCCCGCAGACGCGCCTCGGCCCGAGCCTGCACGTCGTGCCGCTGAAACCCGGGCGCCTCCAGCCCGAGATGACGGCGGGCGAGGTCGTGGATCCGATCGTCGGGACGCCTCCGCCGGCCCGCACGCCCACGGCGATCTCGCTGCGGACGGAGTGGCCGCTCGCGGCGTTCACGCTCGTGGCCGCGACGCTCGTGGCGCTCGTCGCCGGCGCGGCGGCCGGCACGTTCGCGCTCGACTGGCGGCTCTTCGCGGCGGCGTCGGCCGCGGGCATGGCGCTCGCCAGCGCGCACCTCGGCCGCAGGACGCGCGCGTGGCGCGCCGTGCTCAACCTGCGGCGGTCGTGGCTGAGCCGCGAGGTCGCCGCGCTGTCGGTCTTCTTCGGTCTGGCGACGTGGTGGCTCGCGCTGGCGCCGGAGAGCCGCGCGCTCGGCTGGGCTGTGACGGCGGTCGGATTCGTGGGACTCGTCGCCGCCGACCAGCTGTACAGCGTGCTGCCGGGCGGCGCCGGCTACCGCCACAGCGCCGGCGTGACGTGGATCGGGCTGGTGCTGGCCGCCCTCGCCGCGCGCGTGAACGGGCTCGCCGCGCTCGTCCTCCTGCTGCAGAGCGGCCTCTATGCCCATCGGAAGCAGATCGAGCGGCGGCCGGGGCAGGGCTGGGTGAGCGCCGTCCGGGCCGGCGCGGGCCTCGTGGCGCCGCTCGTGCTGCTCTTCATGGGGCCGCCCGCCGAGGGCGCCGTCGTGGCGCTCGTCGTGGCCGGCGCCGTCGTGGACCGCTGCGAGTTCTACACGGAGCTCGAGCGCGAGTCGCCGCGGCGGCAGATGGACCTGGCACTGGCGCGGCGCGTCGCGCCCGGCGCGGCGGCGGGCCCGCGGTTCGCGTCCGGCGCGCCGTTCCCGACGTCGCCGTGAACCGGCCGGCGCGTTCGACCGGTCGTGTCCCGGGCCGGACGGCGCCGGGACCGGGGAGGAGGACCATGGCAGCCTACGTGATCGTGGACATCGACGTGAAGGACGCCGCGCGCTACGCGGAGTACGTCAAGGTGGCGCCGGCGACCATCGCGACGTACGGGGGCCGGTACATCGTGCGCGCCGGTCCGACGCACGTGCTCGAGGGCTCGTGGCAGCCGAAGCGGTTCGTGATGCTGGAGTTCGAGAACGCCGAGCGCGCGCGGGCGTGGTGGGCGTCGCCCGAGTACGCGGGCCCGAAAGCGATGCGCCAGAGCGCCTCGACGGCGAACATGGTGCTCGTCGAAGGGGTCTGACCGTGCCGCGACAGGCGCCTCCCCAGACGGCTGCCGCCATCACGCGCCGGCTCGAAGCGCTCGCGGATCCCGCGCAGGCGGCCATCCTACAGCGGTTCTTCAAGACCGGCCCCGGCGAGTACGCCGAGGGCGATCGGTTCCTCGGCATCAAGGTTCCCGCGTTCCGGGCGCTCGCGCGTGAGTACCGCCCGCTCCCGCTCGCCGAGGCCGGCCGGCTCCTGAGGTCGCCGTGGCACGAGGCCCGCGCGCTCGCGCTCGTCATCCTCGTGTGGCAGTACGCCCGCGCCGACTGGGCGACCCGGGCCCGGATCCACCGTCTCTACCTCGACCACACCGCGCACATCGACAACTGGGACCTGGTGGACGGCTCCGCCGAGCACATCGTTGGCGCGCACCTCGCCGGCGGCAGTCGCGCGCTGCTGCGGCGCCTGGCGACGTCGCGCTCGATCTGGGAGCGGCGCATCGCCGTCATGGCGACCTTCCACTTCATCAAGCACGGCGAGTTCGGAGAAACGCTGGCGCTGGCGCGCGCGCTCCTCGACGACCCGCACGATCTCATCCACAAGGCCGTGGGCTGGATGCTGCGCGAGATCGGCAAGCGCGACCGCGAGGCGGAAGAGGCCTTCCTGCGCGCCCACGCCGCGCGCATGCCGCGGACGATGCTGCGGTACGCGATCGAGAAGTTCCCGGATTCGCTCCGCCGCCGGTACCTTGCTGTGCGGCGGGAGTCGTGAGTTGTGAGTCGTGAGTTCTGAAGCCTGAAGCCTGAAGCCTGAAGCCGGAGGCCAGAGCCGTCAGCCGGCGTCAGCCGTGAGCCGTGAGCCGTAAGCCGTGACAACACACACCGCGGACGTCGTCATCGTCGGGGGCGGGTGCATGGGGGCGAGCGTCGCTTGGCACCTGGCGCGGCGCGGGATCACCGACGTCGTCCTCGTCGAGCGCGAGTCGGTGCTGGGCGCGGGATCGACCGGGCGCAACGCTGGCGGCGTGCGCCACCAGTTCTCGCACGAGGCCAACGTCCGGCTGTCGCTCGAGTCGATCGCCTTCCTCGAGCGGTTCCAGGACGAGGTCGGCGCCGAGATCGACTTCCACCAGGACGGCTACCTGTTCCTGCTGTCGGACCCGGCGAACGTCGAGGCCTTCGCGCGCCACGTCGAGATGCAGCGCCGGCTCGGCGTGGACGTGGAATGGCTTTCGCCCGACGAGGCCGCGGCGCGCGCGCCGGGGCTGCGGAGCGACGGCGTCCGCGCGGCGACCTTCTGCGCGCGCGACGGCATCGCCGATCCCAACGGCGTGACGATGGGGTTCGCCCGGGGCGCGCGGCAGCTGGGCGTGGAGATCCGCCGCGGGGCCGAGGTGACCGGCCTCTCGGTGGAGAAGGGCCGCGTGGTCGGGGTGGCCACGAGCGCGGGAACGATCGCCACGCGCACCGTCGTGAACGCGGCCGGGCCGTGGGCGGGGCGGATCGCGGCGATGGCCGGCGCGATCGTGCCCGTCGAGCCGCTGCGCCGCCACATCTTCATCGCCGCGCCGCCCGCCGCCGGCTGGGCGGCGTCGGGGCCCGGCGGCACGCGGGGCGCGCCCGACACGTGCGTCATGGTGATCGACTTCGAGACCAGCTTCTACTTCCACCGCGAGGGCGCGAACCTGCTCTTCGGCATGGGCGACGAGGCGGAGCGGCCCGGGTTCGACACGACCGTGCGGTGGGACTTCCTCGAGCGCGTGACGCCGGTCGCCGTCCGCCGCCTGCCGGCGCTCTCCGACGCGGCGGTCTCGCACGCCTGGGCGGGGCTCTACGAGATGACGCCCGACGCCATGCCGATCATCGGCCCGGTGCCCGAGGTCGAGGGCCTCCACGTCATCGCCGGCTTCAGCGGACACGGCTTCCAGCACTCGCCCGCGGCCGGCCGCCTGCTCGCCGACGTCATCGCCGGGCGCGACCCGGGCTTCGACCTCACGCCCTTCTCGCTCGCGCGGTTTGCCGCCGGCGGGATCGCCGGCGAGGCCAACGTCGTCTAAGGACGGGTGCACTCGCGCGGATCGGTCTGGTCGGACTCCACCCTGCTCGTGGCCACGCGCGTCACGCGGATGTTCGCGTACGGCGCGCTCTCGGTCGTCCTGGCGCTCTACCTCGCCGAAATCGGGTTCTCGAACCGTGCAATCGGACTGCTCCTGACGCTCACGCTCGCGGGCGACGCGGCCATCTCGCTGGGGTTGACGACGGGCGCCGACCGGTTCGGCCGCCGGCGCACGCTCGTCGCCGGCGCGGTGTTGATGATTGGCGCGGGCGTCGTGTTCGCGGCGGCGCTCTTCCTCGCGCTGTCGCCGCGCGTCGAGGCGGCGCCGCCGGCGGTGCCCGCGACGGCGCCGCGCACGCTGGGGCTGCACCGCTCGCGCTCCATCGTGCTGCGCCTCAGCGCGCTGTTCGCGCTCGACGCCTTCGCCGGCGCCTTCCTGGTCCAGAGCTTGCTGGCCTATTGGTTCCACCTGCGGTTCGGCGGGAACGAGACGGTGCTCGGCGGGATCCTGTTCGGCGTCAACCTGCTCGCGGGCGTGTCGGCTCTGGCGGCGGCGTGGCTGGCGCGCCGCATCGGGCTGGTCAACACGATGGTGGCGACCCACCTGCCGTCGAACGTCCTGCTGTGCCTCGTCCCCCTCATGCCGACGCTGCCGCTCCCCATCGGCGTCCTGCTCTTGCGGTTCAGCATCTCGCAGATGGATGTGCCGACGCGCCAGTCCTACACGATGGCGGTCGTGTCGCCCGACGAGCGGTCGGCGGCCGCCGGTGTCACGACCATTGCCCGGTCGATGGGCGCGGCCGCCGCGCCGGCGCTGTCCGGGGCGCTGCTCGCGTTCTCGCTCTCGGCGCCGTTCTTTGTCGCCGGCGGGCTGAAGATCGTCTATGACGGTCTGCTGTACCGCGGCTTTCGCGCCCATCGCCCGCCGGAGGAGATGCGACGCGCGTGAGGCGCGCGCGCCTCGCGCTATAATCCACGCTTCGGCCATCACCTTCGACCCGCGCCACCCGCGGGCCCTTCTCGCCGGAGCGCGCACGATGACGACATCACGAACGGCACTGGCCGCCGCGGCGATCGCGGCGCTCCTGGCGCTCCCGTTGGTGGCGCGGCAGGCGGCCGGCACGGTCCACCGCCTCGAGGCGACGCCGCAGACCGTGGCGTGGGGCTACTACGCCGCGGCGGCGAAGCCGGTGCTGCGCATCGCGTCGGGCGACATCATCGACGTCGACACGCTCCTCACCTCGACGCCCGAGCGGCTCGAGCGCGCCGGCGTGCCGCCCGATCAGGTGCAGGCCTCGCTCCGCGCGATCGTCGAGCAGGTGAAGGACAAGGGCCCCGGCGGGCACATCCTGACCGGCCCGGTCTACGTCGAGGGTGCCGATCCCGGCGACGCGCTCGAGGTGCGGATCCTCTCGATCGACCTGCCGATCGCCTACGGCTACAACGGCTGCAGCGGCTTGCTGCCGGACAACTGCGACCCCGACCGGGCGAGGCGCACCCGCATCATCCCGCTCGACCGCCGGACGATGACGGCCGCGTTCGCGCCGGGGATCGCGATCCCGCTCGCGCCCTTCTTCGGCAGCATGGGCGTGGCGCCGCCGCCGCCCGCGGCGGGGCGCGTCAGCAGCAACCCGCCGGGCACGCACGCCGGCAACCTCGACGACAAGGCGCTCGTCGCCGGCACCTCGCTCTTCGTCCCGGTGCACGCGCCCGGCGCGCTCTTCGAGGTCGGCGACGGTCACGCCGCGCAGGGCGACGGCGAGGTGGACCAGACCGCCATCGAGACGTCGCTGCGCGGCCGCCTCCAGATCGTCGTCCACAAGGGGATGACGCTCGCGTGGCCGCGCGCCGAGACGCCCACCGCCTACATCACCATGGGCACGGACGAGGACCTCACGACCGCGACGCGCACCGCCATCCAGCAGATGGTGGACTTCCTCGTGACGGTGAAAGGGCTCGACCGCCAGTCCGCGTACCAGCTCACGAGCATCGCCGGCGACGTGGCCATCACCGAGCTGGTCGACGGCAAGGTGGGCGTGCACGTCACGATGCCGAAGCGGGTCTTCACGGAATGACCACGGAATGGCCACGGAGATCGCCACGAAATGACCAAGGAAAGCGCGAGGGAGCGGAGCGGGGCGATGGGGGCCCCGCGAGCGACCGAGCCAGGCGGGGTGCAGGGGGCCCCGCCGACTTCGAGAAGATGACGGCGGAAGCGCCGGACGGACCGGCCGGCCGGTGGAACCGCGCCGCGCGCTTCGCGGTGCCGGCGGCCGTCTTCCTGTTCCTGTGCCTCGCGCGCACGCGTGGCATCACGCGTGATTTCCCCATGCTCGGCGATCAGGTCCGGGACTGGGGCATCGCGCTCGGCCCACTGACCAGCCTGCCGCTCGTCGGGCCGGCCACCCACGTCGGCGGCTACACGCTTGGACCGGCCTTCTATTGGGTGCTCTGGCTCATCCGAGTGGTCGTCGGCCCGTGGTTCGACAACCTGCCGCACGCCGGCGGCATTGGCCAGGCAGTGCTCGACTCGGGGGTGGACGCTTGGTTGCTCGTCGCAATCTGGAGGCGGACCGGCTCGGCAGGGCTGGCTGTGGCCGCGGCACTCCTCATCGCAACCGCGCCCGACGACCTCGGGCTCTCGGCCGTCATTTGGAACCCCGTCATCGGGGCCGTCCTTGCGAAGGCCGCCCTTGCCGCCGTCCTCGACCGATGGCCGTGGCGGGCTACGCGTTCTGGCTCGGCGACCTCGAGTCCTATTACTGCCTCTCCCTCATGCCGGCCGTGGTGCTGACGGTGCTCCTTGCCGTGACAGCGCCCTTCAGCGGACGCACCGCACCGATCGCCGGGGCTGCCCTCCTCGCCGTAGCGCTCGCGATCCTCCCAGCGCGGCTGCAGGCGGCGGCGACGGTCCCTAGAATGCCCGATTACGCCGTCATCTTGCGCGCGTCGCGCGAGATGGCCCGGCGCGGCGTGCCGCTTCGCCAGATCCGCGCGACCTTCCTGCTGCCGACCGCCGACCCCGAGTTCCTCTTCCGGATCCTCGGCGGCCGAATCGTGCACGGGGCGGAGTGGTACGCGGTCGTGTCAGAGGACGGGCAGGTCACCTACCGGCAGGCCAGGGACTGACAGAAAGACCAGGGAACTACCACGGAACTACCACGGAACTACCACGGAACTACCACGGAACTACCACGGAATTACCACGGAAATCGCCACGGAAATCGCCACGGAAGGGGCACGGAAACCGCCACGGAAAGGGACACGGAAGGGGATACCTACGGCCACGACGGTCGTCAGAACAGCACGACTCCCGCCCGCACCGACGCGCCGAGTCCGTCCCGCCCGAACTCCCGGCCCCTGAGGTAGCTCCAGGCCCGCTCGCCGTCGGCGGACGCCTCGACGAACCACCGGCGCCAGGTGCGCGCGACGGTGAGGCGCACGACGGCGGATCCGCCGAACGCGACGAAGACGACGTCGCGCCCGGGGTACTTGTCGGGCAGGCGCGTGGCGAGCCGGGCGACGAGCATCGGCGCGCCCTCCACGGCGGCGCGCAGCTCCCAGACCTCCGCCGGACGCCACGTCCGCTCGAGGCCGAACTGCAGCTCGTGGGTCTCGGAGATCGTCGTTTCGCGTGACGTGATGAACGTCCGCGTCTCCGACGGCGGCTCGGTGTGGGTGACGATCCGATCGGCCGGATGGAAGCGCGCACGGTCGCGCCGGTAGACGTAGCGCACGTACGTCCCGAGGCGCGGGGACCCGGTGTCGAGCAGGCGCTGCGCGAGGCGCCACGACTGCAGGGAGACGTCGCCGCGGGTGCCGGACGTGACCACGTCACCGTCGGGCTGCTCGAACGTGTCGAAGTCGTCGCCGAAGGTCACGCGCTCCGGCGCGACCGCCACCTCGGTCGCCCACCGCTGCCCTCCCACCCGGTAGCGCACCCGCACGGCGAGCCAGCGGTTGTCGGCCACGTAGGACTGCCGGAAGAAGTGCGGTACCAGTTCCACGGTGTCGAAGCTCGACGGGTTCTCGAACCGGTAGTGGAAGCGGTCGCGCCGCGTCTCGACGGCCGCCGAGATCTCGACGCGCGGCGGCCGCGGCGGCGGGTCTCGCCGTAGCGCGAAGGGCGGAGGCGGAGGGGCCCCGCCGATTCCACAAAGCGAGGCCAGCAGCGGCCAGACGGGCAGCGATCCCACCGGCGCATTATCGCGCCAAGCCGGACGATTCCGGCGGGGCGCACCGACGCCGCCAAAAGATACCGTGTGGCGGGCCGAGCGGTTACGATAGCGGACGGGAGGACCCTCATGCCGCACCACACGGCCTCGGTGAGCCGGCCGTTTTGCGTCTCCCACGGCAAGCGATTCCGGTTGCGCGACATCGATCCGCGCTCCACCGGGGCGATCAAGTCGAAGGCCCGGGCCGCCGCGCGGCTCGAGAAGGGCGTCGCGCGGCTGAGCGCGCTCCAGGAGAAGCTGTACGCGCAGGACCGCTGGGCGCTGCTCCTGATCTTCCAGGCTATGGACGCCGCCGGGAAGGACGGCGCGATCAAGCACGTGATGTCGGGCATCAACCCGCAAGGGTGCCAGGTCTACTCGTTCAAGGCGCCCTCGAGCGAAGAGCTGGACCACGACTTCCTGTGGCGGACGACCCGCCGGCTGCCCGAGCGCGGCCGCATCGGCATCTTCAACCGCTCGTACTACGAGGAGGTGCTGGTCGTCCGGGTCCATCCGGAGCTGCTCGCGCGCGAGCGGATGCCGGAGGCGCTCGTCACGAAGCACGTCTGGACGGAGCGGTTCGAGGACATCAACGCGCTCGAGACCTACCTGGGACGCAACGGCGTGATGGTGCGGAAGTTCTTCCTGCACGTGTCCAGGGCGGCGCAGCGCGAGCGCTTCCTCAGCCGGCTCGACGAGCCGCAGAAGAACTGGAAGTTCTCCACGGCCGACGTCCGGGAGCGCGAGCACTGGGACGCCTACATGGCGGCCTACGAGGACATGATCCGGCACACGGCCAGCGCGCACGCGCCGTGGCACGTCGTGCCGGCGGACCACAAGTGGTTCGCGCGGCTGGTCGTGGCCGACGCGATCGTGGCGGCGCTCGAGTCGCTCGATCTCCGGTTCCCGGAGGTGAGCGCCGACAAGCGGAAGGACCTCGCCGAGGCGCGGGCGGCGCTCGAATCGGAGTGACCGCCCCGGCCGGGTCACCGGCGATGCAGCTCCATCCCCTCGACCTGCTCGTCGTGCTCGCGTACGTCACCGGCATCCTGGGGATGTCGTACGCGTTCGCGCGCCGCCAGACGACCGGCGAGGACTACTTCCTCGCCGGCCGGCGCATGCGCGGGGGCCCCCTGGCGATGTCCATCCTGGCCAACCAGGCCAGCGCCGTGAGCCTCATCGGCGCGCCGGCGTTCGTCGCGCTGGGCGCCGGCGGCGGGCTGCGGTGGCTCCAGTACGAGCTGGCGCTGCCGCTGGCGATGATCGTGCTGATCGTCGTGCTGCTGCCCGCGCTCCGGCGGGTCCCCGGGTCGTCGATCTACGCGTACGGCGAGCAGCGGTTCGGGCGCGCCACGCGCCGGGCGCTGGCGGCGAGCTTCGTGCTCTCGCGCGGGCTGGCGCTGGGAGTCGTCCTGTACGCCTCGGCCCTGGTCCTGGCCGAGGCGCTCGGCTGGCCGGTGCCGCGCACCATCGTGGTGCTGGGCGCGGTGTCGGTCGCCTACACGAGCCTCGGCGGCATCGTCGCCGACATCTGGAGCGACGTGGTGCAGCTGGTCCTGCTCTGGACGGGCACGCTGGCCGGGGCAATCTACGTGCTGTACCGCGGCGGGTCGGCCGTGATCGCGGCGATTCCGCCGGAGCGCACCGCGACGCTGGTCACGAGCTCGTGGGGCCTCGGCGACGGCAACGCGTACGCGTTCTGGCCGATGCTCGTCGGCGGGCTGTTCCTCTACGTGTCCTACTACGGCTGCGACCAGAGCCAGGCGCAGCGCCTGCTCACCGCGCGCGACACGGCGGCGGCCCGCCGCGCGCTGGTGCTGAACGGCCTCCTGCGGTTCCCGCTGGTGCTGACCTACTGCGCCTTCGGCCTGCTGCTCGCGGGCCTGCTGCAGACCGACGCGCGGTTCGCGTCGCTCATGGCGGCACGGCCGCCCGACAGCCTGGTGCCGGCCTTCATCGTCGGCTACGTCCCCGTCGGCCTGCGGGGGCTGCTCGTGGCCGGCATTCTCGCGGCGGCGATGTCGTCGATCGACTCGGCGATGAACTCGCTCGCCGCGGTGACGCTGGAGGACGTCTTCGATCGGCCCGCGGGCGGACAGCGCGTCTGGCTGTCGCGAACCGTGTCGCTCGCCTGGGGCGCCTTCGCCGTGGCCAGCGGCGTCGCGTTCTCGGCGTCCGGCGCGGGCGTGCTCGAGGCGATCAACCAGGTGGGGTCGGCGTTCTACGGCCCCATCCTGGCGGTCTTCGTGCTCGGCGTTCTCGCGCCGCACGTGAGCCAGCGCGGGGCGCTCGGCGGCCTCGCGGCGGGGCTCGCCGGCAACTTCGCGCTCGGCTGGCTCGCGCCCGGGGTGTCGTGGCTGTGGTGGAACCCCGCCGGGTTCGGCGTCGCGGCCATCACCGCCCTGCTCGTCTCGCCGAGCGTCCTGACCGGTCCGGCGCCGGGCTGGCCGCGCCGCGCCACGGCTGTGCTGGCCGGCGGCTTCGCCGTCATGCTGCTCCTGCTCCTATCTTTTCCGCGCCCGTAGGGCGTAGCATGAGCCCACGGCCGGAGGTCCGGGTCGCATGCGCTGCCGGATCGTGTCATCCCGACCGGTTTCCCTCAGCAGTTCGCCCGGCGCCCGTCTCGTCCCCGCCGGCCTGTCCGTCGCGCCGGCGCCGTCCCCGGGGCGGAGCCCCGTGGGTCCGGACCGTGCGCGCGCTCCTGTCGCGGCGCCGCCGCCGCTCGAGGGCATGTCATGAGCGATTTCCATCAGTCCGGCCCCGTGACGGCGCTGCCCCGCCTGATGGCCCGCCCCATCGAGGAGATGGAGGCGCAGATCGCCGCGCTGAAGCACCGGTTCCCCGTGTCGCTGGTCATTCCCATGGTGCCCGGCGAGCTCGATCGGCCGGCGCTCGGCCGCATCCGCGACGAGCTGTGCCAGGTCGAGTATCTCGACACGATCGTCGTCTCGCTCAACAACGCGAGCCGGGACGACTACGCGCGCACGGTCCGCTATTTCGAGCCCTACCCGCGGCCGCTCGTAATCCTGTGGAGCGAGGCGCCGGCCGTGCAGCGGTTTCTTGCCGAGCTGGAGCGCGTCGGGCTGTCGGTGGGGACGCCGGGCAAGGGCCGGGCCTGCTGGCTGGCCATGGGGTACCTGCTGGCCGAGGAGAAGGTGGACTACCTCGTGTTCCAGGACGCCGACGTGGTCAACTTCAGCCGCGAGATGCTGACCCGCCTCATCCTGCCGGCGCTCGATCCGATTGTCGACTACGACTTCGTGAAGGCGTACTACGCCCGCGTGTCCGACCGGCTGCACGGCCGCGTGACGCGGCTGTTCGTCACGCCGCTGCTCGCGGCCTTCGCCCGGCTGATCGGGCCCGACCCGTACATCCGCTACCTCTCGTCGTTCCGCTACGCGCTGTCGGGGGAGTTCGCGGTGCAGCGCGATCTGGCGTCGCGGATGCGGCTCCCGTCGGACTGGGGGCTGGAGATCGTCACCCTCTTCGAGGTCCTCCGGCACCGGGCGCCGGCCCGCATCTGTCAGGTCGAGATCGCCGACCGCTACGAGCACAAGCACCAGGATCTGTCGCCGGACGACCCGACGCGCGGACTCCACCACATGGCGCGGAACGTCGCCACGCACCTGCTACGCACGCTGGCGGCCGCCGGCGTCGTTTTGTCGGCGGGACTGCTGGACAGCCTGCTGGCCGCGTACCAGCGGGAGGCCGAGGACGCGGTGGCGGACAGCTACGCGGTCGCCATGATCAACGGGCTCAAGTACGACCGGCACGACGAGGAGATCCACGTCCAGACCTTCGTCGCGGCGCTCCGTAGGTCCATCGAGGATTTTCACCGGGATCCGCTGGGACCCAAGCTCGTGCCGAACTGGGCGCGCGTGTGGGCCGGGCTCCCCGAGGCGGGCCCGCGGCTGCTCGACGCGGTGCGGCGAGGGCCGGCGTGACGGCCGGCGCTGCGGCTGGTGCGCGGCCGGACGGCGCCGATCCCGCGGGCCTGCTCGTCGCCACCGATCTCGACGGGACGCTCCTCGACGAGCGGACCTACTCCTACGCGCCGGCCGAGCCGGCGCTCGCGGGGCTGCGCGCCCGCGGCGCGCGGCTCGTGCTGGCGACGAGCAAGACCGCGGGCGAGGTGTCCTCGCTCGCCCGGGCCCTGGGGCCCCTGACCGTGTGCATCGTGGAGAACGGCGGCGCGGTGATCGCGCCGGCGGCGGACCGGCCCGCCGCGCCCGCCGACGCCACCGCCGCCGCGGCGGCCTTCGTGATCGAGCTCGGGGTACCTCGCGTCGAGCTGCTGCGGCACCTGGCCGAGCTCGCGGCCGGCGTCGGCGCGCGCGTCCGGGGATTCGACGCGATGTCGGCGGACGAGGTCGCCCGGCGCACCGGGCTCAGCCCGGCCGACGCGCGCCTCGCCTGCGAGCGGCGGTACGACGAGCCGTTCCTGCTCGAGAACGCCGACGTGCTGCCGGACCTCGTCGCCGCGGCGGCGCGCCGGGGCCTGCGTGTCACGCGCGGCGGCCGGTTCCTCCACCTCACCGGACCCGCGGACAAGGGCGGGGCCTTGCGCGCCTGGCTCGCCGCGACGGGCCGGCGGGGCTCGACCGTCGGCCTGGGCGACTCGTCGAACGATCTGTCCCTGCTGCAGACCGTCGACCGGCCCGTGATCGTGCCGCGCGCCGGCGGCCGGCTCGATCCGGACCTGGCGAGGGCCCTGCCTCGGGCGGAGCGGGCGCCCCGACCCGGACCGTCGGGCTGGAACGACGCCGTGCTGGCGATCCTCGCCGGGCGGACCCTGCCCGCGGTCGGGGAGGTCGCGCGATGAGCGCGCGGGTGCCGCTCGTGCCGGAGGTGCGCGCCCGCATCGCCGAAATCGGGCGCGTCGATCTGCTGGTGGGCATCCCCAGCTACAACAACGCGTCCACCGTCGGTCACGTGGTACGCGCGGTGGCGGCGGGGCTCGCCAAGTACTTCCCGCACGCGCGCGCGGTGTGCGTCAACTCGGACGGCGGGTCCACCGACGGCACGCCGCGCGTGGTGGCCGAGGCCGGCTTCTCGACGCCCGGCGCCCTGCTCGTGACGCACCAGCTCAGCCCGGTCCACAAGATCCTCACGCCGTACCACGGCCTGCCCGGCAAGGGCAGCGCCTTCCGGACCATCTTCGCCATCGCCGAGCAGCTCGGCGCCCGCGCGTGCGCGGTCGTCGATTCCGACCTGCGCAGCATCACGCCCGAGTGGGTCGAGCTGCTCCTGGGCCCCGTCCTGCAGCAGGACTTCGACTACGTGGCGCCGCTGTACCTGCGCCACAAGTACGACGGCACGATCACCAACTCCATCGTCTATCCCATGACCCGGGCCCTGTACGGCGCGGACGTGCGGCAGCCGATTGGCGGCGACTTCGGCTTCTCGGGGCGGCTGGCGTCGTACTACCTGTCGAGACCCGTGTGGGACACCAGCGTCGCGCGGTTCGGGATCGACATCTGGATGACGACCACGGCGATTGCCGAGGGCTTCCGGGTGTGTCAGGCCTTCCTCGGCGCGAAGATCCACGACGCGAAGGACCCCGGCGCCGACCTCGCGGACATGCTGGTGCAGGTCGTCTCGTCGGTCTTCGATCTCATGGGCACGTACGAGCGGCAGTGGCGGGGCGCGGACGGTCCCGTACCGGTCCCGCTCTTCGGGTTTCCGCACGGGGTCGGCCTCGAGCCGGTGCCGGTCGACGTGGAGCGGATGCTGGCGACCTTCCGCCAGGCGGCGCGCGACCTGCGCGAGATCTGGGAGCTGGGGCTCGCGCGCGACACGCTCGCGGACGTGGTCGCGCTGGCCCCGGCCGAGCCGTTCCGGTTCCCCGATCCGCTCTGGGTCCGGGTCGTGTACGACCTCGCCGTCGCCCACCACCGCGCGCCGGTGGCCGCGCAGCCCCTGCTGCGCGCGCTCGTGCCGCTCTACCTCGGGCGCACGGCGTCGTTCGTCATGGAGACGGCCGACAGCGGCGCCGCCGAGGTGGAGCACATCATCCGCCGGCTGGCGGACGCGTACGTGAGCGCGAAACCGTATCTCGTCGCGCGCTGGACCGCCGGCGGGCGGTGAGCCGCCGGCTTGCGGTTGGAATGGACCGGGCCACGCGGAGGCCATCCGCGTGCCCATGACGTGATCAGGAGGCGAGCCATGCCCCGAGCCGGTCTGGAGTCGGTGCTCAGCAAGACGCTGAACGAGCTGTGGGACAGGATGGCGGCGTTCGCGCCGAACGTGCTGGCGATGCTCGTCATCCTCGCCGCGGGTGCCCTCGTCGCGGGCGCCGTGCACCTGGTCGTGCGCTTCGGCTTGTCGGCGGTGGGGTTCGACCGGTTCGCGTCGCGGTCCGGCGTGCGTACCGTGCTCGAGCGCGGCGGCGTCGCGCGCCCCGCGTCGAGCGTCGTCGCGCTCGTCCTGGCCTGGACGGTGCTCGCCGGCTTCGTGATCCTGGCGATTGGCGCCCTCGACCTGCAGATCGCCGTCGATCTCCTGTCCCGCGGCTTCCTCTACCTGCCGCAGGTCCTGATCGCCCTCGCGCTCGTGACCTTCGGCACCATCGTCGGCGCGGTCCTGCGGCGCAGCGTCCTCATCGCCGCCGTCAACGCCGGGATTCCACTCGCACGCGGCCTCGCCGCCGGCGTGCAGATCGGCGTCCTGATCCTGTTCGCGGCGATGGCGCTCGAGCAGCTCGGCGTCGGCCGCCAGATCATCGTCGTCGCCTTCACCCTGCTGTTTGGTGGCGTCGTGCTGGCACTGGCGCTGGCCTTCGGCCTCGGCGGGCAGAGCCTGGCGCGCGACATCCTCGCCCAGCTCGCGCATCGCGGGCCGGCCGCGCCGGCCGACGATGCGCGCCGCCATTTGTGAGCGCCTGCGGGTGGAACCGGTTGGAGGAGGATCGTCCAGGCGCGCGCGGCTCGCCGTGGTCGACGCGATTGTGCAGGCGCTCGAGCGCGAGTGACGGCGGACCGCGCGGGGCGTCGAGCTACCGCTGCACGACGCCCACGCTGGCGATCGTCTCACCCCTGGTCATCGACGGCACGGCGCGGATGTAGAGGATCACGCCGCTCTCGGGCGCGCGCGCGTCGAACAGGCGCCGGCCGACGTAGTCCGTCACGTAGCCGATCTCCATGCCCCGCTGGACGTAGGCGCCCCGCTTCACGAGCGGCGTGAAGATGCCCGTGGCCTCGCTCGTGACGTCGGCGAGCCGCTCGATCCACACCGGCGACTCGACGGGCGTCGCCGCCCCCGGCAGCATCTTCAGATAGCGCAGGACCGACAGGCTGCCGTTCACGAGGGCGTCGACGTCCTCCGGCTCGACCGTGCCGGCGTGGCCGGCCTCGGCGGTGAAGGACGGCTTGCCGCGCGTGGAGGCCGTGTTCTCGAGGTAGCGTGACGCCCCGGGGTCGGTCGGCCGGTCGGCCGAGATGATGATGGTGTCGAGCCCGAAGGCCAGGACCATCGCCTTCGAGATCGAATCCTGGGGCTCGTTCCCGGTCTTCGTCCAGTAGGTGTAGGGCCGGAGGCTCTCGTCGAGGTCGCCTCCGTGAAGGTCGATCAGGTGGTCGCATTGCTCGACGACCTGCTGCGTGATCAGGTACGACGCGCGTTCGGTCTGCGTGCCGTCCGGCCGGCCGGGGAACATGCGGTTCATGTTCTTGCCGTCGACCGGATTGACGTGTGGCACTTTCTGCTCGAACGACGGGACGTTGACCAGCGGCACCAGGACGACCGAGCCGCTCAGCTCGGCCGGGTCCAGGAGGTGGATCAACCGCTCGACGGCCACGATCGACGCGTACTCGGTGCCGTGCAAGCCTGCGACAATCGCCAGCACCGGCCCGGACGTCGCGCCGTGGACCACGACGACGGGGATGCTCAGGGCTGCGTCGACGCCCGCGGGCACCTCGATGGCGCCCACGGCCTTCTGGCCGCGCGCCGCGGTGGCGGTGCCCACGGTGAACGTCGCGCGATCCTGGGCGCCCGCGGGCGCGGCGCCGAGGACGATTCCGACGCAGAGCCCGATCAGGATCCACTGGGCCATGGAACGCTCCTTCCAGGCGAACGGGCGGGTCGGCTAGACCGCGGGGTCGGCGGGCACCGGCTCGGCCGCGACGACGTGCTCGTCCTCGCGACCGCCGAACGCCGAGCGCAGCATCGCCGCCGCGGTGTAGACGACCACGAAGACCACGAGCCAGCGGATGGCGCCGAGCGGCAGCGAGCGCACCAGGAACGCGGCGATGAGCACGCCGGGCACGCCGCCCAGCGAGAGGCCGAGCGCCGGGCGCAGGCTGTAGGCCCGCAGGCGGATGAAGCGGATGCTGCCGATCGGCATCAGGAACGCGCAGGCACCCATCATGATCGGGAACGCCGTCGTCGGGTTCATCCCGAGCAGGCTGATCATGATCATGCACGGGGCGTAGAGCCCGATCCCCAGCGTCATCAACGCGCCCAGCACGAACGAGCCCGCGGCGCCCACGCCCAGCTTCAGGCCGGTGAGTCCCATCGTGTCGCCGCCGGCCGGGAGCAGGTTGAACTGCGTCATCAGCATCAGCGCCGCCGCGGCAAGGAGCGCCGCGCCCATGCCGATCTGCACCTTCCGGCGCGGCCACCGGCCGACGATGCCGGCGCCGAGCCAGGCGCCGAGCACGGCGGCGCCGACGAGCAGCACGAGCGTCTTCGTGTCCACCGCCACGATCGCGATGAAGATGAAGGCCTCGGCCATCGTGGGCGGCGTGTGGCCGACGTTGAGCGTGCCGGGGATCAGCCGATCCGGGACCATGCGCCGGAGCTTGAAGAACGACGTCGTCGGTGCGAAGGAGCCGATGCCGAGCGTGTCGAAGAAGTTCGTGACGAAGCCCACGCCGATCTCGGCCCACGTCGGACGCGCGACGAGGCCGGCCGGGTCGGTCCGCGTCCGATCGCGATGCGCGTCGACAATCGCGGCGATCCAGGCCAGCGCGTAGACCAGGCCGAACAGCGCGAGGACGACAAATAGCAGGGTGTGTGCGCTCATGTCAGGATAGGCACGAGCATACACCAGGAATACGCCCGTCCGGCTAGCGCTTCGGCGGCTGGGCCAGGGGGTTGGCGGGAGGCGGCGCCCCGGTCGGCTTGGGGGCCGGCGGCGCGCTCGGACGAGGTTTCGATTTCACGGACATGTCGGCACCTGGGTCGTCGCTCCAACGTCTCCCTTCCCGATTGGCAACAGGAGTGCCAGACGCCCATGCCACCGGCGGCGCGGAGTTCGGCCCGGTTCCGCGACCGGCGTGGCGCCAAGCCGGCAGAAATCGGGTCTTGCCCGCCGATAATGTTCGGGTCTAGAATTCCGCATAAGGCAACCCCATGCTGATCCGCGTGCTGCTGGCCGTCGATCCCCCCGCCGCGCGCCGCCGGCTCTCCCGGCTACTGCACGGCGCCGGCGTCGAGCTGGCGACCATCGCGCCGCGCGACGCGCTGTGGGAGCGGCTGACCCACGAGGACTTCGACCTGCTGGTGCTCGGCGGCGGCTCCGTGCCGGAGCCGCCGCCGAGCCTCATCGCGTCGATCCGCGGTCTGCCCGAGCAGCCCGAGGTCATCGCGCTGCGGCCCGGGGAGGACCCGGAAGAGCGGGCGCGGCTGCTCGCCGCGGGCTGTCTGGCGGTGCTCTGGCTGGGGCTGCCCGACGCCATGCTGGCCGAGACCATCGGCGCCTTCGTGGCGCGGCGACGTGAGGACGCGCTGCGGCGGCTGCGGGCGGACCGGCCCGACGAGCGCTACAGCCTCAACGACTTCGTGTACGAGAGCCCGGCCATGCAGCGGTTCATGACCGTGGCGCGGCGCGTGGTCGCCTCCGACAGCGCGCTGCTCATCCTGGGCGAGACGGGCGTCGGCAAGGAGCGGCTGGCGCGCGCCATCCATGCCGAGGGCCCGCGCGCCGGGGCGCCGTTCCTGGCGGTGAACTGCGGCGCGCTGCCCGAGAGCCTGCTCGAGTCGGAGCTGTTCGGCCACGAGGAGGGCGCCTTCACGGGCGCCTCGCGGGCCCACCGCGGCTACTTCGAGATGGCGCACCGCGGCACGCTCTTCCTCGACGAAGTGGGCGAAATGCCGCTCCATTTGCAGGTCCGCCTGCTGCGCGTCCTCGAAGACCACCGGGTGCGCCGCGTCGGCGGCGAGCGGCCGATCAAGGTCGACGTGCGCGTGATGGCCGCCACCAACCGCGATCTGGAGGCCGAAATGAAGGCCCGGCGCTTCCGCCCGGACCTCTACTACCGAATGGCGGTCGTGACGCTCACGGTGCCCTCGCTCCGGGAGCGGCGCGAGGACATCCCGCTGCTCGTGCGCCACTACCTCGACTACTTCCGGGCGCTGCTGGGCCGTCCGGTGACCGGCGTGACGGCCGACGCGCTCGACGCGCTGGTCGCCCACGACTGGCCGGGCAACGTGCGCGAGCTGATCAACGTGCTCGAGCGGGCGGTCCTGCTCTGTCCGGACACCGAGGTGGGTCTCGACGACCTGCCGGCGGCCCTCGTGACCGGCCGGCGCGCGGGCGGACCGGCCCCGGCGCCGCCCGAGGCCCGTGAGGTGTTCGACGACGTGCTGTTCGAGCAGCCGCTCGCGGTCGCGCGCGCCGAGGTGCTCACCGCGCTCGAGCGCCGCTACCTCACGCGCCTGCTCGCCGCCACCGGTGGGCGCGTGTCGGAGACGGCGAAGCGGGCGGGCGTCAACGCGCGCACGCTGTTCGACCTGATGCGCCGCCACGACCTGCGGAAGGAAGCCTTCAAGCGCCGGTGAAATCGGCAGAATCTACCCGATTCCTCCGGCCCCCGATCCCCGCGTCCCCTCCGGCAAGACCGTCAGCAAGTTCCCGGTAATCAGACAGTTGCGAGCACCGCGGCCGTCGCATGGCGGCTGGCAGACGCTTTGCCATCAGGGGACCATATTCGCCAGTCGTCCCGCGGCGGGAAGTCGCCCGCGCGGCGCGCGGCAGGTTCGGCCCCGGAGGCGGGGCGATTTCGTGAAGGGGAGAGAACGCAATGCGTCAAAAGTGGTTCGTTGCGATGCTGCTCGTAGGGTTCGGGGTGGTGGCGGCCGGCTGCGCGTCTCCGCCGCAGGCGGACGTCGACGCGGCCAAGGCCGCGCTGCAGCAGGCCACCAGCGCCGGCGCGAGCGAGTACGCCGCCGATTCGTTGAAGGCCGCGCAGGATGCCGACGCCGCGCTCGAGGCCGAGCTGAAGGCCCAGCAGGACAAGTTCAGCATGTTCCGGTCCTACAGCAAGGCCACCGAGCTCGCCGCGGCGGCGAAGCTGGCGGGCGAGAAGGCCCAGCAGGACGCCGCGGCCGGCAAGGAAGCCGCGAAGACCGCCGCGACGGGCGCCATCGACGAGGCCAAGTCGATGCTCACGCAGGCGCAGGAGATGCTGAGCAAGGCCCCGAAGGGCAAGGGCACCGCCGCCGACCTCGAGGCCCTCAAGACCGACCTGACCGGCGCCGAGTCGACGATTGGCGAGGCCGAGACCGCCTTCACAGCGGAGCGCTACCTCGACGCGAAGGCGAAGGCGGAGGCGGCGAAGACCGCGGCCGGCAACGTCACGGCGGCGGTCGAGGCGGCCATCGCGGCGAAGAAGGGCAAGAAGTAGGTTCGGTCCCCAGGACTGGTCTGCCGGAGCGGCGCCCGGCCGTCGGGCGCCGTTCCCGGCGGATCCCGGCCGGCCCGGGCCCAACCGGCGGTATGATGTCGGTGATTCGATGAGCCCGCGCCCGGTATGGGAATCGGCTTGAGCGCTCTCGTCCCGCGTGCCACCGTCCGCGCGTTCGTTCGGCGCGCCCGGTGGCCGTTCCTGTTGGCGGTGGTCGCGAGCGTGCTCGCGACGGCCGTGCTCACCTTGGTTTCCCGCCGCCGGGCCGAGGCGGCCGGCGTGCTCGCCGCGCGCGCCACGGTCGCCGTGCGGGCCGCGCGCCACGCCGACGCGATGACCTGGGCCCCCGACGAGCTGCTGGCCGCCGAGGCGTCGCTGCGCGCCGGTGTGATCGAGCGCCGCGTCCAGGACGTCCGGCTGTGGCCGCTCCACGACTACGCCGCCGCCGCTGCGGCGTTCGGCGCCGCCGAGGCCGCCGCGGACCG
>JAHECP010000252.1 GCA_024641665.1 Acidobacteriota bacterium
GACGAGGGCCGCGGCCGCCGTCCGCGCGCCGGCGCCGCGCGGCCCCGGTCCGGCGCTCCCCGTCCGGCCTGCGCCTCTCATCTCCCCAGGATCTCGTTGACCTGGTCACCGAGCTTGAACACGTCGAACGGCTTGATGATGTAGCCGGCCGCGCCCAGCGCCCGGCCCCGCTCGACCTCGAAGCCCTGCGACTTGGCCGTCATGAAGATGACCGGCAGGTCCTTCGTCCGCTCGTCCTGCCGCAGCCGCTCGAGCGTGTCCGGGCCGTCGAGGTCGGGCATCATCCAGTCGAGAATGACGACGTCGGGCCTGTGTTCCTCGATCACGCGCAGCAGCTCCAGTCCGGTGTTGACGATGGTGACCTCGAAGCCGGCCTTGCGCAGCGCGATCCCGGCGACGAGCTGGATGTCCGGGTCGTCCTCGGCCATGAGTACGTGGAGGCCCATGGTGGCGTGTATCCCTCCTGGTCAGCGCCGCGGCCGGGACGCGGCGTCACCGGCCGCCGCGCGGCCGCGCGCGGCCACGAGCCTCAGGCGCAGCAGCAGCTCGCGCACGTCCACCGGCTTGGTGAGGTACTCGTCGGCGCCGAGTGTCAGGCCCGCCAGCCGCTCGTCGAGGCGCGCGCGCGTCGTCATGAAGATGACGGGCACCGGAGCGAGCGCGGGGTCGGCCTTGAGGAGCCGGCACACCGAGTAGCCGTCGAGACCCGGCAGCTCCACGTCGAGCAGCACCACGTCGGGTGCCGCTTCGCGCGCCGCGCCGAGCGCGTCATCGCCGGAGCGCACGGTCACGGCGCGGTGGCCGGCGATGCCCAGGAGGCCGGCGAGCACGCCGGCCTGATCCGGGTCGTCCTCGACCACGAGGACCGTCAGCGCGCCGTCGGCCGCGCCGTCCGGCTCGTGCATCCACGCCGGCGGGGTCGCGAGGTCGCGGGCGAACGCGTCGCGCAGGTCGCCGACGAGCGCGGCGGCGCGCGCGGCGGCGGCGCCGGGCTCGTCCGCGAGGATCGCCTCCAGGACGCCAGCGGCGGCGCTCACCCCGGGCAGGCCGATCGTGCCGCCGAAGCCGGCCATGCGGTGCACGAGCTGGCGCAGCTCGCCTCCGCCCGGGTCGGCGCGGAACAGGCGCTCGATCTGCTCGATTTGGCGTGGAAAGCCGGCGACGAACTTCGCGCGCGCGTCGCGCAGGACCCGCTCGGGGTCGATCGTCGGCGCCGGATCCGGCGGGGGGACGCCAGCGGGGGGCATGGCTCGGCCATTGTAGCAAAGCGCAAAAAAAGGGGACGGGAGCTATTTCCCGGCGTCTTCTTCACGCCCGCCGGAGAAATAGCTCCCGTCCCCTTTTTCGCCTACTTGATGAACAGCATCTCGCGATACGTCGGGAGCGGCCACATGCCGTGCGGCACGATCGTCTCCAGCCGGTCGCCCGCGTCGCGCAGGGCTTCCATGGCGGGGACGACCACCTGCCGGAAGTGGCGGGCGTGCTGCTCGGCCGACCCGTCGTGGTTGTCGAGCGCGCGGACGAGCTTCTGGGTCCGCGTGCGGAAGGCGTCGATCAGGCCGGTGAGCTCGTCGAGCGCCCGGCGGCTCTCCTTCGACTGGGCACCGGCGGCCTTGACGGCCGCCACGCTCTGGGCGACCTGCGTCTGGTACTGGAACGCGGCCGGCAGGATGTAGCGGTTGGCCATCAGGACCATCATCTGCGCTTCCATGTTGATGGTCTTG
Organism: Acidobacteriota bacterium; assembly: GCA_024641665.1. Lineage (GTDB taxonomy): Bacteria > Acidobacteriota > Vicinamibacteria > Vicinamibacterales > JAHECP01 > JAHECP01. The sequence continues at coordinate 1,725 of JAHECP010000252.1, forward strand.
TTGTAGGTCTCGAGCTTCACCTCGTAGCGCGCGCGCAGCTCGCGGCCGTTGAGCACCTTGTAGCGCTCGAACGCCTCGACGACCTCCGGCTCGAGCAGCTGGGGCAGCGCCTCGACGGTGTTGGTGAAGTTGAGCAGGCCGCGGTGCGCGGCGTCCTTCACCCATTCCTCGGAATAGCCGTTGCCGTTGAAGACGATCCGCTTGTTGTCCTTGACGAGCTTCCTGAGGAGCGCGCGGACGGCGGTCTCGTGCTTCTGCCCCTTCTTCTTGGCGGTCTCGAGCTCGGTGACGACGTAGTCGAGCGCCTCGGTGACGGCGACGTTCAGGGCGATGTTGGGGAACGCGATGCTCTGGTTCGACGACACGGCGCGGAACTCGAACTTGTTGCCAGTGAACGCGAACGGGCTGGTGCGGTTGCGGTCGCCGGCGTGGCGGAGCAGCTTCGGCAGCACCGAGACGCCGGTGTCGAGGATGCCGCCCTGCTTGGTCTCCTTCACGGCGCCGCGCTCGATCTGCGCGAAGAGGTCCGTGAGCTGGTCGCCGAGGAAAACCGACATGATGGCCGGCGGCGCCTCGTTGGCGCCCAGCCGGTGGTCGTTCCCGGCGCGGGCGACCGCGGCGCGCAGCAGCCCCTGGAACCGGTTGACGGCCCGGAGCATGGCGGCGCAGAACACGAGGAACTGGACGTTCTGGTGGGGCGTGTCGCCCGGGTCGAGCAGGTTGTTTCCCAGGTCGTCGGACATACTCCAGTTCAGGTGCTTGCCGGAGCCGTTCACGCCCGCGAACGGCTTCTCGTGCAGCAGACAGGCGAGCCCGTACTTCGGCGCGACGCGCTTGAGCGCCTCCATCGTCATCATCTGGTGGTCGGTGGCGACGTTGGCGTTCTCGAAGATCGGGGCGACCTCGTACTGGCTCGGGGCGACCTCGTTGTGGCGCGTCTTGACGGGCACGCCGCACTTGTAGAGCTCGGCCTCGACCTCCATCATGCAGGCCAGCACGCGGTCCGGGATGGAGCCGAAGTACTGGTCCTCCATCTCCTGGCCCTTCGGCGGCCGGGCGCCGAAGAGCGTGCGGCCGGCGTTGATGAGGTCGGGCCGCGCAAAGTAGAAGTTGCGGTCGATCAGGAAGTACTCCTGCTCGGGGCCGCACGTGGTGTAGACGCGGCTCGCCTTCGATCCGAACAGCCGCAGCACGCGGACCGCCTGCTTCGACAGGGCCTCCATGGAGCGCAGGAGCGGCGTCTTCTTGTCGAGCGCCTCGCCGGTCCAGCTCACGAACGCCGTCGGGATGACGAGGGTCGCACCGTTGTGGTTCGTGAGCAGCCACGGCGGGCTGGTCGGGTCCCAGGCCGTGTAGCCGCGCGCCTCGAAGGTGGAGCGCATGCCGCCGGAGGGGAAGCTCGACGCGTCGGGCTCGCCCATGGTCAGCTCGCGCCCGCTGAACTCCGCGACCGCGCGGCCGTCGACGCCCGGCTGCAGGAACGAGTCGTGCTTCTCGGCCGTGATGCCGGTCATCGGCAGGAACCAGTGCGTGAAGTGCGTGGCGCCCCTCTCGACGGCCCAGTCCTTCATGGCCGTCGCGATGGTGTCGGCCACGGACGGATCGAGCGGCTCGCCCTGGGTGATCGTCCGGCGCAGCGCGCGGTAGACGTCCTTCGGCAGGCGCGACCGCTGCACCTCGTCGTTGAAGGTGAGGCTGCCGAACAGCTTCGACGCCTGCGACGGCGCCATTTCCTGGACCGTCGCGCGCATCGGCCAGCGGGTGACATCCTTGATTGCATCGCGGAGTGCTGCAGAACCCATCGATCGATCCTCCTCGCGTGGCCGCGTTGGCGGCCGCCGCCCCCGTCGGGTCAGTAGGTCTTCAGGTAGCGTTCGGTCTCCCAGGGACTGACGTGCCGGATGTAGTCGAACCACTCGGCCCGCTTGGCTTCGAGAAAATTGCCGAAGATGTGCTCGCCGAGGCACTCGCGGATGAGGTCGTCCTTCTCCAGCGCGTCGAGCGCCTCCGAGAGGTTGCGCGGCAGGTCGTCGATCCGCAGGTGACGACGCTCGCGGTGGCTCATCCGGAAGATGTCCTTGTTGATCGGCGGCCCGGGGTCCATGCGGTGCGCCAGGCCGTCGAGCCCCGACCGGAGCATCACGGCCAGCGCCAGGTACGGGTTGCACGACGGGTCCGGCATGCGTAGCTCGACCCGGGTCTCGGCGCCGCGCTGCGCCGGCACCCGCAGCAGCGGGCTGCGGTTGCGCTCGGACCACACCACGCTCGTCGGCGCCTCGTAGCCCGGCACGAGCCGCTTGTACGAGTTGACGAGCGGGTTGGTGATCGCGCAGAAGCCGCGCGCGTGGCGGAGCAGCCCGCCGATGTAGTGCAGGCACGTGTCGGCGAGCTGCCAGTCCGCCTGCGCGTCGAAGAACAGGTTGCGGCCGCCCGCGAAGAGCGACTGGTGCACGTGCAGGCCCGAGCCGTTGATGCCGTAGATCGGCTTGGGCATGAACGTGGCGTGCAGCCCGTTGCGCAGCGCGACGTGCTTCACCACCAGCCGGAACGTCGAGATGTTGTCGGCCGTCGTCAGCACGTCGTCGTGCCGGAAGTCGATCTCGTGCTGGCCCGCCGCCACCTCGTGGTGCGCCGCCTCGACGTGAAAACCCATCGCCTCGAGCGCCAGGACGATCTCGCGCCGCACGTCCTCGCCGCGATCGACCGGCGTCAGGTCGAAGTAGCCGCCCGCGTCGTGCGTCTGCGTGGTCGGCGCGCCGTCCCGCACCTGGAAGAGGAAGAACTCGGCTTCGGGGCCCGCCCGCAGCGCGACGCCCCGCTCGGCCGCCAGCGCGATCACCTTCTTCAGCGTCGTGCGCGGGCAGCCCGGAAACGGCGTGCCGTCGGGGTTGCGGATGTCGCAGATGAGCCGCCCGACCTTCCCGCCCGACGGGTGCGTCTGCCAGGGGAACACCCGGAACGTGTCGAGGTCGGGCTCGAGGAACATGTCCGACTCCTCGGTCCGCACGAAGCCCTCGATCGAGGAGCCGTCGAACATGATCCGGCCGTCGAGCGCGTCCTCGAACTGCCGGTCGGGCACCTCGACGTTCTTGATCACGCCGAGGATGTCGGTGAACTGCAGGCGCATGAACTTCACGCCCGCCCGCTCGGCGGCTTCGAGAATCGCGGCCCGCCGGGCTCGCGCCGTGTCGGAGGACCGCGTGTCGTCGTGTTGAACCGTGGTGGTCATGCCGGGGGCGGTCGATTGAGAAAGTGTAGAGCCGGCGGGCGGGTCTGTCAACCGTGATGACCGCCATTTCGCGCACATTTTGCATTCAAGAAGGAATCTTCGTCTTGTTTTCGTCTAATGACTCTGCAAACTGTCGCGCAGGTGGTGCAAATTCTGCAGAATCTGCATGGCACGCCTTGCAAGGATGAGCTGGCGTGTCAGGCCCGCCAAACCTTTTTCCGCCGGGGCTCGTCTCACCTTGGGAACGAGCCACGGAGGAGCGCCATGCGCCTGATCAAGGTCATCGGTCTCATTGCGGTGGTCGTCGGCCTCGCGGCCGCCGCGGTCGTCTACGCGCCCACGGCGTTCGGGCAGGTGGCGGTGGCCCGCGCCGACCGCGATCCGCTCGTGCGGGTCCTCGACCTGAGCGGCAGCCAGATCGGCGCGTCGGTGCGCGACGTCGATAAGGCGGACGTCGAGCGCGAGAAGCTGCCCGGCCAGTGGGGCGCCGTCGTGGAGGAGGTGCGGGCGGGCTCGCCCGCCGAGCGCGCCGGGCTCAAGGCCGGCGACGTCATCATCGAGTTCGACGGCGAGCGCGTGCGCAGCGCCCGCGAGCTCACGCGCCTCGTGCGCGAGACGCCCGACGGCCGCACCGTCAAGGCCGCGGTCGTACGCGACAGCCGGCGCATCGACGTGGACCTGACGCCCGAGCGGCGCGAGCCGTTCGTGGCGCTCGGGGACACGGGGCGGGTCCTCGACCGCCTCAATCGCGACCTGCCGCTCGAGCTGGAGCGGAGCCTCGACCGGCTGCGCGACTTGCGCCTCCCGCCGATGGACTTCGACGCGCTCCGCGCCGGGCCGCGCCTGGGCGCTACGGTCCAGGACCTGACGCCGCAGCTCGCTGGCTACTTCGGCGTCGAGGCCGGAGTGCTCGTGACGAGCGTGGACGAGGGATCCGCCGGGGCGAAGGCCGGCCTGAAGGCGGGCGACGTCATCACCACCCTCAACGCCGCGCGCGTGTCCGACACGTCGGACCTGCGCCGGCGGCTGTCCCGTCTCGGCGACGGCGATCAGTTTACGTTGGGGATCGTGCGCGACAAGCGGGCGATGACGCTGACCGGCACGGCCGAAGACGCGCGCGTCCGGGTGCGCCACCGCGTCATCACCGTGCTGTAGGAAAGAAAGGGACGGGAGCTATTTTCCCTGGTGCTCCCCGGAAAATAGCTCCCGTCCCCTTTTTCGCGCTACGCGTTGGACGCCTGCGCGGCGGGCGGCGCGACCGGAATCAGCGCCGCGAGCTGGGCCGCGAAGATCCGCGCCACGGCCGCGACCGCCTCGTCCTGCTCCCTGCGGCCCTCCACTTCCGCGGCCATCACGCCCACGCATCCGCCCGTGGCGACGAGCGGCACGACGATCGCCCCGGGCTGATTGCCGTCCCCCTTCACCGTCTGCACCGACGAGGTCCGGAACGCGAGCGACGCGGCGTTGGCGTCGTCTCTGCGCAGGCTGCCGATGCGGGCGAGCGTCTGCGGTGAGTACCCGTGCGCGGCCGTGGGGTACAGCACCGCGCCGGAGGGATCCGCCAGCCAGACCGTGAGGCCCTTCGCGCCGAGCAGACCCGCCGCGCGCGCGAGCAGGCCGGGGAGCGCCGTCGAGTCCGACAATCGGCTGAGTTCGCCGCACAGCTCGGCGGCGGCGGCGAGATCCACCGAAGGCCTGGCGGCGGGCTGTTCGGCCTCGGCCGGGTTCGACGGCCAGCTGGAGAGCCCCGCGTCGAGCGCGGCGGCCAGCTGCGTGTCCGCCTCGCTCGGCGCGGCCGGCGGCGCCGACAGCTGGAGCCCGGCCATGGGGCTCGCGGGCTCGGCCGTCGCGGGC
>JAHECP010000253.1 GCA_024641665.1 Acidobacteriota bacterium
CTCTTCGCGCCGCGTGCGACGGCGCGCCGCCCGGACGGAACCGCGGCCGACGCCGCGATCGGGCGGCTGTGGAGGTGGCAGATGGCCACCGCGAGCGCGTCGGCCACGTCGTGCGGCGACGGCACCGCGTCGAGGCCGAGCAGCAGCCGGACCATGCTCTGCACCTGGCGCTTGTCGGCGCGGCCGTAGCCCACGACGGCGTTCTTGATCGCGGCCGGCGTGTAGGCCACGACCGGCAGGCCCGCCTGGGTCGCGGCCAGGATGGCCACGCCCCGCACGTGCCCGAGCACGAGCGCGCTCCGCACGTTGCGCGCGTGGAAGACGTCCTCCACCGCCACGCAGTCGGGGCGGTGCTTCGCGAAGAGCGCGTCGAGCCCCGCGTGCATCGCCAGCAGCTTGTCCGGGAGGGACGCGTGACGCGGCGCGGGAATCGTCCCGCACGCCACCAGCCGGTGACGGCGGCCGTCGCTCTCGACGCACCCGTAGCCGGTGCGGAGCGAACCGGGATCGATCCCGAAGATCCTCACGCCAGGGAGGCCTCGATCTCCTGTTCCTCGATGTCGAAGTTCGACCAGACCTGCCGCGTGTCGTCGTGCTCCTCGAGGACCTCCATCAGCTTCAGCATCTGCTGGGCGGTCCTCCCCTCGAGCTTGACGTAGTTCTGCGGGATCATCGAGACCTCGGCGGTGACGGTCTCGATGCCGAGCTTCTTCACCGCGTCGTGCACCGCCGTGAACAGGTCCGGCGGGCACACGATCTCCCAGTTGTCGCCGTCGTCGCGCATGTCGTCGGCGCCGGTGTCAAGCACCGCCGCCATGAGCGTCTCCTCGTCGGCCCGGCTCTTCTCGATGACGAGATAGCCCTTCTTGTCGAACATCCAGGCCACGCTGTTCGTCTCGCCGAGGTTCCCGCCGTGCTTCGCCAGCAGGTGGCGCAGCTCGCCCACCGTGCGGTTCCGGTTGTCGGTCAGGGTGTCGATGAGCAGGGCCGCGCCGCCCGGACCGTAGCCCTCGTAGGTCACCTCGTCGTACGAGACGCCCGGCTCCTCGCCCGTGCCGCGGCGGATCGCCCGCTTGATGTTGTCGGCCGGCATGTTCACGGCCTTGGCGGCGTCGATGACGGTCCGCAGCCGCGGGTTGGCGTCGGGGTCACCCCCGCCCCCGCGCGCGGCGACCGTCAACTCCTTGATGATGCGCGTGAAGACCTTCCCGCGCTTGGCGTCGGCCGCCCCCTTCTTGTGCTTGATCGAGTGCCATTTCGAATGGCCTGACATCGTCGGATCTCCCACATTGCCAACGAGTAAGAGGCGGAATTTTACCACGAAAGACGCGGGACGAGTGGCGCCTCCGCGCCCGTCACAGCGCGGAGCCGTGCCGCCGCTACCGAGCGTAGCGCACCGCGACCCCGCTGACGAAGATCCGCGCCTGATCGCGGCCCTGGAACCGCGCCCCGAACCGGCCGACGAGCTCGTCCGCGATGGCCTCCTGCGTGCGCGTGCCGTCCATCCGCTCCAGCACGAACCGCGCCAGCTCGCCCTCCTCGCCGATCGTGCACACGTGATCCGGCGCGGTCTTGTGGAGGAAAGCCGCCGAGAGCGGCAGGGCCGCCAGCGTCGACTGGCGAAGGTCCGCCGTCACGCGGCCGGGCGCCACGCCGGCCGTCGCCGACGTGATCCAGCGCCACTCGTACTCGGCGCCGGTGAGCGTGGCGTGGAACGCCACATCCACCACGTCCCCCGCGTCCAGGCTCAGCGGCTCGGGCCACGGGAAGAACGCCTGCCCGTAGATGAGGTCGGCAGCGCCGGGCGCGCCCGAGAACCCGACGCCGTCGGCCAGCGTCGCGTCGAACCAGACGCCGACGCCGTGCGCGACGGCCGGACGCGGCACGGTCCACGCCGCCCGCCCGCGAACGTTGGGGCTCTCGATCGTCGCGTACACCAGCTCGGCCCAGCACCGCGGCTCGGTCAGGAGGTGCGCCGGCTCGATCCGCGCCTTGTGCCACGTGTGCGTCGTCAGCCGCCTGAGGGCGCCCAGGTCGAGCCCGCACGCTTCGTCGTCCCAGGGGGAGGTGTGCCGCCGGTAGAGGTCCGGGGCCGAGACCACCGCCGCCCAGAGCCGGTCCCGGAGGGGAATCAGGCGGCCGCCCGGCGCCAGGAACCGGGCGCGCGCGTCGACGAGACTGACCAGGTGCTGCCCGAAGGGCGGCAGCACGCCCCTGAGGTCGGACACGACGAGGTCGGCGCGCTCGGGGAGCATCACCCGGGTCGACTCGGCCTGCAGGAACTCGACGCGATCCGCGTAGCCGTTGGCCGCCGCGAGATCGCGCGCGACGTGGATGACCTCGTCCGGCTCGATGGCGTAGACGCGACGCGCGCCCGCGGCGCAGGCGGCCGCCGCGAAGACGCCCGTTCCCGTGCCGATGTCCACGACGACCGCGCCAGGCGTCACCGTTCGGCGGAGCGCCTCACGGTAGGCCGCGACGCGGACGCGATCCGCGAGCATCTTCGCGTGACCATCAACGCTGTACATCGTCGTGCGAGCGTTCCGGCGCCCGACGCGCCGGTGAATCGGCGCGTGCGTGGAAGTCGTCCAGCAGCGCCCGGCACAGCTCCGGCACCCGGGCGGGATCGGCCGGAGGATGGACCCGCCGGAGCGGCACGCGCTCGACCAGGCGGTGCAGGCGCCCGAGCTCGGCGCCGGTCGCATCGCGCCCGGGCAGGTAGTTGACGTACGTGTTCGCCACGAGCGCGAGCAGTGCGCGGTGGCCGGTCACCGGCTCGAATCGAGTCCCGGACGGCTCCGCGCATCGATCGTCGAGCAGGTAGAGAGCGCCAATCGGCAGCGGCCGCGGCTCGAACCGGTGGTCACCGGTAGTCAGGTCGACGTAGCGCTTGTCCCAGGTCGGCGTCAGCCGCGGCAGCGCCTCCGGCGATCCGTAGAGCGCCGCGGCCGAGTCCGGCCACAGGCGCAGGTGCGGGTAGGTGGGCTGCGCCACGAACGCGCCGCCCTCCTCGCCGAGCGGCACGACGTCGTCGGAGAGAACCGCGCAGCCGGCCCGGGCCAGTGCGGCCGCGGTCGTCGACTTGCCGGCGCTCGCCGGACCCACCAGCACCAGGGCGCGATCGCCGACCGATACCGCGCTCGCGTGCAGGCAGGTCACGCCGCGCAGGCGCAGCACGAAGCCGAGGATCGGTCCCAGCAGGTACGTCGCCGTGTCCTCGACGGTCAGGGGCGCCGGCCAGGTCGCCCAGACCTCCCGGCCGTGCCGATCGACGACGAACTCGGTGCCGTCCGCGTAGCGTAGCCGCCAGTACGCGCCGCGCGCGACGGTCCACGCGGTCAGGGTGGGCAGGTCCCCAGCCGCGGCGTCCGGGCTCACGTATTGGACTTCGCCAGGTGTGGCCCCGGGCGCGTCGGGCGAGAGCGTGTCGGGCAGCGCGCCGAGCAGAATCCGGGCGTCGACTTCGGGCGTCTCGGCGACGGGCGCGAGGCCCGGAATCGGCCGGTTCGCCGACAGCGAGAGACCGAACGCAGAGTACTGGAGCGCCATGATCTGTATCGAGGACGGAACGGCACTCGTCGGGCGACTACGCCGTCTTCTGGATCTTGCCGCCGCCGCCGTCCTTCTTTCCACTCTGGCCGACGGCATGCGTGACCGCGCGGATGTCGCCGTACTCGATCAGCCGGGGCGACTGGTAGGCCTTCTTGATCTTCTCCGCCTTCGCGGGAACGCGGGGTTCGGTGCTCATCGCTGACCTCGCTCGGCCTCGGTCCTGGCCAGGTGTTCGAGCCAGAGGTTGAGGCTCAACGGGCGCAGATTCGCCCAATATTCCTGCGGTTCGTTGTCGCGACCCGCCATCGGCGGGATCTTCTCTCGTATCACGTAAGCAGCCAGCTGGGGTACCGGCTCGAACCGATCCAACCACTCCGACCCGCGTCGGCGCAAGTGCCGCGTCATCGGGTCCTCCTGGAGCGGCGTCTTGGGGCGGTCGCAGATCTCGTCGGGCAGCGTCCCGCGCATCGCCAGCCGTAGCAGGGTCTTGTCAACGCACCAGGGAACCGCGGGGATCGCGAGCGTGAACTCGACCAGCCGCACGTCCAGATACGGAAACCGGACCTCCACGGGAATGCCCGTCACGCCCGGATCGCAGGCGCTGAGGTAGGGCGGCCAGAGCGCGCTGGTGAGGCTTCGATACGCGTCGGGCCGCCTGGGGTGCAGCGGCGTTTGGCCGTCGCCCGAATCCGACCGGCCGGCGCTCGCGCTCCCACCGCTCCGCTCCACGGCAAGCCAGGCGGGGCGCCGCGGCTCCGTCGGGGCGGTGGCGAACCAGGAGCGGACCATGGCGCGGATCCCGAGGGGCGGACGTCGCCTCGTGATGACGAGGGCACGCGTGATGTCGGCAACGAGCTCCGTCCACGGCACGCCGCCGACGAGCCGCGTGACCCAGGACGGCTTCAGGACCTCGTCTCCCCCCTCGCCGCTCAGCAGGATCGGACCGTGGGCGGCGGCCTGGGCGAGCACGTCGATCCACAGGTGGCGGTACGGGTTGTCCTCCGGTTCGGGAAGCAGCGCGTGCGCTCCCCGCCACGCAAACGGCGCGTAGTCGTCCGCCGCCAGGTGCTGCACGGGAATCCCAAGGTGCCGCGCGACCAGGCTCGAGTACCGCCGCTCCTCGTCGGGGATGAGGTGGTCGTACACGATGGTGTGCGCCCTGAGGTCGGCCGAACCGTGCCGCCGGGCGAGCGCCGCGATGGCCGCCGAGTCGAGCCCGCCGCTCATCAGCACGCCAGCGCTCGCGCCGCGCACGCGGTCGGAGACGGCCTGTCCGAGCAGCTCGAGGAAGCGCTCGAGGTAGTCCTCCGCGTGTCGGAGCCGGACGTGGCCGTCGGTCGGCAACGTCCAGTACCGCCAGACGCGCGGCATCCCCTCCCGCCACGTCAGGGCGTGAGCCGCCGGGAGGCGCCGCACGTCGGCGAAGCACGTGGTCGCCGGATCGCTGTTGACGCCCGAAGCGAGGAAATCGACGATCGCCTGATCGTTGAGCCGGCCGCCGATCGACGGGTGCATCCGGAGGCAGTCGAGGCCGTTGGCGAAGGCGAACCAGTCCTCCCCGTGGGCGTAGTAGAAGGGCTTCACGCCGAAATGATCGCGGGCGCAGAAGAGCCGCCGGCCGGGACCGTCCGACACGGCGAACGCGAAATCGCCCAGCAGGTGTTCCGGGCACCGATCGCCCCAGACGTGGTAAGCGTGCAGCAGCAGCTCGGCGTCGCTCGCGCCGGCCAGATCCGGGCGCCCGCGGGCGGCGAGCGCGCGCACGAGGCCGGCGCGATCGTCCAGGCGCGCGTCGGCGGTGATCCACACGCGGCCGTCGAGGCTGCACGGCTGCTCGTCCCTGGTGAGATCGGCGAGCGTGCGCAGCCACGCGTGCCCGAAGCCGGCCGACGGCCCCACCCAGACACGCTGCGCGTCGGGTCCGCGGACCCTCATGGCGGCGGCCATGCGGTCGAGCAGCCGCCCGTCGACCGGTGCACCGCCGGCGCGCGCGATTCCGATGATGCCGCTCATGGCTGTCCCGTGCCGGGTGAGGCCGCTCTCCCCCCGAGCGGCTGGAAGCGCTCCGGAACGTCTCCGTCGCCGGAGACGGCGCGGCCGCGCACCTCGATCCACGCGTGAGCATCGAGCCGCACGTCCGTCTTCGCAACGCCGATGCGAAGCTCGGCGTCGATGCCACGGCGCCGGAGCAGGCCCCAGACCACCAGCGCCTGCGCCAGGCACGCGCTGCGCGTCGGCCCGCGCCGGGCGGCGAGCGCGACCAGGCGGGCGGTTCGCGCGGCGTCCCGGCGCGCGTCATCGTCCGTCCAGGCACGGAGGCGGCCCCTGGACAGGCGCGCGAGCGCGCCCTGACAGCGGCGAAAGCCCACGGAGGCCAGCAGGATCTCGACGGCCACGAGGCTGACAGCCGCCTGCCCCAGCAGCCAGCGATCCCGCCAGGGCATCGCCCGGAACGTGGTGAGCGACTGCCGCCAGGATCGTCGGGCGCTCGTCATGTTGGCGCGGCCGCAGGCCGGAGAGGCCCGGGCGGAACCGATCGGGATTACCGCCGTCTGGCGAGAATCAGCCAGACGTCAGCGCGCGTGTCCCAGGGACCGCCGTCGTAGCCCCCGAGCACCGCCTCGACGCGAAACCCGGCGCGCTCCACACGGCGCCGCATCTGGGGCACCGAGAGCGTCCGGAACACGAGCGAGAACTGGTGCACGTGGCGCGCGCGTCCCCGGCGCTCCACGTACTCCTGGTCGAAGATCGTGAGCCGCCGCCGCCGGTCCTGCCGCACCGACTCGACGAGCGTCAGGTGCGTGCCCCGCCGAAGCCCCGTGCCGCGCAGGCTCACGTGCCGGCGGTACTCGGCCCACCGGGGCAGATCCGGCACCAGGTCGATGCCAAGGAGGCCGCCAGGGGCCGTCACGCGCGCGACCGACTCGAGCGTGGCCGTCAGGTCGCGCTCGCGCACGAGCGACTGCAGGATGCCGTACGGCGCCATCACCAGCGGGAACGATTCGGCGCCGTCGAAGGGCAGGTGGCGGATGTCGGCGCGGACGAGCGCCGCGCGAGTCGGGCGCGGCTGGCGCCGCAGGCGCCGGCGCGCGCGCGCGAGCATGGGCGCCGAGCGATCGACGCCGACGATGCGCACGCCGGCCCGCGCGAGCGGCACGAGCACGCGGCCCGTGCCGCACCCGAGCTCGAGCACGCGGCCCCCGGCGCCGAGCGCGAGGCCCCGCCAGAAGGGCACGTCGCGGCGGCCGAGCG
>JAHECP010000070.1 GCA_024641665.1 Acidobacteriota bacterium
GGGGCTGCCGCGGCGGCCGGCGCCGGCGTCCCGGCCGAGCGCGCCGCGGCCTCGCGCAGCTCGCGCCGGAGCGCTTCGAGGTCGCGCTTGAGCGCCTCCATCTCGGCGAGCGCGCGGCTGGCGCGGACGAACGCCAGCAGCGGCACGATCACGACGATCGCGACGATGAGGAACGCGGCGAGCTCGGTCATGGGACGCGGGCGGCGGTCCCGATGGTCTCGGCGGCGGGGGATTCGGGCCACGCGGGCGCGGGGCGGGCGGCGTAGGCCGCGTGCGCGAGCTCGGCCTGGAAGAAGGCGGTCTGGGCGCCGTAGAAGGCGAGCCGCACCCAGAGCCGCGCCACGACGTAGAGCTGGCCGACGAAGAACCCTCGCCACATGGACCAGCCGGGGCTCCACACGCCCGGCGCGAGCGCCGCGTAGGCGGCCAGCACCACCGCGAAGAGCGCCGCGAGCATCGCGTACAGCCCGCCGGTGGCGAGCGGACGCCGCGCGACGAAACGGATCGCCGCGCGCAGCGCGCCGACCATGCTGCGCCGGTCCTCCACGACGGCGCGGATCTTCGCGTAGTCGAACACCATCGTCACCGCCGCGACGAGCAGGCCGAAGACGACGTACAGCGCGAGGCGGACGAGGAACGCCGATCGCTCCACGGTGAAGCCGCGCGTGACGCGCGCGTAGAGGTCGTCGAACAGCCAGCCGTGCACGAGGCCGAACAGCACCGCGTAGGCCGCCGCGGCCGTCACGCCCAGGCGGAGGAAGCGGAAGAAGTAGACGCCGCCGGCCGAGAAGAAGCCCGACGGGCGGGTGGGCCGGTTGCGCGCGTAGCGGTCCAGGATGCCGCCGGCGAGGAACGTCCACACCACGAGCCAGGCGCCGATCACGCCGGTGATGACGAGCGGCACGCGCGCTCCGTCGGCCAGGCGGCTCAGGTTCCCGAGCGGCGCCGCGAAGCCGATGATGTCCGGCGAGAACGTCCGGCCGAGGCCGGACGCCTGCGCGTCGAACTTCTGCCACCAGTCGTAGTCCACGCCGGCCGCGACCGGGTCGGCCGCGAGGCTGTGGCCCAGCTGGTCCTCGATCATCCCGCCGACGACGGCGGCGAGCGGCAGGGTGAGGAGCAGGGTCAGCAGGTACACGCCGGCCAGCACCGCGGGCGCGCGGTGCACGCGCCCCAGGCCGTCTCCGAACGCGCGGACGATCTTCATGGCAGCTCCTTCGGCCTCGCTCGTCGCACCCTCACGCGAAGCACCCGTAGGTGAGCAGCACGTCCTGCAGCCACACCAGCCAGGCGAGCGACCACTTGCGCGCCGCCTCGGCCGCCCGGGGCTTCAGCGTGTAGCTGTTGTTCGTGTAGTCGATGTCGAGCAGCAGGACGCGGTCGGGGTCCACCTGCGCCGACACCGCGCGCGCGGCACGGTCGTACTGGTACAGCCGCCAGCGGTCGCGGCCGTCCCAGCGCTCGCGCACCTGCTGGCCGTCCTCGAAGGTGACGAGAACGTCCACCGGGAACACCGCCTCGCCGTACCGGCGGACGACGAGCGCCGTGTGGTAGCGGCCGCCGCTGCTGGTGTGCGCCGTGAAGGCGCGCGCCCGGCCCTCACCGAAGAACCCGCGCGCGGTCGCCGGCTCGCTCGTGAGCGACTGGACGCCGTAGTCGAACACGTTGGAGCTGCGGTACACCTGGTCGAAGAACCACGTTAGATCCTGGCCGCTCACCTCGTTCGCGACGTCGAAGAAGTCCTGCGGGGAGGGGTGCCGGAACCTCCACCGCGCGAAGTAGGTCGACAGGATCCGCTGCTGGGTCGTCCAGCCCAGATAGCGCTCGAGCGTGTTCAGCCAGAGCGCCGTCTTGTCGTAGGTGATGGCGCCGGCCGTGCCGGGCCAGTAGCGCCAGGTCGGCGTGGACTCCGCGTCGGACTTGGCGGCCTCCCGGTAGCCGGAGAGGCGGTTGCCGTCGGTGGCGCGTGCGAGCGGGATGTCGCGGTAGACCCACGGGATGAAGCCGCCGAAGAAACGTTCCGACAGGAAGTTCGGGGTGAAGGCCTCCTCGATGGTCCGCGCCGTCGAGTACGTGTTGAAGCCCTCGTCCATCCACGCGTCCTCGAACTCGTTGGTGGCGACGATGGCGTACCAGAACTGGTGACCGGCCTCGTGCACGGTCACGCCCTCGGGCCGCGTGACGCCCTCGGGCGCGAGCCAGGCCGAACCGGCCGTGAAGAGCGTGGGGTACTCCATGCCGCCGGTGCCGCTCTGCCACGCCGGATCGACGATGGTGATGTGGTCGTACGGGTAGGGCCCGAACCACGTGCCGTAGTCACGGAGCGTCGCGCGCGTGGCGTCGAAGTGGCGCGCCGCCTGCCCCGCGTGCTCCGGCTGCAGCAGCAGCCGCATCTCGACCGGCGGCAGGCCCGGATGCTCGAAGCGGTCGGTCCTCACCACGTAGTCGGGGCTCGTCGTCCAGGCGAAGTCGTGGACGTCCTCCTGGTAGTAGTGGTGGCGGGTCGTGCCGTTCGGGATGTCGGTGTGGTCGCGCTCGACGCCCGTCGCGCCGACGACCCAGCCCGTCGGCACCGTCAGGCGGACGTCGTAGACGCCGAAATCGGAGAAGAACTCGGTGGCCGAGTGGAACTGGTGGCAGTTCCAGCCGCCGTCCTCGAGGACGCCGATCTTGGGGAACCACTGCGCGATGAAGAAGTAGCGGCCGAGGGCGCCGGTGCGCGCGAAGGTGCGCGGCACGTGCGCCGTCCACTCGATCTGGAGGTTGATCGTCTGGCCCGGCGCCGCCGGCTCGTCGAGCGCGATGGCCATGACCGTGCGGTCCTGCGCGTTGCCGTCGTCGGGCGCGACGAAGCGCATGCGCGACGTCAGGTCGACCGACGGCGAGTCGGCGGAGACGAGGCGGACGTAGCCCACGTCGGTCCAGCCCCAGTCCGACTCGGGCAGGTCGCCCGGGCCGCCGCCGCGCGCCAGCGCGCGCTCGCGCAGCCACGTCGAATCGGTGTTGCGCCACGCGTTGTAGTAGAGGTGGAAGCGCAGCTCGCGCGTTTCGTGACTGGTGATGTTGCGCCACGTCAGCAGCTCGGTGCCCGTGAGTGTGCGCGTGGCCGGGTCGAGCTGCGCCTCGATCGAGTAGCTGGCGTTGCGCGGCGACAGCGCCGCCGCTGGCGGGGCGACCTGTGCGGCCGGGGGCGACGCGAGCGGAGGCGCGGGTCGGGACGCCGAGCGGAGCGAGGCGGCCGCGACGAGCACCAACGTGGCGGACACCGCAACGGCGGGGCGGAGTGTGGACATGGGAAGCTCCGGGGGCGGCGAATGGGTGCGCGATTGCGCCGATCCTACACCAAACGATCGCGGCCGGCGCCGGTTTTGCCGGCGCCTCTCGCGACGGGCGGGTGGCGGGCGCGCCCCGGGATGGGCGTATAATCGCGCATTTGGATTATCCGTCGTAGGGAGGGTTCTTATGCCGATTCGAGTGTTGCACGTTGGTCTCGGGCCGATCGGGTGCGGAATCGTCCGGCAGGTCGCCGCGCGCAAGGGCTTCAAGCCGGTAGGTGGCGTTGACATCGATCCCGGCAAGGTGGGCCGGGATCTCGGCGAGGTGGCCGGGACCGGGCGCGGGCTCGGCGTGAAGGTGTCGGCGCACGTGGAGAAGGCGATCAAGGCCTCGAAGCCGGACGTCGCCGTGCTGTGCACCAGCTCGTCGCTGAAGACGGTGATGCCGCAGATCGAACTGCTGCTCAAGGCGAAGCTGCCGATCGTGTCGACGACCGAAGAGCTGGCGTACCCGGTCGGCGCGAACGCCCGGCTCGCGAAGCGCATCCATCAAGCGGCCCTGAAGGCCAAGAAGGCGGTGCTCGGCACGGGCGTCAACCCCGGCTTCACGATGGACGCGCTGCCCATCATGCTGACGGCCGCCTGCGAGCGCGTCGAGGCGATTCGGGTCGAGCGCGTCCAGGACGCGCGCATCCGGCGCCTGCCGTTCCAGCGGAAGATCGGGGCGGGACTGTCGCGCGACGAGTTCGAGGCGCGCGTCCAACAGGGCTCGGTGCGCCATGTCGGGCTGGCCGAGTCGGTGCGGATGATCGCCGACGCGTTCGGCTGGAAGCTCGACAAGGTGACCGACGTCATCGCGCCGAGAATCGCCCAGGCGCCCGTCGCGAGCGAGTTCCTCTCGGTCGCGGCCGGGCGGGTGTGTGGCATCGTCCAGGACGGCACGGGCTATCGTGACGGCACGCCGGTGATTGTGCTCCACATGGAGGCCTACCTCGGCGCGCCGGAGACCTACGACGCGGTGAAGATCACGGGCTCGCCGGCGCTGCAGATGAAGGTGGCGGGCGGCGTGCACGGCGACATCGCCACGGCGGCGATCGCCGTGAACTCGATTCCGAAAGTGCTGAAGGCCACGCCCGGCCTGCACACGATGCGCGATCTCGAGCTGCCTTCGTTCTACGGCGGATGAGCTCAGGACGTGAGGGTGACAGCGGTGTCCGGCTCGAGCGCCGTCGCCCGCGTGGAGGCGGCCAGCCGGCCCGCTGCAGCCCGAGTCGGCGCCGGTCCAGGAAGATCCCCCTGTTGCCTCAAGAGGTGGAGGCGGCGCCGGGCGGCGCGGGCGGCTGGAGGCCCCAGCGCTTGCGCTTGAGGAAGAGCCCCTTGCGGGAGATGCCGAGCAGCCGGGCGGCTTCCTCGAAATGGCCCTCCGTGCGATCGAGCGCGCGGGCGACCAGCGTGCGCTCGACGGCCTCGAGCACGGTGGTGAGCGACCCGTCGAGGGGCACCACCAGCTCGTCGGCGCGCGCCGCCGCGCCGGCGGGGACCGTGCGCCGCGAGGCGCGGATCTCGGCCGACAGATGCGCGGGCGCGATCACTGCGTCGGCGTCGACCAGCGCCACGGCCCGGCGGATCTCGTTCGCGAGCTGGCGGACGTTGCCCGGCCACGCGAACAGCAGCAGGTACTCCATCGTCTCATCGCTGACGCGCACGTGGCCCTTGCCGAGCTCGGCCGAGGAGCGGGCGAGGAAGTGCGCGACGAGCGGCGGGATCTCCTCACGGCGCTCGCGCAGCGGCGGCAGGCGGAAGCGGATGACGTTGAGCCGGTAGAGCAGGTCCTCGCGGAACCGGCCCTCGGTGAGCAGCTGATCGAGGTCGGCGTTGGTGGCGGCGACGATGCGCACGTCCACCTGCGAGGGCTGCGGCTCGCCGAGCGCGTGGACCTCGTGGGTCTCGAGGAAGCGCAGCAACTTGGGCTGGGTGTCCGGGCCGAGCTCTCCGATCTCGTCGAGGAAGAGCGTGCCGCCGGCGGCGGAACGGATGACGCCCGGGAACGATTCGTGCGCGCCGGTGAAAGCCCCGCGGCGGTGGCCGAACAGCTGGCTCTCGAGCATGTCCTTCGGGACGGCGCTGCAGTTGAAGGCGAGGAACGGCCGGGCGGCGCGCGGCGACGCGCGGTGGATGGCGCGGGCGAGGACCTCCTTGCCGGTACCGGTCTCGCCGGTGAGGAGCACGGGGAGGTCGGTCGGCGCGATGCGCCGGGCGGTGGCGAGGATGTCGACCATCTCGGCGGACCGGAAGACCTCGCCGGCGGTGTCCTGGTCGTCCTCGGGCGGCCAGAGCGAGGCGCGCTCCCGTTCGTCGCGCCGGTAGGCGTCGAGCGCGAGCGCCGAGGCAATCACGCGGCGGAGCGCCGAGACGAAGCTGCGGGAGGCGAGGTCGGATCGGGGCTCGACGACCAGGAGGATGTCGCGGCCGCGGCGGGTGCCGAGCGCGATGGCGAGGCGGGCGTCGGGCTGCGCGACGGCGAGGCGCGCGGCGGTCTCGTCCCAGCCGAGCCGGGCGAAGATCAGGGGCTCGCCGCGGGCGGGGCGGGCGGCCAGGACGGCGCCCTCGGCGCAGTCCGCGTCACGGATCGCCTCGAAGGCCTCGTGGCCGACGATCTCGGGATAGTCGGCGAAGTCGAACATCGTGGCGAAGCCGAGGGCGTGGTCTGCGGACGGCGGCCCGACGTCGGGGGGCGTTCCGGACGCGTCGAGCGCGCGGCGCGCGGCATCGAGGTCGCGGGCGGCAGCGGATTTCTGCCGCACGTCACCCAGGACCTCGGCGATCCGCAGGGCCCGTTCGCAGTGGCGCACGGCGCGCGCGGGGGATCCCTGGGCGAGGTAGATGCCCGCCCTGACGCGCTCGGTCTCACCGGAGAGCGACAGACCGGACCGATCCAGCGTCAACCTGACCGCTTCGATCGCGTCGATCGCGTCTTCCTGCCGATCGGTACGCATCGACAGCTCGGCTTCGAGCAGCCTGAGACGCGGCTCCCAAAAGCGGTCGCCTCGCGCCACTGCCAGCGAGAGCCCTTCATTCAAAGCGACCCGCGCTTCCCTGCTTCTGTTTGTCTGAAAGAGGAATGTTGACCACGTGTGCAGAATGCTCAGCCCGTGCCAAGACCGCAGATTTCCGTCGAGACGGATCGTCTCGATAAGGTCTGCGAGTTGGTGCCCGCATTCGTCGACGTGGCCGGTCGCCATGAGGATGCTCGCTTGCGTATCACGTGCACAGAGATCCGAATGACTGCCTCTCGCCACGCCAGCGAGAGCCCTCGCGACCCACTTCTGGGCCTCATCCAGATTTCCCTTCTGCAGGTACGCCAGACCGAGATTGTTCGCTGCCGCCCTTGCACTCTGGGCGTGACCGGACAACTCGCTAAGCCTGATCACCTCATGGGCTTCTGCGATAGCCTTTTCGAAGTCACATTCCATAAGACCTAGGATGCAACCATGTCCCGCAGCCAAGCCGCTCAACCTGAGGTCCGGCTGCCGCTCCAATAGGCGTCTTCCCACGATGAGGTGATGGTTTGCGTTCGACAGCGAGCCGTACGTGGCCTCAATCCGGGCAAGGCGCAGATGGAGGTTAGCAAGCATGCGAGGGCTCCCGGTCCGTGTCGCAGCAGACCTCAGCTCACGCAAGAGTGGAAGGGCTGAATCCCGGCCGTGTACGTCCGCGACCAGATCAAGCAGCTCCAACTGGTACTCGCATTCGAGAAGCGTATCCTGTCCTTCCTGGGCTGCTTTGACGGCGCGCCGCGACCACTCGACAGCTCCGGCCAAGTGGTCGGCCTCTGATTCGACGCTCGCCAGTGTGGCAAACGCGCGCGCCCTTGCCAGGGGAGAACCGTGCGAATCGGAAAGAACCTCGTTGGCTAGGCGGGTCGCTATGGTTGCATCTCCAAGACAGTCGGATACGACAGAAAGCAAAGCACCTTGCGTTACCCGATCCTCCGGCGCTGAACTGCGCACTCGGTTGAGGATGTTCGACGCATCTCTAAACCGCCCTGCGGCTAGAGCGTCTTGAGCTGCGGCCAGAGTGGCTTCGCTCACGTCTCGCCTCCGCTGGAATTCGATGCCTAAGCCGGAGTTTCGGCTGACTACGCCAGTTCAATGGCAAACGGGCTTCGTCCGCTGACCGGACCAGAAATGCGCCGCCGAACGCGAGAGGCCAATGCGGCTTGGCCCGCTGACCCGCGGTTATCAGTGAACAGAGCTCGAGCCGTTCGGTGAGGATCCGGGGCTTAACGCTGAATGAAGACGACGTTCGGCGACGGAGAGGGCCATCTCCATGGAGGTTCCATCAGCAGGAACGGACGCCACGGCTACGCTCACCGAGATATGCCGAGCGCCAACCGGGCTGGCGATCTGGGCTTGCACTATCGCAGCTCGTAGACTCCGCGCCCGGCGTTCGGCTGATTCCCTGTCGGTGCGCGCTAGGAAAATGACGAACTCGTCGCTTGTGCTCCGAAAGAGCAGTTCTGTTCCTTGGAGATTTCGTCGAAGCGTAGCCGCGACAATCGAGAGAATCCGGTCACCGGCGCTTCGGCCAAGGCGTTGGTTGATTTCGCGAAAGAAATCGACGTCGACGAGGATTATCGACGCACCGTCCTGCTCGGAACCAGCAGAGTCTGGCGAGTTTTCGGTGATGTAACGAAGACGTTCTATACTAGGTAGGCCGGTAAGGTCATCTCGCAGAGAAGACTTCTTCTGGCTTTCAAACTCAAGGGCCTTCCTCAAGGTGCCCGCAACCTGCCGGGAGACGGCCTCGATTATCCGGCAGTGGTTCTCATTAAATGCGTTCTTGGTTCCAGAGTAGAGCGTCAGCACTCCTACCAATACCGTGTCAGCGACAAGCGGAGTAGACAGACAACTGCGCAGCGGCGGTCTCATCACGCGCGCAGATTCCCCCAGGTCGAGGACCGGATCTGAGTTGAGAATCGTCTGACGGTTCGCTCCGACCCACCCAGTCAGTCTCTGGCCAAGAGAGATTCGAAGACCCGCGAACGCGCCTGACGCGTCACCAGCAGCGTGGGCGGCGTAGAGCTCGTCGGTCCGTTCATCGTAGGCAAAGAAAACACAGTACGTCGAAGGGATCAAGCGTCGCAGATGGCGTGCAATGACCGCCGCCGCATCCTCAAAATTGAACGGGCCTCCAACGGCGCGAGCGATCTCGTAGAGTGTCAGCATCTCCTCGGAACTGGCAGCAATCTCCTCGAAGCGCAAGTGGCTCTGATCAGGCACGGGGTTCGCGGCTTCTGTGATAGCGGCCAACGCTGCCGGGCGAGCGGGCATGTCCGCAAATCCGGCCACGAGCTCTCCGTGGATACTAAAGAACTTGTCGACCACCTCAGGATCGTACATGGCTCCTCGTCGCTGGAGAATAATCTGGAGCGCAGCTTCGTCGCTGAGACGCGGTCGGTAGGGACGATCCGAAGTCAGTGCATCAAAACAGTCCACAACAGACAGAATCCGCGCTCCGACAGGGATGCTGTTCCCAACCAGACCATCCGGATAGCCTGATCCATCCCAGTTTTCATGGTGATGGCGCACGATGGGCACAACCGGATAGGGAAATCTGATCGACGACAGAATATCCGCCCCCACGCTCGCGTGGAGCTTCATCTTCTCGAACTCGGTGGGCGTTAGCGGGCCAGGCTTGTTGAGGATGTAGTCCGGAACCGCCAACTTTCCCATGTCGTGCAGAAGCGAGGCGGCTTCTATCGCCTTGATGAGCTGTTCGTCGTCCAGGCCCAGTGCTTTCGCCAGCGAGACGGCGAGCTGTTGTACGCGCCGGATGTGACCGTGCGTGACCTGGTCCTTAGCGTCGATTGCAGTGGCGAGCGTTTCGATGGTGGCGAGATATAGCGAGTTGAGACTTTCGAGGTGATTCTTGGCCTCCTGCACTCGCTTAGTGGTAGTGGCGTACGTTAGGTACAGAAGAACGATCGGAGGTCCGATCACCAACAAGAAGATTGGGTTGGCGAGAGGAACGTAAACAACGAACAGGAGAGCCAACGACGCCGCACCGAGGTAGTTGAAAAACAGCCACGCGAAGTTGTCCCACCAGACCTTGACCGACAAAGCGTGACGCTCAAAGGCGATCGCAACCGCGACGAGCCAGGAACTGAGCAGGAAGTACACTGCTGCCAGGGTCATGAGCGGAGGGATCAGCGAGGCGACTTGCGACTTGTCAAAGGTGCCAGATGCCAGGGGAGGAATCGGGGCGAGAGCGAAGAACAGCCACCCGCCGAGCGCCATCGCGACGGAATTCGCGCAAAGAGTGAAGATGATCTTGGTCGCCGGGTTCCCCTTACGCACCAGACGCCACCAGATCACTAGGGCTTCAAGCGCAACGACCAAGGTGCCCGCACCCGCCCCGTACAGGAGGACGATCATGAAGAAGAACGCTTCGGCGACGGACAGGGTCACCGGGAGCGCGGGCACGCGAATTGTCGCGAAGACGCCCAAGATCGTAAGGGCGACCAGGAATACGAGGTTCGTGTCTAGAAGGGCGTAATGAACCACCAGGTCGTGCACAGCCCAGGTCAAGGCAAGCAGACCGGCCGCCACGACCACGGAGTAGTAGATCCAACCCGAGCGGGTAAGCCTCGGAATCGCCATTGTTCTTCGCGCTTGAGCGAACCCTGGTCCGAGGCGTCCCTCCTGCCTCGAAGTTAGTTCCATACGATTATCGGGTGCATTGTCATCTCCTCAAAGCACTTCCCGTGGTCTGGCTGACGAAACGTGCAGATCCGGGAATCCGCGGTCGAATTCGGTCTTGCCCTCCAAATCAGTCGATAGTGGTGCTGTCGGTCCAGATGATGTTGTCGGTCCAGATGATGTTGTCGGTCCAGATGATGTTGTCGGTCCAGATGATGTTGTCGGTCCAGATGATGTTGTCGGTCCAGATGATGTTGTTCGTCCAGATGATGTTGTTCGTCCAGATGATGTTGTTCGTCCAGATGATGTTGTCGGTCCAGATGATGTTGTCGGTCCAGATGATGTTGTCGGTCCAGATGATGTTGTCGGTCCAGATGATGTTCTTCGCGCGGGTCTTGCCGGCCTTGGCGACCTCCTCCTGGACGAACGCGGCGGCCGAGGCAGTCACGACCTCGCCCCCAATGATGGTCTGGAGGTCGACTGATCCACGAGTGACGAGGAGCACTGCGGCAGCGACATTGATGTCGCCGGCGCCCACAGACAGCACGGTCTCATGAGGGACGCTCGTTGCGCTGTACTGAAGCGCCAAGCGGACATCCAGTGGCTGCAGTCCAGGACGGGCCTGCAACAGGAGGGCTACCGCGCCAGACGTTACCGCGGCGGCCTGACTCGTGCCGCTCAGTCGCAAGTAGGTCCGCCCGCCGGACTCGTACGTCTGCCGGCCAGGGAGGTCATTCCAGAGTGCGGAACCGGGGATGCCCAGGGACACAATCCGTCGGCCTGGGGCGGCCAAGTCAGGCTTTATGACACTGTCGAGATACGTCGGTCCCTGCGAGCTCCACGCTGGACGAGAATCGTCGGAGCGCTGGGGAGTACCGTTGGTATCGACCGCTCCGACGGTGATTGCCCACGGGCTGTTCCCAGGCGATTCTATCCCCCCGATGATCCGCTGTCCGTCCTCCGTCTCCCCCAGGTTCCCCGCCGCCGCCACCACGACGATGCCGGCGCGCACGGCGCGCTCCACGGCCTGGCAGAGCGGATCGTCCCGGTAGCTCTCCATCACCGGATGGCCCAGCGACAGGTTGATCACGCGGATATTGAGCTGTCGCCGGTGCGCCACCGCCCAGTCCACCGCGTCGATCACGTCGCTCGTCTTGCCGGACCCGTCCGTGCCGAGCACCCGCAGGTTGATCAGGTTCGCCCCGGGGGCCATGCCCGAGAAGCCGCTCTGCCGATCGGACCCCGCGATGATGCCCGCCACGTGCGTCCCGTGCCCGTACTGATCCACCCCCCGGCCGCGCGAGCTCGTGAAGTCCTCGCTCGCCACTACCCGTCCCCGCAGCGCCGGATGGTTGGCGATGCCCGAGTCGATTACGGCAACGCCCACGCCTCGTCCCGTCAGCCCGGGCACGCCGTCGAGTCCCTGCCACAGCTGGTCGGCCCCGGTCGCCTCGACCCACTCCGCCGCGGTGCTGTGCACCGGCAGATCCGACGAGAGGTGATCCACCTCGGGGTCCTGGCTGAGGGCATCGAGCTGGCCGCCGTTGAGCTCCACGACCGCGCCACGCTCGAGATACCGCTTGACCACCAGGCCGTACCGCCGGGCCAGCCGTTCGATCTTCGCGGCGTCGCCGTCGACGATGATCTCGCCGACCTGGTTGGAGCCGGCTTGCAGCCGGGCGGCAAGGTCTCGCGCCAGACGGGCGCGGTGCGGTCCGGTCTCCGCCACCGCCGCCTGCGTCAGGCCGATCGCCACGACGGCGGCCATGCCGCCCACGATCGCCCAGCGCCGCGCCCAGCGACGGAAGCTGGAACCCATGGACACCGACGTTCGACCCTGTAGCGTCATGGCAATCCCCGATTCGACTCCAGATACACCCCGCTAGACTCCCCCATCTCCCGAGGGGCACGCCCCGTGCCAAGCACGACCGTAGCGCTGTTCCACGCAAGACTGGGAACGTCAAGAACGAGCAACATGAGACAATGTGTATCTTTGAGGGGAGTCACCACGCCCTCATGACACCAACATTAAGGTCACATGACATAAACGTGTAAACTACGTCAAGGCAACTGATTGTCCCGGCCCCGCAACCCGATATCCTGGGTAGCCAATACACGGGCAAGTTCTGCCAACTCGGGGGGGGAACGCTCGGGCAAGATCTTGACCGGTGGGATAAGCCGTGACCAAGACTTCCAAAATCGCCGTAACGCTGGTCCTGGCCGGCGCGCTCGTCGCCGCCGCCCTGCTCGCGCGGCACTGGGTCGGGGGCGCACCAGCCGGCCGGGCCGCCGGCCCGTCCCGTGGCGGCGAGCTCGTGGCCACCAACCGCAGCGAGCCCACGTCGTTCAACCGCTACACGGCGGTGCGCTCCACCGACGAGCTGATTTCGCGCCTCACCCAGGCGCGCCTCGTGCGCATCGACCGGACGACCGACGCGCTCGAGCCGCGGCTCGCCGAGCGCTGGACGGTGTCGGACGACCACCTGACCTACACGCTCTTCCTGCGCCAGGGGGTGCAGTTCTCCGACGGCGTGCCCTTCACCTCGGCCGACGTGGTGTTCTCGTTCCAGGCCGCCTACGACCCGTCGAGCCAGATGGCCGGCGAGCTCGACGTGGCCGGCCAGCCGCTCCAGGTGACGGCGCCCGACGACCACACGGTCGTGCTCACGTTCCCGTCCGTTTACGCGCCCGGTCTGCGGATGCTCGACGGCCTGCCGATCCTGCCGCGCCACAAGCTCGTGGCGGCGCTCCGTGAGGGCCGGCTGGGCGAGATGTGGGGGCTGGCGACGCCGCCCGCCGAGCTGGCCGGCCTGGGACCGTTCGTGCTGGCGGAGTACACGCCTGGCCAGCGGCTGGTGTTCACCAGGAACCCGCACTACTGGCGCCGCGACGCGGCGGGCACGCCGCTCCCGTACCTCAACCGGCTGGTGCTCGCCATCGTCCCGGATCAGAACGCCGAAGTGCTGCGCCTCGAGGCGGGCCAGTCCGATCTGATGACGAGCGAGACGCGGCCTGAGGACATCGCGTCGTTCCGCGACGCGGCGGCCGCCGGGCGCCTGCAGCTCGTGGACGTCGGCGTGAGCCGCGACACGAACCTGCTGTGGATCAACCTGCGTCCCGACGCGAAGCTGTCGCCCGCGCGGCGCGCGTGGCTGCAGAGCGAGGATTTCCGCAAGGCCATCTCGTACGCGGTGGACCGCCAGCAGTTCGTCAACACGGTCTACCTCGGCGCCGCGGTGCCCATCTACGGTCCGGTGACGCCGTCCTTCGGCGGCTGGTACGTGCCCGGCCTGCCCACCTACCCGTACGATCCGGCGCGGGCGCGCGCGCTGCTGGCGGGGCTGGGGCTCGCCGATCGCAACGGCGACGGCGTGCTGGAGGATCGGCGGGGCGACCCGGTGCGCTTCTCGATCCTCACGCAGCAGGGCGTGGACACGCGCGAGCGCGCGGCGGCCGTGATTCAGAACCAACTCCGCAAGGTCGGCGTGGCGGTCGACGTCGTGTCGCTCGATCAGCTCGCGCTCATCCAGCGCTTCGGCACGGGCGACTACGAGGCGATGTACTTCGGCGTGGAGACGACCGACATCGATCCGGCGTCCAACGTCGCGTTCTGGCTGAGCTCGGGTGCCTTCCACTTCTGGAACCCCGGCCAGCCGAAGCCGGCGACCGACTGGGAGGCGCGCATCGACGAGCTCATGCGCCGCCAGGTCACGACGATCGACCTCGCCGAGCGGCAGCAGTTGTTCGCCGAGGTGCAGCGGATCTTCGCGCAGCACGTGCCGGCGCTCTACTTCGCGGCGCCCGAGGTCTACGTGGCGATGAGCCCGCGCGTGGCCAACGCGACGCCGGTGCCGGCCCGGCCGCAGGTGCTGTGGAACGCCGACGTGCTGGCGGTGAAGGAGGGGGGCGCGCGCTGAGCCGGGCTCGGCGCCGATGGCATGACGACCGCGCACCGCCGGCTCATCGGCTACGCCGTCCGGCGCACGGCCTTCGCGCTCGTCCTGGTGCTGCTCGTCTCGTCGGCGGCGCTCGTGCTGGTCGATCTGGCCCCGGGCGACGTCACGGCCGAGCTGTTCGCGGCCGGCCTCGGGCCCGAGGCCATCGCACGCGAGCGCCATCGGCTCGGCCTCGATCGGCCGCTCGCCGACCAGTACGTCACGTGGCTGGGCCGGGCGGTCCGCCTCGACCTCGGCACGTCGTTGCGCTACCAGCGTCCGGTCCGGGACCTGCTCGGCGAGCGCATCGGCAACACGGCGCTGCTTGGCGCCTGCGCCCTCGCGGTGGCCACGCTCGTCGGCCTGCCGCTCGGCGTCGTGACGGGCAGCCGGCGCGGCTGGCTGCCGCGCGCCGTGCGCGCGGCGTCGCTGACGGCGCTCTCGGTGCCGCCGCTCATTTCCTCGCTGCTCCTGGCGCTGCTGGCCGCCCGCACCGGGTGGTTCCCGGTCGGCGGCACCGGCCTGGCCGAGGCGGGTCCAGGCGCCCTGGCCTCGGCCGCCACCGTGGCCTGGCACCTCACGCTGCCCACGCTGGCCCTCGCGCTGCCGTTTGCGGCGACGATCGAGCGCCTCCAGTCGGACGCCACGGCCGCGGCGCTGGCCGAGCCGCACATCCAGGCGGCGCGGGCGCGCGGGGTCGGCGACGGGCGGTTGGTCTGGCGGCACGCGCTGCGTCCCGCGCTGCGCTCGGTGGCGGCCATCTACGGCATCATCATCGGTACGCTGTTCAGCGGATCGTTCGCCGTCGAGATCGTCACGGCGTGGCCCGGGCTCGGCCGCCTGATGTACGACGCGCTCGTCAGCCGCGACATCTACCTGGTGGCCGGTTGTGCCGCGGCCGGCTCGGTCTTCCTCGCGGCCGGCACGCTGGCGTCCGACGTGGCGCTGGCGGCGCTCGATCCGCGCCTGCGCCAGGATGCGCCTTGACATGACCCGCGCGCTCGGCCGCCTCGTCGTCGTGCTGGTGGTGGTCGCGGCCGCGGCGGCGCCGTGGCTCGCGCCGCACGGGTCGTCCGACCAGTTCGCGGACTACCTGAACGCGCCGCCGATGCGGCTGCACCTGCTCGACACCGGCGGACGCTGGCACCGGCCGTTCGTGCACCCGCTCCGGCTCGTCGATCGGCTCGAGAGCCGCTACGTGGAGGACGACTCGCGGCGCGTGCCCGTGCGGTGGTTCGCCGGCGGCCACCTCTGGAGCACCGACGCGCCCGACGCGCCGCTGCTCCTGCTCGGCGCGGACCGCCTGGGACGCGACGTGTTCTCGCGCCTGCTGTTCGGCGCGCGCGCGTCGGTCGGCGTCGCGCTCGCCGGCACGCTCGGCGCGCTCCTCATCGGCGTGCTCGTCGGCGGGCTGGCCGGCTACGCCGGGGGGCTGGCCGACGAGCTCGCGATGCAGGCCGCCGACTTCGTGCTGATCCTGCCGGCGGTCTACGTCGTGCTGGCCTTGCGCGCCACGATGCCGCTCGTGCTGGAGCCGGCGCGGATCTTCGTGCTCATCGCGACCATTCTCGCGCTGGTCGGCTGGCCGATGGCGGCCCGCGGCGTGCGGGCCATCATCGCCGCCGAGCGCCGACGGGACTACGCGGCCGCCGCCCGGTCGCTCGGCGCGGGGCACCTGCGGGTGCTCGTCCGGCACCTGCTGCCCGCCGCGCGCGGGTTCCTGGCCGTGCAGGCCACCCTGCTCGTGCCCTCGTTCATCCTGGCCGAAGCCACGCTCTCGTTCGTCGGCCTCGGCTTCGTGGAGCCGACGCCGAGCTGGGGGACGATGCTGTACGAGGCCGCCCGCAACGTCCGCGACCTCGGCGCGTTTCCCTGGCTGCTCAGCCCGGCCGCTGCCATCGTCCTGGTGGCGCTCGCGGTTCAGCTTGCGACGGCGGGGGACACCGGCAGCGGCCTGCTCTGGCGTGCGGGTCCCGGGCGCGCCAGGAACCTCCAGATCGACTGAGGTTTGGTGTTGCAGGATGTTCCAGGCCAGCAGATTGCGCTCCAAAATCGTACACTGCCGAGTATCTAACTCTAGAATCAGCGGTTAGGCTTACAAACGTGAGATTACGTGGCGCCGGACGTTCCAGGATGGGACACGCGTCCGTGATCGCACGAATCGGAACCCCTTCACAAATGCTCCTAAATAACTGTAAATAAACGTATTAGTGCAACGCGACAGAATCATTAGAACTGGCTGAATTCTTGCGTGTACCGGGCGGCGATGGTGTCCCGACTGAAGCTCCTTTTTCTAGCCAGCCTCACTGTGCTGGCCGCCGCGTCCACGGTCGCGGCGGCGCCGGCGAGCAAGACGTACAAGCTCGACCTCCGGCTGCGCGCGGCGCTGGCCCAAGCTCCCCAACCCGAGCACGTCATCGTTCGGACGAAGGTGGGCTGCCGGCCCGCGTTGCGCGCGGCGCTGGCGGCGCACGGTGACGTCATCGAGGCCGAGCACCCGACGTTCGAGGCGCTCACCGCGTACGTGCACGGCGAGGATCTGGAGGCGCTCGCCAACGACCCGTGCGTGGTGTCGGTGTCGTCGGACGCCGAGGTGAGCTCGAGCGGGACGTCCGGCCAGAACGTGGCGCTCAACACGCTGTTCGCCCGGTGGAAGGGGCAGCGGCGCCCGCAGCCGGACGAGCCGGACGTGGCGGCGAGCGAGTTGCGCGCGACGCTCGGGATGGACGGCTCGGACGATCAGGGCGAGGGCGTGGGCGTCGCGATCCTCGACTCGGGACTCGAGCTGTCGTCGGACTTCGACCCGGCTCGCGTCGAGTTCTGGGACTACACGCGGAAGCGCGGCGGCGTCCACATGCAGCCGTATGACGATTACGGGCACGGCACGCACATCGCGGGGCTGATTGCCGGGTCGGGCCGGCAGTCCGCGGGCCGGTACGCGGGCGTGGCACCCAAAGTCAACCTGCGCATCTTCAAGGTGCTCGACGAGAACGGGCAGGGGCAGACGAGCCAGGTGCTGCGCGCGATGGAGTACATCATCGCGAACCGGGAGCGGCTCGGCGTCGACGTCATCAACCTGTCGCTGGGCCACCCGGTGCTCGAGCCGGTCGCGACCGATCCGCTCGTGCAGGCGGTCGAGATGGCGGTCCGCCATGGGATGGTGGTGGTCGTGGCGGCCGGCAACAACGGCCAGAACGCCAAGACCGGCAAGGTCGGCTACGCCGGCATCAACTCGCCGGGCAACGCGCCGTCCGCGATCACGGTCGGTGCGGCGCAGACCTTCCACACGGTGGCCCGCGTGGACGACACCGTGGCCGACTTCAGCTCGCGCGGGCCGACGTGGTACGACTCGCTCGCGAAGCCGGACGTGGTCGCGCCCGGCGTCGCCCTGGTGTCGGACGCGGCGCGCGAGGCGTCGCTCTTCAAGAAGTACCCGCAATTCCTCGTCAACGCGCACTACGCCGAGCTGACCGGCACCAGCATGGCCACCGGCGTCACGACCGGTCTCGTGGCGGCGCTCATCTCGGCCGACCGCAACCGCGACGAGGCCGGCCATCCGCCGCTCGCGTCGAATGCCATCAAGGCCATCCTGGAGTACACGGCGACGCCGCTCAAGGGCTTCGACCTGCTGACGCAGGGCGCCGGTGAGATCAACGGCGAGGGCGCGCTCATGCTGACGCGCGCCCTCGACACCACCAGGCCGGTCGGCCAGCGGTGGGTCGATCCGAGCTGGCCGGAGCGCCCGCGCCACACCACCGATTTCGGCGGGTACTCCGCCCGGTGGTTCGACAACATCGTGTGGGGCACGCACGTCGTCGACGGTCGCGTCGTCCTCGTCAACAGCCGGGCCTGGGACAACATCGTGTGGGGCACCGTGCTCCGTCGTGACGCCGATAACATCGTGTGGGGCACCGGGTTCTGGTTGGAGGGCAAGAACATCGTCTGGGGGACGGTGCGCTGGAGCGCCGACGACGCCGACAACATCGTGTGGGGCACCGCCTTTGCCGACGACGACAACATCGTGTGGGGCACCACGGTCGCAATCCGGACCTGGGCTGACAACATCGTGTGGGGCACCCAGTTCCTGGGCCGCGCCGACGGCGACAACATCGTGTGGGGCACCGGGCGCGGCGACAACATCGTCTGGGGCACCCTCACCCGCGACAACATCGTCTGGGGCACGCTGGTCGGCGTGAGCGGCGGCGACAACATCGTGTGGGGCACCGTGCGCGGCGGCGACAACATCGTGTGGGGGACCACGCGCGGCGGCGACAACATCGTGTGGGGCACGACGCGCGGTGGCGACAACATCGTCTGGGGCACGACGCGCGGTGGCGACAACATCGTCTGGGGCACCGCGGTGGCACCCGACAAGTCGAGCCCGACGCCGCTGGGCGGGGGGAAACGCTGAGACACGGGAAGGCGAGATCCGCCCCCGGGGCGATCCTTTGAGAGGACTGGATGCAGCGCAAGGCGGTGTGGTCCAAGTTCCCGCGTTGAACGCGTCCATCGGCTCGCGTCCTGAGTCCAGTCCGACGAGGGGGATGCCGGTTGGCGTCCGGGTTTTGTTGTTCTTGACCGTCAATCTCCCGGGTTTTTCGGCCCAATCGTGTTTGGGCACCTGCCCGGACCGAAGTTGGCAATCTCACAATGGAACGTCTGTCACCGGATTGAACACACTTATATAAATGTATATGCTTCATATGGTTATGTGGTGTTCCTGACTCGCAAAATCCCCCAGATGAGCCATTGTGGAACACACCCGCCTGTCCCGCCTCAGTTTCAATACTGTCCTGTGAGCCAATAAGACATTTGTTTTATTACACTTATATGGCACAGCTGCAGGCGTTCGCCACTGGCGGTGGCCTTGCAACGCTCGGGGATTCGAATGGTGCGCCAAGTCACCCCCAGGACTGGCGTCTCGTCAACGCAAGGCGAAAGGAATACTGAGGGCACCGTGACGCATCGGCGAGCGAGATTCCTCCTGTGGTTGACGTCGGCGGCGGTTACCCTGGCCTTGCTCACCGCGCCGGTCGCGGCGGCCGGTGGTCTTGGCGGGCAGGGCAAGCACTCCAAACTCGACAAGACGCTGCAGCGCCTGGCCGCTTCGAACGGCCAGAGCGACGCGCGTGTCATTGTCGAGCTGGTGGACAACGCGCCGGCTGGCGTCATCAAGGCGCTTGGCGGGACCGAGGGGCGCCGGCTCCACACGTTCGGCGGCAGGGTGGCGCGCATCAGCAGCCAGCGGCTGGCCGGCCTGGCCAACAGCCCCTGGGTCAAGAGCGTGCACTACGACCGGCCGGTGAGCGTGCTGATGAACCGGGTGGCGGTCGTCGTCGGGGCCCGCGCCGCGCAGACCGCGCTCGGCCTCGACGGCTCCGGCGTGGGTGTCGTCATCATCGACTCCGGGATCACCCCCTGGCACGACGACCTGATGGGCACCGGGATCGGAGGCCAGAAGGTCGTCCAGTTCGTCGACTTCGTGAACAACCAGCCGCGTCCCTACGACGACAACGGCCACGGCACGCACGTGGCGGGCATCATCGCGGGCTCGGGCTATGACTCGTACGGCGCGCGGGCGGGCATCGCCCCCGGCTCGCACCTGGTCAGCCTGAAGGTACTCGACGGGGCCGGTGGCGGGCACATCAGCGACGTCATCGCCGCGCTGGACTGGGTCGTCGCGAACCACGCGGCCTACAACATCCGGGTCGTGAACCTGTCGGTGGGCGCGGCGGTCACCGAGTCCTACGAGACCGACCCGCTGACGCTGGCGACCAAGCGCGTGGTGGACGCCGGGGTCGTGGTCGTGGCGGCCGCGGGCAACGTCGGGAAGAACGCGGCCGGCCAGATTCAGTACGGCGGCATCACGGCGCCCGGCAACGCGCCGTGGGTGCTCACGGTCGGCGCCTCGAGCCACATGGGCACGCTGACGCGGATCGACGACACGGTGGCCGACTACAGCTCGCGCGGCCCGACCGCGATTGACTACTTCGCGAAGCCCGACATCGTGGCGCCTGGGACCGGCGTCGTCTCGCTGAGCGACCCGAACAGCACGTTCTACAGCACCAAGTCGGCGTTCCTGCTCGACGGGACCCGCCAGACCAGCTACCACCCGTACCTCAGCCTGACCGGCACCAGCATGGCGACGCCGGTCGTGGCCGGCAGCGTCGCGCTGATGCTGCAGGCGAACCCGGCACTGACCCCGAACGCGGTCAAGGCCATCCTGGAGTACACGGCGCAGAACTACTCCCAGTACAACCGCCTGAGCGAGGGCGCCGGCTTCTTGAACACGAAGGGCGCGGTGGACCTCGCCAGCTTCTTCCGGCACGTCCTGCCCGGCGAGCAGTTCCCGAAGGACCCGACGTGGTCGCGCCAGGTCATCTGGGGCAACCACCTGGTCAGCCACGGGATGATCCTGCCGACCGCCAGCGCGTGGGCCGACAACATCGTGTGGGGCGCCGCGCGCGACGCGGCCGGCGACAACATCGTCTGGGGCACCGCCTGCCCGAACGAGACCGACTGCGACAACATCGTGTGGGGCTCGAGCCGAGACGGTGAGAACATCGTCTGGGGCAGCAACGACAGCCTCGACAACATCGTGTGGGGCACCGCCGGTGACGGCGACAACATCGTGTGGGGCACCAGCGACGGCACCGACAACATCGTCTGGGGCACGTCGGTGGACTCGCTCGACAACATCGTGTGGGGCACCGCCGACGACGGCGACAACATCGTCTGGGGTACCGACTGCGGCGGCGACGACTGCGACAACATCGTCTGGGGCAGCAGCCGCGCCGACGACGGCGACAACATCGTGTGGGGCACCGCCGACGACGGCGACAACATCGTGTGGGGCACCGCCGGTGACGTCGACAACATCGTCTGGGGCAACGCCGCCGACGACGACAACATCGTGTGGGGCGCGGCCGCAGAGGACAACATCGTCTGGGGCGCGAGCACCACGACCGACCCGCTGTTTACCGCGCTCGACCCGTCGGTGACGAGTCAGTTCACGGTGGACTTCTTCGAGTCGCTCTTCTATCCGCCGCCACCGCCGCCGGATCCGACCCCGCCGACGACCGACACGACGACGGCGCCGACGCAGTCCGTGACGTACTCGACGACCACCACGTTGGCGGACGGGACGACGATCACGACGGCGACCACCACGTTGGCGGACGGGACGACGACCACGACGACGACCACTACGTTGGTGGATGGGACCACGACCACGACGACGACCACCACACCGATCGCGGGAGGCCTCTGATGGAGAAGATGCCCTTCCGTGACGCGGACCCGATGCTGGACGTGCAAGCCGTCATGGACGCCGCCAACAGCGTGACGGCGTCGGACTGGCGCAAGGCGCTGCCCGTGATGAAGGGGTCCACGGTGACCCTGCGCGACCTGCGGCTCTCGGACGCGCCGTCGCTGCTGACGATGCTGGCCACCGAGGAGGTGGCGCGTTTCATCTCCCCGCCGCCGACCACCGTCGAGGGGTTCGAGCGGTTCATCGCCTGGGCGCATCGTGAGCGCGCGGCCGGCAACTACATCTGCTTCGCCATCGTGCTCGACGGCACCGACACGGCCGTCGGGCTGTTCCAGGTCCGGCAGCTCGAGCCGGGCTGGGGCACGGCGGAGTGGGGCTTCGCGCTCGGCTCCGCCTACTGGGGCAGCGGCGCGTTCATCGACGGCGCCCGGCTCGTCGTGGACTTCTCGTTCGGGACGGTCGGCGTGCATCGCCTCGAGGCGCGCGCGGCCGTGCAGAACGGCCGCGGCAACGGGGCGCTCCGCAAGGTCGGCGCCGTGCAGGAGGGCGTGCTGCGCAAGTCCTTCCTGCGCAACGGCGAGTACCTGGATCAGGTGCTCTGGACCATCGTCGACGAGGACTGGCGCCAGGCACGGGCCGTCGTGACCGTCAAGGTTCACTAGAAACGAGAGAGATCACTCCCGCAACTCCCACACTCCCTCGCTCGAACGCCTGGTGGTCCCATGGACCGCCAGGCGTTTTTTCTTGTCCGGCCCCGCGCCCGGCGCCGATTGACAAGCCGCCGGGGTCTCATTAGTCTGCGGTCGAGGCGACGATGGACTTCCACGGCGTGCTGCCCCCGGTCCCCACTCCCTTCCGCGACGACGAGGTCGATCTCGACGCCCTTCGGGGCAACGTGCGGCGCCTCCTCGCGTCGCGCCTGCGCGGCGTCGTCGTGCTCGGGTCTAACGGCGAGGCCGCGTTCCTCGACGAAGGCGAGTCGGCCGACATCGTGGCCGCGGCGCGCGAAGTCGTGCCGCGCGACCGGCTGCTCGTGGCGGGCACGGGCCGCGAGTCGACGCGCGCCACCGTCCTGGCCACGCGGCGCGCCGCCGAGGCCGGTGCCGACGCGGTGCTCGTGCGCACGCCGTCGTTCTTCAAGAGTCAGATGACCCTCGAGGCGTTCGTGGCTCACTACCGGACGGTCGCCGACGCCTCGCCCGTGCCCGTCCTGCTCTACAACTTCTCGGCCCTGACCGGCGTCACGCTGCCGCCGGCGGCCGTCGCCGAGCTGTCGCGGCACCCGAACGTCCTCGGCATGAAGGAGTCGGGCAACGACGCGGCGCTCATCGCCGACTACGTGGCGCAGGCCCGGAAGGGCTTCGCGGTGCTGGCCGGTTCGGGACGGTCGTTCTTCGCCGGTTTGATGGTGGGCGCCACCGGCGCCATCCTCGCGATTGCGGTGGTGGTGCCCGACCTGTGCGTCCAGGTGCTCGACCTGGTGGACGCGGGGCGGCATGCCGAGGCGGGCGATCTGCAGCGCCGCCTGCTGCCGCTCGCCCACGCCACCGCCCGGTTCGGCGTGGCCGGGCTCAAGGTCGCCCAGACGCTCGTCGGCCAGGCCGGGGGCCTGCCGCGCGGGCCGCTCCTGCCCGCGTCGGCCGAGGCGGCCGATGTCTTCCGCCGGCAGCTCACCGAGCTCGCCGTGCCCGTCGCGTAGCGCGGCGGGCGCGCCGGCCGTCGAGCACTTCCCGAGGACGTCCTCATGCTTCCAGCCACCGAACGCATCCTGCTCGGGCCGGGCCCCAGCCCGGTCTCGCCCCGCATCATGCGCGCCATGGCGGCGCCCGTGCTCAGCCACCTCGACCCCGATCTGGTGGTCATGCTCGACGACGTGCGGGCGCGGCTCGGCCGCGTCTTCCGCCTGGGCGACGGCGGGCTCTGCCTGGCCATCTCGGGCACCGGCACCTCCGGCATGGAGGCGGCCGTGGCCAACATCGCCCACGAGGGCACCCGCGCGCTGGTCGTCGTCACGGGCTATTTCGGCGACCGGCTGGCGCAGATGCTCGGCCGGTACGGGGCCCAGGTGACGCGTGTCGAGGTGGAGTGGGGGCGCGCGTGCGATCCGGAGGCGGTGCGGAAGGCGCTCGCGTCGGGCCGCGTGAACCTGGTCGCGGTCGTGCAGGCGGAGACGTCCACGGGCGTCCTGAACCCGGTCGAGGCCATCGCGCGCATCGCCCGCGAGCACGACGCGCTGACGCTCGTCGACGCGGTCACTTCGCTCGCCGCCCATCCGCTCGACGTCGCGGCCTGGGACGTCGACGTCTGCTACAGCTGCAGCCAGAAGGGGCTGGGGGCGCCGTCCGGCATGGCGCCGATCGCCTTCGGCCCGCGCGCCCTCGCGCGCCGCGTGCCGTCGCGCAGCTTCTCGTTCGACCTGTCGCTGCTCGAGGACTACTGGGTGCGGCGCAAGTACCACCACACGCTCTCGTCCACCTTGCTCTACGCGCTGCGCGAGGCGCTCATCGCCGTCGAGGAGGAGGGGCTCGAGGCACGCTGGGCCCGGCACCGCCGGCACCACCGCGTGCTCGCCGCCGGGCTCGGCGCGATGGGGCTGGAGCTGCTGCCGCCGGAGCCCGAGCGGCTCTGGTCGCTGAACGCCGTCTGCGTGCCCGAGGGGGTCGACGAGGCCGCGGTGCGCCGCACCCTCCTCCAACAGTTCAACATCGAGATCGGCGCGGGACTCGGCCCGCTCGCCGGGCGCATCTGGCGCGTCGGCCTCATGGGCTCCGGGTCGAGCAGCCAGCTGGTCCTGCTGTTCCTGAGCGCCCTCGAGCAGGCGCTCCGCGAACAGGGGTACCGCATGGATCCCGGCGCCGGGACCGCCGCCGCCGCCGACGCCCTCGCCTCCTTCCGCTGACGCCCGCCGACCTGGTACGCTGGAACCGGGCGGCGGGACCAGACGTCTTCGAATCGCCGGCACCCGTGCGCGCGCCGCGCCGCACGCCGGCGGCGCGCGCCGGCACGTCGCGGACACGAGAGCCACCTGGCCATGCGCAACCACCGACGACCGCGGTTCGGCCGAACGACGACGACGATGGCGGCCGGCGTGACGCTCGCGCTGACGGCCGGCGCCTGCGCCACCAACCCGGTCACCGGACAGTCGCAGTTCAGCCTGATGAGCGAGGACCGGGAGATCCAGCTCGGACGGCAGCTGGACGCCGAAGTCCGGCGCGAGATGGGCGTCTACGACGACGCGGATCTGCAGCACTACGTCGACCGGATCGGGCAGCGGCTCGCCGCGGTCTCGCACCGCCCGAACCTGCCGTGGCACTTCGCCGTCGTCAACGAGACGGCGGTCAACGCGTTCGCCCTTCCCGGCGGCTTCGTCTATCTGACGCGCGGCATCCTGCCGTTCCTCGACGACGAGGCGGAGCTCGCCGGCGTGCTCGGCGTCGCGCCGGAGCGGGTCTACCAGGGCGTCGAGCCCGACTTCTCGGACACCATCCGGTCGTTCGAGGCGATGACGGCCGCCGAGGCGGCGGCCATCCGGCCGAACCGGATCGCCCTGGCGGTCGTCCGCGACGGCGACACGTGGGAGTCGATTGCCGCGCGCGCCGGCGAGGGCCTCGTCAAGGCGTCAACGCTCGCCATCATGAACCATTCTCCCGCCGACCGGCCGCCACGGCCCGGCGAGCGGATCAAGGTCGTCGTCGCGGGATGACGAGACACGAGGCGCGACACCGCTGATGCGCACGATGCGCCGGCTCGCACGGGTCGCCGCCGCCACCGCCGCGGCGGGCTTCGCCCTGGTCGTCTACGTGTATCTGACGCTGCCCGACGTGCGCCCCCTCGCGCACGAGAACCCCCGCACGACGGCCTTCATGCAGGTGCGGGCGCGCGAGGCGGAGGCCGAGGGCCGGACGCCGCACTGGCGGCAGCAGTGGGTCGCCTACAACCGCATCTCGCCGGAGCTGCGCCGCGCGGTCATCATCGCCGAGGACGACGCGTTCTGGCAGCACGACGGCATCGATCTGGACCAGATCCGCGAGTCGATGGAGGTGAACTTCGAGCGCGGCGAGTTCGTGCGCGGCGCCAGCACGATCACGCAGCAGCTCGCGAAGAACCTGTACCTGTCGCCGTCGAAGGACCCCATCCGCAAGCTGCGCGAGCTGTTCATCGCGCGCCGCCTCGAGGCGGAGCTCGGGAAGCGGCGGATCCTGGAGATCTACCTGAACGTCATCGAGTGGGGGAAGGACATCTTCGGCATCGAGGCGGCGGCCCGGACCTACTTCGGCAAGCCCGCGTCGGCGCTCGGGCCGGCGGAGTCGGCGCTGCTCGCCGGCGCGATCATCAACCCGCGCGCCCTCGATCCGGCGAACCCGCCGCGGCGCCTGCTGCGGCGGCAGGAGATCATCCTGCGCCGCCTGCAGGCCTCGCCGTCGGCCGAGGCGCGCCGGCCGTCCCGGCCGGCCCGCGCGTGAACGGACGGGCGCCATGATCGACTACACCGGGCGGCTCGCGGCGGTCATGGCGGACGTGGTCCGCCGCGTGCCGGCGCTCGGCTTCATCGACCTCCGCGAGATCGTCGTGTTCGCCCGCTTCGGCCGCCGGAGCGCGGGCGGCGCGTTCGCCACCTGCCACTCCCTGGACCTTCCGCCTTCCGAGCCGGACCGGTACACCTGGACCGACCGCCGGACCGGGCGCCTCGTCCGGCAGTCGGAGTGGTTCGTGACGCGATCGCCGGAGGTGCGCGTCGGCGGCCGCCGCATCCGTTACCTCGTGTCGTTCGTGCTGCCGCGGTTCTGCGACGAGACCCTCGCGCGCTCGGGCAAGCAGGCGCTCTATCCCGGCGGCGCCCCGTGGTTCGCGAAGCTCGACACGATCGTCCACGAGCTCTATCACATCGACCCGGGGGACGCCGGCATCCGGCGCCCGGTGCGCGCCGACGGCTCGCCGTCACGGCAGACCCACACCCCGGCCTTCTACCGGGAGGTGGCCGCGATGGTGCACGCCTATCTCGCCACCCGCCCCGATCCGGCGCTCCTCGACTTCCTGACGCACGATTTCCGGACGCTGGCCGAGCGCGCCGGCCCGGTCGTCGCCACCGTCTTCCGGACCTATCCCTCCTTTCCGCAGCGCTATCCCGATCCGCTCGATCCGCAGCCGTCCGTGGCGGCGGGCCGGGTCGTGCGGCTGCGCCGCCGGCAGCCCGGCGTCTACAGCGAGCGCGACCTCGTGACGCGGCGCTTCAGAGGCCGCGGCGCGCCGGTGCCCCTCGGTCCGGCGCGGCCCTCCGAACACGCGAGCCTGCGCGTCGCACCCGGGC
>JAHECP010000254.1 GCA_024641665.1 Acidobacteriota bacterium
ACATTTGCGCCGGCGCAGCCACGCGGCTTCGTCCAACAGGGTTTATCCGCACTGGGTCCGCGCAGGCGCTCACGCTGGGCCCCGCGCGAGTGCGGATGAAACCCTATTCGTTATCCGGACAAGAAGAACGAAGACTCACTCTTTCTTCTCGGGGCACGTCGTGAGGTTGGCGCGCTCCTCGACGTTGACGGCCCCGGCGAGCATGGCGGCTGATGGTCGGCGGCGGGGCGCGTTCGGGCGTTTCGATCTCGGGCGCGGCAACGGAGCAAGACGTACGGAACTGGCTGCTGCGGGCACCGGGTTCGTGCGGACAGGTCGCCGCGCTGGCCAGTCGGACCTGGCTCCCGCGGGCGCCTGAGGTCCGGCGGGGACACTGGGGGTGTGGGGCCGCAGTGGGTGTGGTGCTCGACTCGACGGCCGGATAACAACCGGCTGCACCCGACGGCGCCGCGCGGGCAATCGTTCAAGGTCAGGCCGCAGCGAATCGCGCGTGTCTGACACACGGTCGGGCGCTCGGGCGTTAACCATCGGCGACGGTTCGTCGGCGCATCGGGGCCGCTCACAGGCGACAGGTCCGAGGCGCGATTCGCCACGGCCTGAGCGGTCCGCGCGGCGCCGCAGGTGAGCCGGAATCGTTAGGCGGCCTACGTCGCAATGCCTATTGAGA
The DNA here is from genome assembly GCA_024641665.1 of Acidobacteriota bacterium. GTDB lineage: Bacteria > Acidobacteriota > Vicinamibacteria > Vicinamibacterales > JAHECP01 > JAHECP01. Next base: position 668 of record JAHECP010000254.1, read on the forward strand.
ATCCCGATCCGACGTTCATGCAGCAAGCTCTCAGGGTACATGCGTTGTACCAGCAAATCGCAGACATACGAGATGGGCAAAGCGTAAGCGAAACGGACAGCCGCAGGGTCAATCTGAACAACGTGATGATGGCGGCGAATGCCGCAGGTGCAACTCTGCGGCTACTCAACTGGATTCGACGCTCAGATAAGGTTGTCATCAGCCAGGCCCTGGATCTTTCGAAGCCGGAATACGTTGCACCCGTCGCCGAAGACCTCCTCAGGGCGAGTCGACTGTTCTTGTTGGTCGAAGCGCAGTTTCAGACTGAGACGCTATTCCGAAACGTTCTGGCGGCAGCCGGAGAGGCGGGAAATGCAAAGGGCTACTACAATGTGGCGCGCCATGTCATCGCTTGTGCCGGTCTCACGGAACCAAACCGAAGGTTGCGGATCTTGCAGGTGCCTGCGCTCATGCGAAATAGCATGCATGCTAATGGCATCCATCACGGATGGAAGGGCTCGGACACCGTTGAGATAATTGCCGGCGTTGAGTTTCGGTTTGAACACGGCAAGCGCGTTCAATGTGGAAGCTGGTACCACATCGTGACGGCACTCTCGGCAAGCTTCGAAGTGGTCGGCGAGGTCCTTGGGTCTTCGGCAGTTAAGGCACTCGTGTCAGTTCCAGACTTGTATGCTGAACAGGCTGCCGGAGAGTAGTGGGGCGCCGCCTAACACGGCTTGCAGCCGACGGCGGCCGGCGAGGAATGAGCCGCCGCGGCTGAAGCCTGTACGTTAGGCAGCCTGGGCATAACGTCGGGACAACGGGTACACTGATCCAGTGAAGTTCGCATGGGACCCGAAGAAGGCGGCGGAGAATCTCAAGAGACACGGGGTCGATTTCCGCGAGGCGGCGACGCTGTTCGATGATCCGCTCTCGACGACCTTTCCGGACGCGGATCATTCAACCGGTGAGCACCGGTTTCTCATCATTGGAATGTCGGCGCTCGGCCGAATCCTCGTGGTATCACATACTGAGACTGCCGATGCTATTCGACTCATCACCGCGAGAGCCGCCACACGGCGTGAGCGAAGGTTCTATGAGGAAAACGAATCGAATCCAACCTGACGACATGCGTGCGGAGTATGACTTTGCCTCAATGAAGGGCGGCGTCCGGGGCAAGTATGCGCAGCGGGCGCGAGAGGGCACCAACATCGTTCTGATCGAGCCTGAGGTCGCGGACGCGTTTCCCACCGAGCAGGCCGTGAACGAGGCGCTCAAGGGCGTTCTCAATACCACACGAGCTGTGCGACGTACTGGCGGGCTGCCTAACAAGGCGCTGCAGCCGACGAGCCGCGCGAAGCGCAAGGTGAGATCGCGGAAATCGTCTCGCGCAGCTCGCGGCTGAGCGCCGAACGTTAGGCAGCCGAAGGCATTGGCTATGGACACATGGAAGTTCTACGACATCACCCACCACGAACACGTGGTGTGCAATCCCACGAGTGATGACAAGCTGGCGCGACTTGTCGGTCTCCTCCGTCTTCCTGCGAAAGCACGCGTGGTAGACATCGCTTGTGGGAAGGGTGAGTTCCTGATTCGCTTGGCTGAAGCGTACGGCATCCGTGGAATCGGGATTGACATTTCGCCGTTCTGCATCGCCGATGCTCAGAAGCAGCTGCAGATACGGGTGCCGGGAGCAGAGGTCGTCTTCAGGCAGATGAACGGCTCTGACTTCAGACCCGAAGAGCCGCGCAGCTTGGCTCTAGCATCCTGCATCGGCGCTAGTTGGGTGTTCGGCGGCCATGCAGCGACTGTGGGCGCGCTCTCAGGCATCGTCATGCCAGGTGGCTGGGTGGTTGTTGGGGAGCCCTACTGGCTTCACGAACCCTCGGAGGCGTACCTTGCGGCCTCAGGGGTCGCCATTGATAGCTTCGGGACACATTCTGGCAACGCGGAGGCTGGTGAGCTGGTCGGACTCGAGTTCGTTCACACGTTCGTCAGCAGCGGGGATGACTGGGACCGCTACGAAGGCCTGCAGTGGTATGCGACTGCCGAGTACGCCCGCTGTCATTCCGACGATCCAGACCTGCCCGAGATCCTGGAGCGAGTGGCTAAGGCCAAGGCGGCGTACCTCCGCTGGGGGCGAGACACCTTGGGTTGGGCGATGTATGTTTTCAGACACCTGGCCACTGCTGCCTAACACGCGCTGCACCCGTCGGCCGCGGCGCTGTCGGTCAGCGGCCGCGGGTGAGCGCAGGCGTTATACGGACGAGAGAAACGAAGACTCATTCTCTCTTCTCGGGGCACGTCGTGAGGTCGGCGTGCTCTTCGAGGGACGCGACTTCGGCGAGCGACGGAATTGATGGTCGGCGGCGGGATGGGTTCCGGCGTTTCGATCTCGGGCGCGGCAACGGACGAAGGGCCTTCGGATCTGGCTGCTGCGAGGATGCGGGCTTCTCGCACCAGGTCGCTGCGTGCTTCGAATCGGCGTGGCGCTCTCCTGAGCTCGGGCGGTCGCGGGCGTGCTGGCCATCTCGGGCAGCCGCCGGTGTGGTGCTCGATTCGACGGGCCGTATAACAACCGGCTGCACCTGGCGGCGCCGCGCGAGCGTTGTTCAGGTTCAGCCCGCGGTGAACGCGGTTCCGTTCATGGGCAACGCGCACGGCCAGGTTGTTGCGCGCCCCGTGCCTGCGTCGGTGGCGTTCACCGCCGGCTGAGCAGACGCGCGGCGCCGCAGGTGAGCCGGAATCGTTAGACAGCGGGAATTACGACTGACCGATCTCGGGGACTGAAAGCCCGCGACAGATCTTCCGGCGAGGACGTTGCTGATTTCGTTATGGCGGGGGATCGCTTCGACCGCGCCCGTATTGGGGTTCGTCCAGAGGGAATGCGATGCGCCTTCGCGCTTCAGCTGACACCCGTGCTTGCGCAGGTGCTGCAACAGGCTGCTTCGCTTCACTTAAGAATGACCGTCTCGCGTTCGGCGTCTGGGGGCACGCCACGCAGGCCGTCTTGTCGCCGATCCTCGAGGATCAGGGCAATGGCGTCGGCCAGGCTGCGGCGAGCCTCGTCTTTGTTATGGCCTTGACCGTTGGCGCCGGGGATTTCGGGGCAGTACGCGATGTACCACTCGCCGTCCCGCTCGAAAACGGCCGTAAACTCGTTGTGCATGGGGCGGTCTCCGCTCCTACGATACCGCTGGCTGGGGTCCGCTGTCTAACAAGCGATTGGAGCCGGCGGCGGGCGGCCACCGACGGATCATCGGCGAGCGTGGCGGCGAGCCCGCCGCGGCTCAATCGCAAGCGTTATACGGACGAGAGAAACGAAGACTCATTCTCTCTTCTCGGGGCACGTCGTGAGGTCGGCGTGCTCTTCGAGGGACGCGACTTCGGCGAGCGACGGAATTGATGGTCGGCGGCGGGATGGGTTCCGGCGTTTCGATCTCGGGCGCGGCAACGGACGAAGGGCCTTCGGATCTGGCTGCTGCGAGGATGCGGGCTTCTCGCACCAGGTCGCTGCGTGCTTCGAATCGGCGTGGCGCTCTCCTGAGCTCGGGCGGTCGCGGGCGTGCTGGCCATCTCGGGCAGCCGCCGGTGTGGTGCTCGATTCGACGGGCCGTATAACAACCGGCTGCACCTGGCGGCGCCGCGCGAGCGTTGTTCAGGTTCAGCCCGCGGTGAACGCGGTTCCGTTCATGGGCAACGCGCACGGCCAGGTTGTTGCGCGCCCCGTGCCTGCGTCGGTGGCGTTCACCGCCGGCTGAGCAGACGCGCGGCGCCGCAGGTGAGCCGGAATCGTTAGCCAGACACGAATGATGGTAACAATCGAGGCTTTTCAAACCAGCTTGATGAGCCGCCTGCTCACTGATCCGCTTCCGGGCGGCCTCGCCAAGGAGGCCGACCTGGAGAGGCGCTTTGTGCTTCCTCTCGTATCCGATCTGCAGGAGGGCTTTCCAGGTCTTCACGTGTACGCCCATCCCTGGAAACAGTCGGCGACGTGCGTGCCGAACTGCACGCAAGGTCCGGGGCTGATCGCAGGCCGTGAGCCACATGGGTGTCCAGATTGTTGGGAGGACAGCAAACGATGGGCAGCCGTTCGGTTGTACGGTCTTCACTGCTTTGACCTTGTTGTTGGCGACCCGCATGACAGCTTGGCCCTGGACCTGAAGCTTCTTCATCGAGCACGCAAGGGTAACAGGAAGTCCAATGATGGTTTCCAGCGGCTGGTCGGGCAGTGCGCTCTGGCAAGGCTCGTCCATCCACGAGTGGTCGGGTTCTGCGTCGCGGAGAATGGAGCGCTCGACATGTCTGCAACAGGGTACGTCGATGCGCTTCGCGATCAGGGAATTTGGATAGTCGTGAGGCCGGTGGACGACAACAACACTTAGATCGCTGGCTAACAACCGAATGGAGCCGGCGCGCCTGCCGTCCTGTGCGATCATGTCCGGGCGGCGCGCGGCTCATTCGGAAACGTTAGACGGACAGACGAAGAAGGACACTTCTCGGGAGGCACGCGCCAGCAGCTGGATCAGACGGGCCCGGCGGGCACGCTCGAACGGCGTTGGAGGACGCGGGCGCCTTCGAAGCTCTGGCTGACTTGCGGCATGTCCGCGAACGGGTCGGGCCGTCGGGTTGGTTTCGACGCGGCGCGCGCGAGTCGGGCCGGCGGCGTGGCAGGTCGCGCGGCTCGGTGGCCTCGTCGCATGGCGGGCGGTTCATTGGCGGGCGCGCGCCTTTGGGTGGTTCATCGGCCGGCGATAGTCGCCAGCGTCGTCAGTCTGTTTGGCGTAGTGCTCCGTCGACGGACCGTCTAACATCGCGCTGCAGCCGGCGAGCGGCGCGTCACCGACGGGGCTCAATCGATCAGCGCGGACCGTAGCGGCGCTCGTGGTACTCAGCTTCCGCGGTCGTGCTCAATCGCACGCGCGGCTGCGCCGCTCGCGGCTGAGCGCGAAACGTTAGACGGACAAACGAAGACCTGTTTTGCTTTCAAACAGGTCTCGGTGGTTCGTGGTTGATTGATCGGCGCGGCGTCATCGAGGGACTGTCTGGAAGGCCTGGCGGTCCAATGGCCTTTCGGGTGGTCAGCGGCAGGTCGGTGGCTCTTCGATCGGAGGCGCTTCCTCGGCGTGCGGCGCGCGGCTGAGGCGAGCGTCGGCGCTCGCGAGGGCGCCAGCGTCAGCTCGGTCGGCGGTGCCACGTTTCGGACACGCGCGCCGCTGGGGTCGTTCGCAGGCGGGTCGTCTCATCGAGCGCCAGCGCCGTGGGCGTGGTGCTCCATCGACGGACCGTCTAACAACGCGCTGCAGCCGGCGAGCGGCGCGTCACCAATGGGGACTCAATCGAGCGATGCGGCCGGCGAGAAGAGTGCGTGGTTCGCGGATTCGGGCGGGACTGCTCAATCGTACAATCGGGTGCGCCGCTCGCGGCTGAGCGCGAAACGTTATACAGGCAGAGAAGAACATCTTCATTCTGTGCGTTCTTCGCGGCGTGTGCAGCTTAGCGGGACGGCTTGCTGGTCTGGATTGGTTGTTCAGAAGGGGTGGGGCCCCATCAGCCATCCGGCTGGTCAGTGGCACGGTGGCGGTCGGCTTCGGACCGGCGATGTCCTTCGACTGGCGGCGCGCACGGGGCTGGCGTCGCGGGAGCGTGGCGGTTCGCAGGTCTGGGCTCCAGCCGGCGGTGGAGTTGCCCCGGTTTCGTGGACTCTGACACCCTTGGGGGTGGTAGGAGAGCACGATGCCAAGGACTCACTCGCCGTATCCGCTCGAGTTCCGGGAGCGGATGGTTGACTTGGTTCGCAGCGGGCGGTCGCCGGAATCCCTCGCCCGCGAGTTTGAGCCGTCGGCGCAGTGTATTCGGAACTGGGTGCGGCAAGCCGATCGCGACGCAGGCCGTCGTTCGGACGGGTTGACGAGCGACGAGCGCACCGAGTTGCGCCGCCTGCGCCGGGAGAACACGACGCTCCGTGAGGAGCGGGAGATTTTGAAAAACCATCGGGCTCGGCGGGTGCCGCGCTACCTGGTAGACGAGAAACCCCCAGTGCGTCTATTGTCGCGGCACCCCGGGAGGAGTGGCCGTTTGCTTTTTGGTGACGCCGCGAACCCGT
>JAHECP010000255.1 GCA_024641665.1 Acidobacteriota bacterium
GCCGTGGCGGCCGACTCCCGGGTCGAGGGCGTCGGGGGGGCGGCCCTGGCCTTTCCGCTGACGTCGCGCGGCCGGACGGTGGGGGCGCTCGTGGCGGTGGACCGGATGCCGGCGGCCCGGCAGCCGCGGCTGACGGCGGCGACGCAGGCGGCGCTGGCGGCGATCCTCGAGCCGGCGGCGCTCGCCTTCGACAACGCGCTCAGGACCGAGCGCGCGGAAGCGCTGTCGGTGACCGACGACCTGACGCAGCTCTACAACTCCCGGTACCTCTCACTGGTGCTGCGGCGGGAGACCAAGCGGGCGTCGCGTTCGGGCCGGCCGATGTCGCTCTTGTTCATCGATCTGGACGGGTTCAAGAGCGTCAACGACGCGCACGGGCATCTGTGCGGCAGCCGGACGCTCGTCGAGGTGGCGGCGGTGATCAAGGCCACGGCCCGCGAGACCGACGTGGTGTCGCGCTTCGGCGGCGACGAGTTCGCGCTGGTGCTGCCCGACACGGGCAGCGACGGCGCGGTGGCGGTGGGAGAGCGCATCCGCGAGCGCGTCGCGGAGTACCGCTTCCTGACGTCCGAGGGCTTGAACATCGCGCTGACCGCGTCGGTCGGCGTGGCGACCCTGCCCGACGTCGCGGCGTCGGCCGACGGGCTGATGCGCGCGGCCGATCGGGCCATGTACTGGGTCAAGGAACACGGCAAGAACGGCATCCTGGTGTACTCGTCCTAGCGGCCGGCGCCCGGGGCGCCTGAACGGAGCACCTCGTTGAGCCTGCGTTCGGTTTTCTCGCTCTTCTCGTCCGACCTCGCGATCGATCTCGGGACGGCCAACACGTGCGTCTACGCGCGCGGCAAGGGCATCGTCGTCAACGAGCCGTCGATCGTCGCCATCAACAAGGTGAACGGGCGCATCGAGGCGGTGGGCAAGGAGGCCAAGGAGATGCTCGGCCGGACGCCGGGCCACATCGTGGCCATCAAGCCGATGAAGGACGGTGTCATCGCCGACTTCGAGGTCACCGAGAAGATGCTCACCTACTTCATCAAGAAGGCCCACAACCGCAACGTGTGGGTCCGCCCGCGCATCGTGATCGGCGTGCCGTCCGAGATCACGCAGGTCGAGAAGCGGGCGGTGAAGGACAGCGCCTACCGTGCGAAGGCGAGCGAGGTGCACCTGGTCGAGGAGGCCATGGCCGCCGCCATCGGCGCCGGCATGCCGATCACGGAGCCCTCGGGCAACATGATCGTCGACATCGGCGGCGGCACGACGGACATCGCCGTCATCTCGCTCGCCGGCATCGTCTACAGCAAGGCGGTGCGGGTGGCCGGCAACGAGATGGACGAGGCGATCATCCATTACATCAAGAAGACGTACAACCTGCTCATCGGCGAGCGCACGGCGGAGCAGATCAAGATCGAGATCGGCTCGGCCTACCCACTCGATGAGCGGCTGACGATGGAGATCAAGGGGCGGCACTTGATCGAGGGCGTGCCGAAGACCATCACGATCACCGACGAGGAGATCCGGGAGGCGCTGGCCGAGACGGTCAACGTCATCGTCGACGCGGTGCGCGTCGCGCTCGAACGCACGCCACCCGAGCTGTCGGCCGACATCGTCGATCGGGGCGTCGTCCTGACCGGCGGCGGCTCGCTGTTGAAGAACCTCGACAAGCGCCTCCGCGAGGAGACCGGCCTGCCGCTCGCCATGGCCGAGGACCCCCTCTCGTCGGTCGTGCTCGGCGCCGGCAAGATGCTCTCGGACTTCGACCTGCTCCGGAAGATCTCCATCGACTGAGACGGGGACGCGGGGGGACGGACGCGGCCCGCCGAATGCGACGAGCGCCCGTCCACCGGAAGACCATGCTCGACATCCGGCAGCGCACCGGCTATCTGTTCCTGGGCGTGATGCTGGGCCACGTGATCCTCATCTCGGCCCAGGTCCCGTCGAAGTCCGGGCCGCGCGTGCTCGAGGCCGTGGCGCTGGGCGTGTTCAGCGGGCTGCAGCGCGCCACGTCGGCCGTGACCGGCGCGGCGGGCCAGGTCTGGTCCGGCTACGTGGCGCTGCGCCACGTGCGCCAGGAGAACGAGCTGCTGCGGCGCCAGGTGGCGGACCTGCAGGTGCGCCTGCAGGAAGAGCGCGCGCAGGCCCTGCGCGCCGGCGGGCTGAAGCGGCTGCTCGACCTGCGGAGCGAGGTGAGCCTGCCGACGCTCGCCGCCGAGGTGATCGCCGGCGACGCGACCCCCGGCTTCCATACGATCACGATCGACCGGGGGAGCCGCGACGGCGTCGAGCGGGACATGGCGGTGATCGGGCCGGACGGCGTCATCGGGCGGATCATCGGCGATCCGGTGGCGCACGCGTCGCAGGTGCAGCTGATCATCGGCAAGAACGCGGCCGCCGGGGCCATGCTGGAGCGGACGCGCGCGGCGGGCGTCATCTCCGGGGGCGCGGGCGACCCGCCGCTCTCGCTCGAGTACGTGTCGAACCTGTCGGACGTGCAGGAGGGCGATCTGGTCGTGACCTCGGGCATCGACGGCATCTACCCGAAGGGCTTCGCCCTGGGCCGGGTGGAGTCGGCCACGCGCGGGCCGACCCTCTACCAGATCGTGAAGGTGCGGCCGGCGGTGGACTTCACGCGCCTCGAGGAGGTGCTGGTGGTGCTGCGGCCGCCCGTCGCGGCCGGCCGCGAGGGCCGGCCGTGAAGGCGGCCGGCGTCCTGGCGGCCATCGCCGTGGCGCTGGCGCTCCAGACGACCCTGGCCCGCTTCACGATCGGCGTGTACACGCCCGTCGATCTCGTGCTCGTCGTCGTGGTCTACGCCGCGCTGGCGGGCGGGCCGGTGACGGGCCTGTTTGCGGGCACGGCCGGCGGGCTGGCGCAGGACGCGCTCGGCGGCGGGCTGGTCGGGGTGGGCGGGCTGGCCAAGACGCTCGTCGGGTTCGTCGTCGGCATCGTGGGCGCGCAGTTCATCGTGGCGCAGCCGGTGCCGCGGTTCGTCGTCTTTTTCGTGGCGACGCTCGTGCACGCCGCGTGCTTCTACGGGCTGTACGCCCTGATCGAGCCGCGGGGGTTTCCGGTGGTGGCCGCGCTCACACAGGCGGTCGGTAACGGTCTGGTCGGTGTGGCGGCGTTCCAGGCCGCGGGTATGCTGTCGGGGGGCCTGCGGCCGCGCCGCGGGCGGTTCGGCCGCCGCAGCTGACGCGCGGCGGGCCGGCCTCTGACGGCGATCTGCACGGTCGCCCGCTGAAAGGCACGATTCATGGTCCCGGTCGTCTCCGACGATCGCCGCACGCACGGCACGCGCCTGGCGGTCATGCAGTACACGGCCGCCGGTCTCATCGCGCTCCTCGCCGTCGGGTTCTGGATCCTCCAGGTGCCGCAGCACGAGCGCTACGACGAGATGGCCGAGAACAACCATCTCCGGAGCGTCCCGCTGCGGGCGCCGCGCGGCGTGCTGTTCGACCGCACCGGCAAGGTGCTCGTCGAGAACCGCTACTCGTTCAACATCTCGATCGTCCGCGAGCAGAGCCACGACGTCGACGCGTCGATCACGCTGCTGGCACGGATCACGGGCGTCGACGCGGCGGCGATGCGCGACGAGGTGCGGCGGCGCCGGAAGGAGCCGAGCTTCCGGCCGATCGTCCTGATCGAGGACGCCACGCTCGCGCAGGTGGCGGCGGTCGCGGCCCGCCGGCTCGAGCTGCCGGGCGTCATCGTGCAGCAGGTGCCCACGCGCCGGTACCCGTCGAACGAGCTGGCGGCGCACCTGTTCGGCTACGTCGGGGAGGTCACCGAGGGGCAGCTCGGCCGGCCCGAGTTCCACGACCTGCAGGCCGGCGCCGTCGTCGGGCAGTCGGGCGTGGAGGAGGCGTTCAACGGGCTGCTGATGGGCACCGACGGCACCCGCTTCGTCAAGGTGAACAGCCTCGGCCGCGAGATCGACGAGGTGCGCAAGCAGGACGCGGTGGAGGGGCGGCGCCTCGAGCTGACGATCGACTACGACCTGCAGCGGGCCGCCGAGGAGGCCTTCCACGCCAGCGGCTACGCGGGGGCGGCCGTGTTCATGGACCCGCGCGACGGCGAGGTGCTCGCCCTGGTGAGCCTGCCGGCCTACGACCCGAACGCGTTCGCGGTGGGCATCGACCGCGCCAGCTGGAACGCGCTGAACACCGACAAGCTGAACCCGCTGCAGGACCGCGCCATCCAGGGGCGCTACTCGCCCGGGTCCACGTTCAAGATCGCGATGGCGGTGGCCGCCCTCGAGGAGGGCGTCGTCACCCCGGACTTCAAGGTGAACTGCCGCGGCGGCGCCGTCTTCTACGGCCGGTACTTCAAGTGCTGGCTGGCGGGCGGGCACGGCGCCGTGGACATGCGCCGCGCGATCGAGGAGTCGTGCAACACCTACTTCTACACGCTCGGCTCGATGCTCTCGATCGATCAGATTCACAAGTGGGCGGTCCGGCTCGGGCTCGGCGAGAAGACGGGCATCTCGCTGCCGCACGAGAACGAGGGACTCGTGCCGTCGAGCGAGTGGAAGCTCAAGACCACCGGCGAGAAGTGGTACCCGGGCGAGACCATCTCCGTGGCGATCGGGCAGGGCCAGGTGGCGGTCACGCCCATTTCGATGGCGGTGATGATGTCCACGGTCGCCAACGGCGGCACGCTCTACCGGCCGCGCCTGCTCAAGGCCGTCGACAACGGGCATGGCTGGGAGCCGGTGCCGCCCGAGCCGCCGCGGCTGGTGACGCACCTCAAGCCGGAAACCGTGCAGGCGCTCCACGACGGGCTCTGGATGGTCGTCAACGGCAGGGGCACGGGCGGGCGCGCGCGGATTCCAGGCGAGGACGTGGCCGGCAAGACCGGCACGGCGCAGGTCATCTCGATCCAGGGCAGGGCGCGCGCCGGGCAGACCGACAAGGACCTGCGTGACCACGGCTGGTTCGTGTTCTTCGCGCCGCGGGACCATCCCGAGATCGCGGGCGTGGTCTTCGCCGAGCACGCGGAGCACGGCTACCTGGCCGCGCCGATCGCCAAGTACGTGATGGAGACCTATTTCGCGAAGCGGGACGGCCGGCCGCTGCCGCACTTCCAGGCCCCGGGGGCCACCGTGGTCGCGGCCGCGGGCGACGAGGACGTCATTCGTCACTGAGGATCACAGGTGTTCGAACGCCGGCTGTACTTCCACCTCGACTGGGCGCTGCTCGTGGCGATCCTGCTCCTCTGCGGGCTGGGCGTGGCGATGATCTACTCGACCACCTACGACATCACCCGCGAGGTGGCCGGCCCCCAGGTGAAGACCCAGCTGTACGCCCTCGTGCTGGGGCTCGTGGCCCTGGCCATCTGCCTGTCGATCGACTACCGTGTGCTGGCGGATCACTCGCTGCTGCTCTACGCGAGCCTGGCGCTGGCACTGGTCTACGTGCTGTTCTTCGGCGACGTGCGCGGCGGGTCGCGCCGCTGGATCGGGCTCGGCGGCTTCAACCTGCAGCCGTCCGAGTTCGCGCGGATCGGCGTCGCCATCGTGCTGGCCGCCTTCTTCGCCGAGAACCGGCGCGGCGCGCGCACGATGGGCGACCTCGCGCTGAGCGGCGCGCTCGCGGTCGTGCCCCTCGTGCTGATCGCGCGGGAGCCCGACCTCGGCACGGCGGCCACGCTCGTGCCGGTCTGGTTCGGGATCGCGTTCCTCGCCGGGCTGCGCCTGCGGCTGGTCGCGACGCTCGTCCTCGTCGGCGCCCTCGCGGCGCCGATCGCCTGGACCTACGCCCTCGAGGACTACCAGCGCAGCCGCCTCTCGACGTTCCTGGATCCGCAGGAGGACGCCCGCGGCGCGGGCTACCAGCAGATCCAGGCCCGCATCACGGTCGGCTCGGGCGGGCTGACCGGCAAGGGCTTCATGCAGGGCACCCAGGGGCAGTACAAGTTCCTGCCGGTGGCCCACAACGACTTCATCTTCTCGGTGCTGGCCGAGGAGCTCGGATTCATGGGCGTGCTCGTCGCCCTCGGGTTGTACCTGTTCGTGATCGTCCGCTCGTTCGAGGCGGCCCGCCTGGCCAAGGATCGGCTGGGCGCGTACCTGGTGGTCGGCCTCGTCTCGGGCTTCGCGTTCCAGGTGATTTACAACATCACCATGTCCGCCGGCCTCGCGCCGGTGAAGGGATTGACGTTGCCGCTGATGAGCTACGGCGGCTCGTCGTTGATTGCCACGTTGGCAGGGTTCGGGCTCATCCTGAACGTCAGGATGCGCCGTTTCACGAATTAGCGCGCGAATCCGCAGGCTCGCTCATGACGGTGTCACTCGCGCCCGGTGTTCTCGCGTGGTTCGGACCGCTCGCGCTCGTCGCGGGCGGCCTCGGGAGCCGCGCGGGCGCGCCGGCCGTCGCCGTGCCGCCTGCGGCCCGCCGCTCGTTCTGGAGCTTGGTCCATGAGCAAGGAGATGATCATCTCCTCGAGCAGCCACGAAACGCGTGTGGCCATCCTCGAGGACGACCTCGTCGCGGAGGTGTTCATCGAGCGCGAACGCCAGCGTGCGGTGGTCGGCAACATCTACAAGGGGCGGGTGTCGAAGGTGCTGCCCGGCATGCAGTCGGCCTTCGTCGACATCGGCCTCGAGCGTGACGCCTTCCTCTACGTCTCCGACGTCGTCGAGCCGGTCGACGAGGACGACGGCGAGTCCGCCGACGACGAGGAGGAGGGCGGCGGCCGGGCCGCCGACGCGCCGTCGGGCGGCGGCCGCGACCGCCGCGGGCGCGA
>JAHECP010000256.1 GCA_024641665.1 Acidobacteriota bacterium
GCGCGCGGGCGCGGACTACATCGCGCACAGCGTGCGGGATCGCGACGTCGACCGGGAGTTCGTCGATCTGATGAAGGCGCGCAACCTGTGCCTCAGCCCGACGCTGACGCGTGAGGTGTCGACCTACGTCTACGAGTCGCGCGCGGCCTTCTTCGACGACATCGCCAACAGCCGATCGATCGAGTCGGTGTGGATCGCGGGTAACCGCGTGCCCGACAAGTAGCGGGTCCCTCTGCGGCGCCGCTTCGCGTGTCCACGTACGTACATCACCACGAAGATCACGAAGACACGACAGCCATCACGCCGAGACTGGCGACCTTGGCGGCCCGACCACGGGTCGGGCTGGTCTTCTGGGGCTCGAGGTCTCCGTCGACTCGGCCGGGAACGTCACCGGCCGGCGGCGCGGCACGGGCGGCGGGCCCGCGATCGTCTTCGCGGCTCAGCGGCGAGGGCGCCCATACGCTCACCTCGCGCGGCAAGCCGCATCCGGGCCGCGCGGCCGCCCGCGCCATCCTCGACATCTACACCATCCCGCTGCCCGACCCGAGCGCGCCGGGGGGCGCCGTCTACAACGTCGGCATGATCGAGGGCGGGAAGGTCGTCAACGCGATTCCCCAGCAGGTCTGGTTCACCGTGGATCTCCGCACGGTGGACCCCGACCTGCTCAAGCAGCTCGACGCGGCGATCGTGGAGAAGTGCGAGGCGGCGGCGAAGGCGGAAGGCGTGCGCTTCACGCGCGAGTACATCCAGCGCTCCGAGGCCGGCGGCCGCCCCGAGCAGCTCGCGGACCGGCGCCGTCACCCGCTCGTGCAGACGGCCGTGGACGTGCTGACCTGGCTCGGCGTGGACCTGCCGAAGGGCCGCGAGGCGCTGCCCACCGGCTTCACCGACTCGAACGCCGCCGTCGTGCGCGGCATCCCGTCGATCTCGGTGGGCCGCTCCTACGGCGGCAACCAGCACACCCTCACCGAGTGGGCCGACGTCGACAGCGCGAAGATTGGCACGAAGCAGATCGTGCTGCTCGCCGCCGCGCTCGCGGAGCTCGCGCCGGCGCGGTGACGAGGGAACGCTCGTCACGCTGCGTCACGCGTCGACGTACGTTCACCACGAAGGCGCGAAGACGTGGCGTCCAGTGCGGAAGGGCACGATGAATGTCGCGCCGCGGCAGAGACGCGACGACCCGGCGCCGCCGGCGGCGGTCGGCACACGGACGAAGCCGCGCGGACGAGCGCCGCGCCCGTGACGTGTCGAGCCCGGTTTCGGCGTTCGTCCGCGCGGCTTCATCCGTGCGCCGGGTCGGCCTGACTGGCAGCGTCACGTCAGGCCGACGGGGTCGTCGCGTCCTTCGGGGTCTTCCTCGCGCGACTCATCCCTTCGTGACATCGTGGTCCCGTCGTCTGCCCGCTACTTCAGCACCGCCATTGTCTCGCCCGCGAGCAGGACATCCTGGTACGCGTACAGGCCCGGCGCGCCGCCCGTGTGCAGGAAGAGGACGTGCTCGTCCTTCTTGAAGTGTCCCTGCTTCACGAGGGCGACGAGGCCCGCCATCGCCTTGCCCGTGTAGACCGGGTCGAGCAGGATGCCCTCGGTCCGCGCGAGCAGGCGGACGGCGTCGACCATCTCCGGCGAGGGCAGCGAGTAGCCGGGCCCCACCCAGTCGCCCAGCGCGACGATCGCCTCGCGCGGGATCCCGCCCGCGATGCCGAGCATCGCCGCCGTCTCCTGCGCCAGCGCGTGGACGTTCGCCTCCTGCTCCGCGCGGGGGCGCCGCACGTTGACGCCCGTGAGCGGAATCCGGCTGTGGTTGCCGACGAGCCCGTTGATGAGCCCCGCGTGCGTGCCGGCGCTGCCGCTCGCGCAGACGATGTGGTCGAGGCGCAGGCCCATCTCGAAGGTCTGCGCCAGGATCTCCTCGGCGCACGCCACGTAGCCCAGCGCGCCGATCGGGTTCGAGCCGCCGCCGGGGATCACGTACGCCTTTCGGCCGAGCGTCGCCACGGCGCGGGCCATCGCGTCCATCTCGGCGGCCAGGTCCGCGCCGAGCGGCACCACCTTCACCGCCTCGACGCCGAGCAGCCGGAACAGGAAGTTGTTGCCGCTCGCATCGGGGTTGAAGCTGTTCGGCACGCGCTCCTCGAGCAGCAGCCGGCACTTCATGCCCTCCTTCACGGCCGCCGCCAGCGTGAGGCGGCAGTGGTTCGACTGCACCGCGCCGCAGGTGATGAGCGTGTCGCACCCCTGGGCCAGCGCGTCGGCCACCAGGAACTCGAGCTTGCGCGTCTTGTTGCCGCCGGCCGCCAGACCGAGCAGGTCGTCGCGCTTGATGTACAGATTCGGGCCGCCGAGCGCCTTGGTCAGGTGCTCCAGCGGTTCGAGCGGGGTCCAGCCTTGCGTGTAGCGGCGACGGGGGAAACGAGCCAGGTGCATGACCACCTCTTGAAAGAATGTCGAATGCGGAATGTCGAATGTCGAAGTCTGACCGCTGACGCCTGACGGCTCAAGGCTCAGGGCTCACGCCACGTCACGCTGTCACGCCGAGCCCTGAGCCCTGGGCCCTGAGCCGTAAGCCGCGAGTGCCCGGTCGTGCCAACGCGGCAGGACGACCATGGCCGCGAGGCCGCCGAGCGTGTCGGCGAGCATGTCCTTCTGCGCGTCCCAGACGTCGCCCTGCGATCCCAGGTACGCCGCGCCGACGTCGGGCGACGCCGCAGCCGCAATCCACCACTCGGTGATCTCGTAGAAGCCGGCGAGCGCGAGGACGGCCACCACCGCCAGCACGCTCGCCGCCCGGCTGCGGCCCACGCCCGCGAACCGCACGATCAGCTCGCGGAAGGGCACGAACAGCAGGAACCCGACGGCGAAGTGCGCGAAGCGGTCGTAGTGGTTGCGCTCGAACCCCAGCGGCGCCTTCAGCCAGTCGAAGAGCGGCACCCGCTCGTGCGTGTAGTGCGCGCCGACGAGCAGCACGAGCGCCTCGAGCAGCATCAGCCGGTACGCCAGCGGCGTGAAGCGGTACCACCGCGCCGTGGCCACGAGCAGCACCGCGCCGCTGAGCGGCGTCGCCAGCTCGAGCAGGTAGTCCGCGCGGTTGTACGGCGCGACGGCGCTCCAGGCCGTCACGGCCAGGAAGATGGCGAGGAGCACCAGGGGCTCGCGACGCGCGGGCGAGGCGGCGGTGGGCATACGGCGCTCGCGCCGGCTGCGGCGACGCCCCGTCGGCGCCCGCCGGCCGCCGGCGATCGGCTCAGTATAGCCGAGCCGTCCGCGCGCCGTTCACCGGCCGATTGCCGCCGTTCGCCGGACGAGCCGGACCGGCCGCGGAACCGGCGCGTGCGCGCACCGTAACCCTTGTTACACTCGGTGCTCCACACCGACAACGGCCGGGGGCCCCATGATCGAGGTTCAGCATCTCCGCAAGTCGTACGGCGAGCTGGTGGCGGTCGACGACGCCAGCTTTCACGCCGAACCGGGCGCAATCTTCGGCCTGCTCGGCCCGAACGGCGCCGGCAAGTCCACTACCATCGGCTGCCTTTCGGGCCTGCTCAAGCCGAGCAGCGGCTCGGTGCGGGTCCTCGGCCACGACGTCGTCCGCAACGGCGTGGCCGCGCGCCGGGCGCTCGGCATCGTGCCGCAGGAGCTCGCGCTCTACGACGACCTGTCGGCCCTCGAGAACCTGCGCTTCTGGGGCGCGGCCTACGGCCTGGGCGGCGCCGATCTCAAGCGCCGGGCCGCCGAGGTGCTCGAGCTGGTCGGCCTCGCCGACCGCGCACGCGAGCCGGTGAAGCGATACAGCGGCGGGATGCGGCGGCGGCTCAACTTCGCCTGCGGCGTCATGCACCGGCCGCGGGTGCTGCTGCTCGACGAGCCCACCGTCGGCGTCGACCCGCAGAGCCGCGTGCGCCTGCTGGAGCTCGTGCGCGAGCAGGCCGCCGCGGGCGCCTGCGTGCTCTACACGACCCACTACATGGAAGAGGCCCAGGACCTCTGCGACCGCCTCGCGATCATCGATCACGGAAAGGTGATCGCGCTCGGCACGCTCCAGGAGCTGCGCGACATGATGGGCGCCCGCGACCTGCTCCGGCTGTCGGGCACGTTCGACCCGCCGGCGGCCGCCGCGGCGCTCGAGGGCGTGGATCGCGTCGAGATCGTCACGGCCGAGCCGTCGCTGCTGATCGTCGCCGTCGAGGGCGCATCGCGGAAGCTGCCGGCCATCTTCGCCGCGCTCGCGGCCACCGGGGCGGAGGTACGCGAGACGACGCTGTCGCAGCCGAGCCTCGAATCGCTGTTCATCAAGCTCACGGGCCGTGAGCTGCGGGAGTAACCGTGAGCTTCCTGTTCCAGTGCGCGATGAAGGACCTGCGCCGGCGCCTCGCCGACCCGGTGTCGCTCGTCCTGTGGCTCGGCATTCCGCTGCTCATCGGCGGCCTGATGAGCGTGTTCACGAGCGGCGACGGACCCGTGCCGAAGGCGCACGTCCTGCTCGTGGACGAGGACCAGTCGCTGCTGAGCGGCCTGCTCGCCAACGCCGGCGGGGAAGGGCGCGCCGACTTCCTCGACATCGAGCGTGTCGCCACCGAGGCCGAGGGCCGCGCACGGATGGACGCCGGCGACGCCTCCGCCATGCTGGTCGTGCCCAAGGGCTTCGGCGCGGCGTTCATCGACGGCACGCCGACGACGCTTCGCCTCGTGAAGAACCCGTCCGAGCGCATCCTGCCCAACATCGTGCAGACCGCCGTCGAGATGCTGGTCGAGGTCGCGTTCTACGCCCAGCGCCTGCTGGGCGAGCCGCTCCGGCAGCTGCGCGGCCAGACGGCGGACGACCGGCCCGGGTATCCGGACAGCGCGGTTGCGGCGGTCGCCACGTCGATCAACCAGCGCATGCGCCAGCTGTCGAGGTGGCTGAACCCGCCCGCCATCGCGCTCCAGACCGTCAACGCCGCGCCCGCCGCGCCCGCGCAGACCTCCAGCTTCGCGCTCCTCTTCCTGCCCGGCATGGTCTTCATGGCGGTGCTCTTCATCAGCCAGGGCATGGCCGACGACGTGTGGGACGAGAAGGCGCAGGGCACGCTCGGCCGCGCCGTCAGCTTGCCGCACGACCTGACGCTCTTCCTCGGCGGCAAGCTCGTGGCCACGAGCGTCGTCATGGCCGCCGTCGCCCTGGTGGCGGTCGCCGTCGCCGCGTTGGTCTTCGCCGTGCCGATCGGCCGGACGCCGATCGCCTTCGCGTGGTGCGTGTTCACCGGGACGGCCATCTACTGCTTCTTCCAGCTGCTGCAGTTCGCAGGCACCACCCGGACCGGGGCCAACATGGTCTCCACCATGGTGGTCTTCCCGGCCATGATGCTCGGCGGGTCGTTCTTCCCGTTCGAGGTCATGCCGCGCTGGATGGCCGGCGCCGGCCGCTGGCTGCCGAACGGCCAGGCGGTCGCGCGGCTGAAGGACCTGCTCGCCGGCACCGCCGACCCGCACGCGCTCGCCATCGCAGCGCTGGCGATTGCCGTGCCGGCGGCCATCGCGTTCCTGCTCTCCGCGCGGCTGCTCGGTGGGCGCTTCGCGGGGGAGGCCTGAGATGCGGGCAGTGTGGTTCATCGCCCGGACCGAGATCTCGCACCAGATGCGGCGGCGCGAGACCCTGCTGTGGGTCTTCGTGATGCCGATCCTCTTCTTCTACTTCATCGGCACCGTCACCGGTGGCATCGGCGTGGGACCCGGCGAGCGACGGGACCGGCTGGCGCTTCGGGCGCCGGCGAACGGCGGCTTCCTGGCCGACGAGCTCGTCCGCCGGCTCGAGGCGCAGCAATTCTCGGTGGAACGCCCGGCGACCGACGCCGCGTTCGACCGCTTCACGCGCCGTCTCACCGTGCCCGCGCCGGCTGACGGCAAGACGTTCACGGAGGCGGTGCTGGCCGGAGAGCGGCAGATCATCGACTACAGGAGCCGCGCCGAGGGACCGGGGGCCGACTACGAGCGCATCCGCGTCGCGCGCGCGGTCTACACGCTGCTCGCGGACCTCGCCGTGGCGGGAGACGCCGGGCGCGCGCCCGACGCGGGAGGGGTGCGCGCCGTCGCGACGGCGTCCCGGCCGATCCGTCTCGAGGTTACCTCCGCCGGCCGGCGCCTGGACCCGCCGAGCGGCTACGCGCAGACCATTCCGGGCACGATGGTGATGTTCACGATGCTCGTGCTGCTCACCGGCGGCGCCATCAGCGTCGTCGTCGAGCGCGAGCAGGGCCTGCTGCGGCGCCTGGCGTCCACGCCCATCTCGCGCGGGTCGCTCGTGACGGGCAAGTGGATCGGCAAGCTCCTGCTCGGCCTCGTCCAGCTCGCGTTCGCGCTGGTCGCGGGCACCGTGCTCTTCCAGATGAACTGGGGCGGCTCGCTCCCGATGGTGATCGTCGTGCTCATCGGCTGGGCGGCGTTCTGCGCGTCGCTCGGGTTCCTGCTCGGCAACGTCGTGCGCACCACCGCGCAGATGTCGGGCGCCGGCGTGCTGACGACGCTGGTGCTGGCGGCGCTCGGGGGGTGCTGGTGGCCGATCGAGATCACGCCGCGTTGGATGCAGCACTTCGCGCTCGCCCTGCCGACCGGCTGGGCGATGGACGCCATGCACAAGCTGATCAGCTTCGGCGACGGCCCGGCGTCGGTCCTCCCGCACCTCGTGGCCATCCTGTTCGGCGCCGTCGTGCTCGGCGTCGCCAGCGCGCGGACGTTCCGTTACCAGTGAG
>JAHECP010000257.1 GCA_024641665.1 Acidobacteriota bacterium
GTTCGGCAAGGCCCGCGTCGCCGGCGCGGCCATGCTCGCCAGCGCGGCGTGCGCGCTCTCGGCCGGCCTCCTCTTCGGGCGTCCGTTCGCGGCGCTGCTGGCGTTCGGCGCGGTCTGGGGCTTCGCGGTGGTCGCCGACTCCGCGCAGTTCTCCGCCCTGGTCGCCGATTACTGTCCGCCGACCGAGGTCGGCACCGCGCTGACGCTCCAGACCTGCAGCGGGTTCCTCCTGACGCTGCTCACCATCCGGCTCGTGCCGGCGGCCGCCGAGGCGCTGGGCTGGGCGTGGGTGTTCGTCCTGCTGGCGCCGGGGCCCATCCTCGGCGCCTGGGCGATGCGCGCGCTGGCGGGCATGCGCCCACCGGCGGCGTGAGCACGTACGACGAACGTTCAACCTCGATCACGCGGCAACCGAGTCACGCACGGTAACCACGAAGGGCACGAAGCTCACGAAGAGGAACCGTTTCATCGTGGGAGCCGGCACCGTGCGACGACCCGCGCGGCCCGGCCGTGGTCACTCGATCGGCCGGGCCGCCGGCCGGAGACGGGGCGGACGCGCGCAAGAGCGCGCTCGAGAACGTCTGACTACCCGCGCGCTCTTGCGCGCGTCCGCCCCGTCTCCGGCGAGTCCCTTGGGGCGTGCGGGTCGCCGCGCTCGGCGAGACAGCCTTCGGGGACCTCGTGTGCTTCGTGGTGACGTACGTGGGCGCGTTCGCAGCGTGACACCCGTCAGTTGACGGGCGTGAGCGGGATCGGCTTGCGGAAGCTCGCGATCGACACCTGCGCCGCGGTCCGCTCGGCCGCCGAGAGGAACGCGCGACCCGCCGGCGAGTCGGGCTCGTTCACCACGATGGGCACGCCGATGTCACCGCCGACGCGGATCGGTTCGTAGATTGGGATTCGCCCGAGGAACGGCACCGCCAGCGACTCGGCCAGCGATTCGCCCCCGCCCTTGCCGAAGATGTCGCTCTCGTGCTGGCAGCTCGGACACACGAAGTGGCTCATGTTCTCGATGAGCCCGAGCGTCGGGATGTTGAGCTTCTGGTACATCCGCACCGCGCGGCGCGTGTCGGCGAGCGACACGGTCTGCGGCGTCGTCACGACGATCGCGCCGGAAACCGGGACGGTCTGCGCCAGGCTGAGCGCCACGTCGCCGGTGCCCGGGGGCAGATCGATCACCAGGTAGTCCACCTCGGCCCAGCGCACCTCGCGGAAGAACTGTTGAATGACGCCGTGCAGCATCGGCCCCCGCCAGATCACCGGCGCGTCGTCCTGGGTGAGGAACCCCATCGAGACGACCTGGATGCCGTATTTCTCGGCCGGGACGATCTTGTTGCCGTCGGTCGTGAGCTGCGTCTGGAGGCCCAGCATGATCGGCACGTTCGGCCCGTAGATGTCGCCGTCGATCATGGCGACCTTGCCGCCGCGCTTCGCGAGCGCGATCGCGAGGTTCACCGCGACGGTCGTCTTGCCGACGCCGCCCTTGCCGGCGCCCACCGCGATCACGTTCTTCACGCCCGGGACCGCCGCGCGGCCCGCGTCGCCGTGCGCGGACGTCCGCACCTGCGACGTCATCTCGACGTCCACACCGACGACGCCCGCCAGCTGGGCGACCACGGCACGGGCCTGCTCGCGGAGCTGGTCCTTCACCGGGCACGCCGGGGTCGTCAGCTCGATGGTGAACCCGACGCGCCCGGCGTCAATGGTCAGGTTCTTGACGAACCCGAGGGTGACGATGTCCTTGTGCAGGTCGGGATCCTTGACCGCCCTGAGCGCCTCGAGTACAGCCGATTCGTTCAAACCCATGACAATTCCGTGATCGGGGGATGCGAAGGACGTCCGGCCGGAGTGACGCGGCGTAGCGACCGGGCCGCCCCCGGCCGGTTCCTCCCCTGGGAACCGGCCGGCGGGGGCCCAATCGCCATTCTATCGTACCGGGACGGGGCGGCTCAGGGTGCGTTACGCCTGCTTTTCGATCTGCTTCTCGGCCATGTCGCCGATGTACGGCAGCTTGAACTTCTCGCCGCTGAAGGCCTTGTACATCAGGAACGCCCACAGCAACACGCTCAGCGGGAAGATGATGAACAGCGTCAGCAGGACGCCCAGGATGGGCACGATCTGCAGGACGAAATTGAGCACGAAGATGCCGACGAATGTGATCGTCGACTGCATCGCGTGGAAGCGCACGAACTTGCTCTTTTTCTCGATCACCAGAAACAGGATTCCCGTGACGAACAGGCCGAGGTAGGCCAGCGCGCCGGCCATGTTGGGCTCCAGCCCGGTGCTCGAGGTGTCCTTGGTCTCCGAAGGCGTAGAAGGCGTATTGGTGTCCATCCACCCGTCTCCTTGCCGCCGCTGCGGCATGTCAGTCCAATGGCCGTCATCATACGGCGAGCGGGCGCCGCTGCCAAGCGGTCACGTGGCGACGTCGAACTGGCGGCGGACCCGTTCGTCGAGGAGCACCCAGAGACCGTAGGCACCGAAGACCGTCCCGAACGGGATCAGGAAGAGGTTCGGGAGCGCGAGCACCAGCGCGGCGAGCCGGGCCGCGCCGTGCCGGCGGCGCAGGATCGTCCCCACCCACGCGTGGGCGGCGCCGCCCAGGACGAGCACGACGCCGAAGAGCGAGAGGGTCGCGGCGGTTACCCGGGTGGCGAGGGCCGCGCCCGCGCCGGCGGGTGCCTGGGCGATGGCGGCCGCGCCGGTGGCGAGCAGCAGCAGCGCCGCGCCCACGAGCAGGCCCACGCCGCCCCACACGACGAACAGCACGCCGAGCAGCCTCACGTGCGTGGCGGCGAACGCGTCCGGCTCGGTCATGGCAGTGGGCGGGGCTCAGGGTGGGTCAGGCGATGGTGATGCGCACGTCGACGAGCGTCGGCGGCGCCGCCCGCGGCGTGACGCCGATGCGCACGGTCGCGCCGTCGCCGACGCCGGCGGGCACCTCGAGCCGGATGTCGTGGGAGCCGATGACCTCGCCGGTGCCGCCGCAGGCCGCGCACGGCTCGCGCCAGATCTCGCCGCGGCCGCCGCACTCGCGACAGACCGTGCGCACGGGCACGCGCAGCGGCACGACGGCGCCGAAGAACGCCTCGCGCGGCGTGAGGCAAATCTCCGCCGTCACGAGCGGCGGGGCGTTCACCCGCCCGAAGAACGCGGCGCGCATGCGGTCCAGCGCGTCGTCGATCGAGGGAAAGTCGATGGCGATCTCGTCGTCCAGGCCGTTGTCGCGCGCGCCGGAGCCGACCGGGGCCGCCGCGTTGCCGTCCGCGTCGCGCGGCGCCGGCCCCCAGTCGACCGTGTCGAGACAGACGCCGGCCGGCTCCTCGCCCGAGATGTCGGGATGGTAGCGCCGGGCCAGCTGCCGGCACGCACGCTGGATTTCGTCGGCTCGCGCGTTGGGCGCAAGACCGAGCACCTGATAGTAGTCGCGCATCGATCGCACCCGCGCCTCCGGGCGCGGCTCCCCGCTACGATAGGAGCGGCCCCACCCCTTGTCAAGACGGCGGCCCGACTGCCCGGCCGGAACCGCGTGACCCGACCCGTCGCTTGCTGATAGCATCGACTCGCGCCGCCCCCGCCCGGGCGGCGACGCCGGCCCGAGGCCGGCCCACCATGCCGACACCGAAAGAGTGTCCGATGTGCAGTGAGTCGATGCGGCTCGAGACGCGCGAGCAGGTCGACCGCGTTCCCGGATCCAGCAAGACCCGGACCCGCCTCACCCGGGAATGGGTCTGCCCCGAATGCGACTATTTCGAAGAGGCCGACGAGGAAGCCTAGCGAGGGTGTTCGGAAGGATCTCGCGCCGAAACGGCG
Organism: Acidobacteriota bacterium; assembly: GCA_024641665.1. GTDB lineage: Bacteria > Acidobacteriota > Vicinamibacteria > Vicinamibacterales > JAHECP01 > JAHECP01. Next base: position 3,814 of record JAHECP010000257.1, read on the forward strand.
CCGGCCGGCCGTCTAGCGGGCGCCCAGGGTCAGCTGCACTTCCTTGCGCAGCGAGTCCTCGAAGTCCTCGAAGTTGAGCGCCGTATCGCACTCGTCGCACAGCACTTCGAGAATCGCCGGACGACTTTCCTCGGTGACCTCGATACGCGCGTCCTCAAGGTGCACCACGTGCATCTGCAGGGTCTTGACCAGGAAGTTACGGTCGTTCCCGCAGCTCGGACAAATCAGTGGCATCGGCCTGATCTCCCCGCTCTGAACCACGGCAGAGCGTTGTTGTAATGAAATTGTACGGAATCGGCCTGTCCGGGCGCAATCTAATCTTCACTAGTTGACTTCCGGCGGCGACTCTCCATAATCAGCTGGTCACGCGACCAGGAGCCGTGCCATGGGTCGGCTTCCGTCTCCCCAGCGCCGTCGCGAGCCGGGCAGGCCCGCGGGGGTGCACCCCGCCCGCCGGGCGCATCTGGCCGGAGCCGTCGCGCTTGCCGCCTCCTCCCTGGCGCTCCAGGCCACGGCCGTGTTTCAGGGAACGGGCACCGAACAGGCGCTCAAAACGGCCCGGGTCGTCGACGCGCCTCGGCCCTTTCGCGACGTCGCGAGCCCCTCGCCCGCCACCCTCTCGCTCAGGGGCGTCCCGTTCAAGGCCACCTGGCTCAGCATTGACTCGGCCCGGAGCGGTGTGCGGGGCGCCGTCACCGGTCTCGACGAGACGTACCGGGGCGCGTGCGCCGCCTACCAGCTCGACCGGCTCCTGCAGCTCGGCATGGTACCGGCCACCGTCGAGCGCGTCATCTCGGGCGCGCGCGGGGCGTTGACCCTCGATGTGGACCGCGCGATGACCGAGGCGGAACGCCGGGACGAGGGCGTGAGCGTCTCCGACGCCGAGGATTGGGAACGCCAGATGCTGAAGGTGCGCTTCTTCGACAGCCTGATTGCCAACGACCGCCAGCCCGACACGATCCTCATCACCGCGGACTGGCGCATCCGCCTGGTCGGCCATACGCGGGCGTTCCGCGACACGTCCGATCTCGAGGAACAGGAAGCGCTCACGCGCTTCTCTCGATCACTCCTCGTCGCCGCCGAGCGCCTGAACGAGGCGACGCTCAAGCGCCGCCTGGATCACTTTCTATCGATCTGGCAGATCCGTGCGCTGCTCGAGCGTCGCGACCGCCTGGTCGCGCTCGCGCGCGATCTCGCGGCGAAGCGCGGGCCCGAGGTGGTGTACTATCAAGACCGATGACCGACGAACGCACGCCCTCAACCGCCGTACGCAGCGAGGCGCGTGGGCCGCACTGGGTGGCCTGGGTGCCGGACGACAAGGGAAAGCCCGCGGGTTCGGTAATCCTGGTGGGTCAGACGCGGGAGGAGGCCGAGGCGCGCGCGCGTGCCTGGGCCGTCGCGCTCGCCACGAAGGCCTGAGCCTTCGGCACGCGCGGACGCCCGGCGCGATCGGCGCACCGGCGGTCGGGTGGGGCGGTTGTGCTCACTGCGTGTCGTCCTCGTCGCCGTCCAGCTCGGCCGGATCCCCCAGCTGCAGGATCTCGCCGACGGTGTGCCCCGCCAGCGTGCAGTGCGGGCCCTTCGCTTCGAGTGACACGACCGCAAGGTCCCACGACCGTGCACGATACGTCACGGTGACGCAGCCGCAGGGGAGCCCTTCGAGCGCCTCGAGCTCGAAGAGCCTCGCCGGTCTGGCGCGCGTCACTGCCATCGACGCCACCGACATGGTCTTGTCCTCCCGCCCTCCCCTGTGCAAACTCGGGGCCATCCTGCCACACCCGCCGGCTGGCCGGCAGAGGTAGTGCGGCCATCTTGTCGCGTGCCGGATTCTTCCCAGTTGCCACCGAGAAGTCAGCTGTCCGCCCGCGGCTCAGAGCAGTCCAGGATAGGTGACCCGACCGTACTCGATTCTGGCGAAGTCCGTCAGGGTGTGCGACTTCTGGACAGCGGCGGACAGGATGTGCCGGACCGCGACACCCCGCGCCGTCAGGGCATCCGCCAGCAGCGCGCGGTGGCATCGCCACCACACCGCCTCCGCACACATGACAGCCGTCGGACGCGCCCCCGCGTAGGCCACCAGCTCCTCGAGGGCCCGCGCGAATGCGCCAGTTTGCATGTGGTCGGCATAGCCGCGGAAGCTCGGATTCTGCCAGGCCGTGTTGATCGAGTCCGGCCGCGGGTGGCGCAACCCGCCCAGATCGGGAAAGTGCCGGTACCCGATGCCCTCGGCGCCGAGCGCGGCATCGAGCGCGTCGCGCTCGAACTGCGGATGACGCCGCGACCGGGGCACGGTGCGCACGTCGGCCAGCTGCGCCACGCCGTGCGCCCGCAGCCGGGCGAGGAACTCGTCGGCGGCGAGCGTCGAATGGCCGATGGTGAAGATCGTGAGGGCGCCTTCGGCCGGCGTCATGCGTAGACCAGCTGGCCGCACACGGGGCGATCGGGAAACAGCGCGCGCGCCGCGATCACGTACAGCTCGAGCTGCGCGGCGTGCTCGGGCCGGGCCCGCCCGGTCTTCAGCTCCACCACGACCACGCCGCCCTCGGGCGCGATGACCAGGCAGTCGATCGTGCCGCGAAGGAGCGGCGGACGGCCGGCGCCTGACGGGGCCGTCGCGTCCGGCGGGAGCCACAAGGAGAACGGCACCTCGTAGAGCCGCTCCCCGCTCCCAAGCAGCGCCCGCACGTCGTCGCGCGCGCGCAGCCCGAGATACAGCGCGGCGGCCCGCTCGCTGATCCGCTCACGGTCGGTGGCGCCTGCGTTGTCGTCTTGAGCGACCAGCGCCCTGGCGAGCGCGTGGACGGCCGGTGCCTCCAGGCCCTCCGCGTGCTGAAACAGGCGGTGCACGAGGGCGCCGACCGCGCGCTCCTCGTCGGCCGCGTCGTCGCGGGGCGACGCGGCGGCGCCCG
>JAHECP010000258.1 GCA_024641665.1 Acidobacteriota bacterium
GGTCGGCCGGCGGCGGCGGCGCCGGCGAGGGTCGCGGCGGCTCGGCCCGCCGGCGCGCGCGCCCGACGAGCAGCATGCCGCCCGCGACCATGGCGAGACCGAACAGGAATCCGGGACCGATGTCGGGGGAGTAGCTGAGCTCTCCGGCCACGAGCAGGATCCCGAGGACGAGCGCAGCGAGACCCATGGCCTTCATGGGTCCATTCTACGCCTCCGCGCCCGCGCCAGCGCGCGGGGAGGGATCGCCGATGCGTGTCGTGCCAGGCCGCGCACGGCGCGGCCCGCGAGGGAGCGGCGCGGGGCGACGGGGTCCCCGCAAGCGACCGAGCCGGGGTCCGGGGCGGAGCCCCGGCTGAGTTCAGATGGCCTTCAACGCCTGCGCGAGGTCGGCGATGAGGTCGTCGGGATGCTCGATGCCCACCGAGAGCCGGAGCAGGTTCGGCGTGACGCCGAGCGCGTTCAGCTTCTCGGGGGACATGTCGGAGTGCGTCATCGCCGCGGGGTGCTGCATCAGCGACTCGGTGCCGCCCAGGCTCACCGCCAGCTTGATGATCTGGAGCGCGTTGAGCACCGCGAACGCCTCGTGCTCGCCGCCGCGGACCAGGAAGGCGAACGTGGAGCCCGGTGCCGCGCACTGCCGGCGGTAGATGGCGTACTGCGGGTCGTGCTCCTTCAGGAAGCCGAGGTACTCGACCTTCTCGACCTTCGGGTGGCCGGCCAGGAACTCGGCGACCCGCCGCGCGTTGTCGGTGGCGCGGGTCATGCGCAACTGCAGTGTCTCCAGGCTCCGCATCAGCAGCCAGCAGGTGTGCGGATCGAGATTCGAGCCGAACGTGGACCGGATGGGCCGCATGCGCGAGATGAGCGCCGACGACCCGAGGCAGCCGCCCGCGACCAGGTCGCTGTGGCCGCCGACGTACTTCGTGAGCGAATAGACCACCAGGTCGGCGCCGTGCTCGAGCGGGCGCTGCCACAGCGGACCGAGGAACGTGTTGTCCACGGCCACGATCGGGCGTCCGCGCTCGCCGCCGTCGATCGCCTTCGCCGCCTCCGCGCACGCGCGGATGTCCACCAGGCCGTTGGTCGGGTTGGCCGGCGTCTCGATGAAGATCATTCCGATCCGGCCCTTCGCCTTCGCCTCGGCCACCGCCTCCTCGAGCGTCGGACGCCCGGGTCCCGCGATGAACCCGGCGCGCTGGATGCCGAACTGCGGCAGGATCTTCTCGAGGAGGGTCTCGGTGCCGCCGTACATCGGCTCGCTGTGCACGATCACGTCGCCGGGCCGCAGAAAGGTGAGCAGCATGCTCGCGATCGCGCCCATGCCGCTGCTGAACACCGCGCTGGCCTCGGCGCGATCCCAGAGCGTGAGGCGATCCTCGAGAATCTCGATGTCGGGGTTGTTGATGCGCGAGTAGATCAGGCCCATCTCGCCGTCGGGCCCCGACGCGCGCACGCCGTGCGCCTGCTCGAAGAACGCTTTGCCGTCCTCCGCGGTCTTGAACGCGAACGTCGAGGTCTGGAAGATCGGGCACTTCACCGACCCTTCCGACAGCGCCGGATCGTAGCCGTAGCCCATCATCTGGGTTTCGGGGTGCAGCTGGTGGTCGCCGATGGCGCGGTGCCGATACGGCTTGTGCGTCTCGGGGACCGGAAGCGTGGCAACACTGGCGTCATCGGCCGGCTTGTTCTTGGGCGTCATGAGCGCACCTCGGAATGGACGACATCGCGCTTTGAGCTAGTACAGCAAGGGACGTTCCCGCCGGACGGCTCGGTCAAGCTCAGGCGGCACAAGCAGTTGCGGGCGCCTGTCCAGGCCCGTGCGCCGCCTTCCCACCGCCGCCGCCGGATTGCCGTCAATGGGGGACGGAAGGGAATGACCACGGAAATACCACAGAAGGAAGCCACGGAAATCGCCACGGAAAGAAGTGACGGCAATGGCCGCGGAACGTCACCGGGCCGCAATCACGATCGCGTGCCCCGACGGATCGCGCGTCCAGAGCTCGCCGTCCTCCTCGCGAACGGTGACGCCGCCCGACTCGAGCGACGCCTGAATCCAGTCGGGCGGTCGCTCGCCGCCCGTCTCGAGCCGGAACCACTGCAATCCCAGCGCCCCTTCCGGGGCCGGCGGCGCGCCGAGCGTCGACCACGTGTTGACGCCGACGTGGTGGTGATAGCCGCCCGCCCCGAGGAAGCTCGCCTGGCGGCCGTAGCGGGCCATGAGATCGAAGCCGAGGCGGTCGCGGTAGAACGTTTCCGCGGCGGGAATGTCGTGCACCTGCAGGTGGACGTGCCCGAGCCGCGTGGCGTCGAGCGTGTCCCAGGTTTCCGGCGTGGCCGCCAGCAGCCCGTCGATGTCGAGCGGGTCGGTGGCCATGCGCACCTCGCGCCCCCGCATGGGCCACTCGTCGCGCGGGCGGTCCCGGTAGATCTCGATGCCGTTGCCTTCGGGGTCGGCGAGGTAGATCGCCTCGCTCACCAGGTGATCGGCCGCGCCCTGCAGGGGGTAGCGCGCGTCGAGCAGGCGCCGGAGCGCGCCGGCGAGATCCGCGCGCGACGGATAGAGGATCGCGAAGTGAAACAGGCCGGTGGCGCCGTACGGCCGGGTCGCGCCCGGCCGTTCCTCGAGGCGCAGGAACGCGCCGCCGGCGCCGAGCCGCACGAGGCCCGGCGCCGCGCTCAGCTCGCGCAGGCCGAGCGTGTTCGTGTAGAAGCGCGTTTCGCGCGCCAGGTCGGCGACGACCAGGGCGATCTCGGTGACGCGGGCGCCGTCCGGCAGTCCATGTGAGGGCATGCTGTCACGCTGGGATCGCGAACACGAATCAGACCACGAGGCCCGCGGAGGCCACGACGTCGCGACCCTTGTTTTCGCGGCTCAGCGTCTCGAGCCGGGGACGCCGGTCGCCGCCCACCAGCGGTCGATCGCGCCCGCGAGGTCCGCCGGGCTGTTGGCGAAGAGGGCGACGTCCGCGATCTCGTTCGGCTGGAAGCGGAAGCCGAATCCGTAGCGCGCGAGACAGACGGCGGTCCCGGCCGCCCGCGCCGTCTCCAGGTCGATCCGCGAGTCGCCCACCATCAGCGTCGTCTCGGGCGCGGCGCCCAGCAGGGCCATCAGGTGCCGCAGGCCCGCGGGGTCGGGCTTGCGCGGCAGCGGGCCGTCGCCCGCCACGACCGCGTCGCCGAAGAACTCGTCGATCGCCAGCCCGCGCAGCAGGCCGGCGGTCTCGCGCGCCGGCTTGTTGGTGAGCACGGCCAGCCGCGCGACGCCCGCCGTGTGGCGCAGCGCTTCGGGAATGCCGGGATAGACGCGTGTGTGCACCAGCATGCGCGCCTCGTAGATGGCGACGAACCGGTCCAAGCTCACCGCGTCCGGCGGCGCCGGGTCCACGCCGCCCGCCGCCAGGGCCCTCGCCACCAGCACTTCCACGCCCTCGCCCACCATGCGGACGACATCGTCGTCCGGCAGGCGGCGCCCGCCGAGCTCCGCGAGCAGCAGGTTGACGCCGTCGGCCAGGTCCTTGGAGGAGTCGGCCAGCGTGCCGTCGAGGTCGAAGACGACGAGGGCGGCCGGCTGGGCGTCGGATGGCATCCCGCTTCCAGCATACCGCGCCCGCTATTCGGCGCGCAGGGCGGCCGGGAGGGAGACGGCGGGCTTGACTATGTGTCGTCTGACGCCATATATTCACGATACAGTTCGTCGGCCGCGGATCCGTGGCGATTTCCGTGGTCACGCCGTGGTGATTTCCGCGGAATTTCCGTCGTTATTCCGTGGTTGTTCCGTGGTTATTCCGTGGTATTTCCGTGGGTCATTGTCCATGTCAAGAGACGCATCGTCGCTCCTCCCGCTGACCCCGGCCGTCTTCCACGTGCTGCTCGCCATCGCCGAGGCCGACACGCACGGCTACGCCATACTGAAGGACGTCGCCCGCCGTACCGAAGGACGCGTCGTCCTCAGCACCGGCACGCTCTACGGCATCGTCAAGCGGCTGCTCGCCGACGGTCTCATCGAAGAGAGCCGGCGGCGTCCGCCCGCCGCCGAGGACGACGAGCGGCGGCGCTACTACCACCTGACGGCCTTCGGCCGCGCCGTGGCGGCGGCCGAGGCGGACCGTCTCGCGCAGATGATCGCGACCGCCCGCACGCGCCGGCTGATTCCGGGGCGCGGCCAAGCCTGACCGCGGAGCCACGACCATGACACGGTCCCGCGACCCGCTCGCCGATCGCCTCTACCGCGCGCTGCTGCGTCTGTTCCCGTCCGCCTTCCGGGGCGACTTCGGACCAGAGATGGAGGCGGCGTTCCGCGACGAGCGCGAGGAGGCCCGCCGTCACGGTCTGGCGAAGCTCGCCCGCCTGTGGGCCCGCACGCTCGCGGGCGTCCTCCGCGTCGCGCCGCGCGAGCACTGGGACGCGCTCCGCCAGGACGTGGGCTACGCGCTCCGCACGCTCGCGCGCCAGCCCGTCTACGCCGCCGTCGCCGTGCTCACGCTGGCAATCGGCATCGGCGCCAACGCGGCCGTGTTCAGCTTCGTGGACGCGCTGCTGCTGCGCCCGCTGCCCGTGCCCGACCCCGACCGCGTCGTGCGGGTTCTGGGCACGTTCCCGAACCGGCGCTTCGACGTCGTCTCGTACCCGAACTTCGCGGATCTGCGCGATCGGTCGGCGGCGTTCCTCGATCTGACGGTCCACCGCAATGTGAACGTCAGCCTGGGCCTCGGCGACGAGGGCGAACCGGAGCCGCTGCGCGCGGAGCTGGTGGGCGGCAACTACTTCTCGACGCTGCAGGTGGCGCCCGCCATCGGCCGGTCGATCGTTCCCGACGACGATCGCATCGAGGGCGCACGCGCGGTGGCCGTGATCAGCCACCGGGTGTGGGTCCGCCGCTTCGGCGCATCCGCCGACGCCGTGGGCCGGACCGTGCGGCTCAACGGCGCGTCGTTCGAGATCGTCGGCGTCATGCCGCCGTCGTTCCGCGGCAGCTTCTCCGCCATGCCGGCCGATGTGTGGGTGCCGCTCTCGATGCACGACGCGCTGCGGCACACGGGCCTCTCGCGCGAGCGCCGGGGCTGGGGCTGGCTGTGGATGACGGGACGGTTGCGGCCGGGCGTGTCGCCTGCACAAGCTCAGGCCCGAATGGACGAGCTGACGCGCCGGCTCGCGGCCGAGTACCCGCGCGTGGATGACGGGTTCGGGGTGGCGCTGTACCCGGCGGCCGCACTCCCCGAGGAGACGCGCGAGAGCGCGGCGCGCCTGCTCGGCTTCTCGATGGCGGTCGTCGTCCTGGCGCTGCTCGTCGCCTGCGCGAACATCGCCGGCGTGATGCAGGCGCGGCTCGCCGTGCGCCGTGTGGAGCTGGCCCTTCGCCAGTCACTCGGCGCCAGCCGGGCGCGGCTCGCGCGGCAGTGGCTCACCGAGAGCCTGGTGCTCGCCGCGTTCGGCGGTGGGGCGGGGCTCGTGCTGGCGCGGTGGACCTTTGGCGCGCTCGAGGCGGCGCTGCCGCCCGAAAGCCAGTTCGGCGGCGTCGCGCCGGTGCTCGCGCTCGACGGGCGCGTTGTCGCGTTCAGCGTCGCGCTCGTCGTCTTCACGGCGATCCTCTTCGGGCTGTGGCCCGCCTGGCGCGCCGGCCGCGAGGATCTTGCCGCCGCGATCGGCGAGGGTTCGGCGCGCCTTGCCGGAGGACGCCGCCAGGCGCGCGCGCGCCGTGTCCTCGTCGTCCTCCAGGTGGCCGTGTGCCTCGTGCTGCTCGTCGTCTCGGGCCTGCTGCTGCGGAGCGTGCGCCGCGCCACGGCGTTCGATGTCGGGTTCGACACGCGCCACCTGGCGCTGATGTCCATCGACCTGAAGCGGTTCGGCTACCCGCCCGACCGCGTGCGCGCGTTCTACGACGACCTGACGTCGCGGCTGCGAGCACTGCCGGGGGTGGACGGCGTGACGACCGGGCTCGTCGTGCCGCTCGGCTACGACCGCGAGCGGATCACGTTTCGCGTGGACGGGGCCACGCCACCCGGCGATCCGGACGGCTTCCACTTCGACTACAACCTGGTGGGGCCGCGCTACTTCCGCACGCTCGGCATCCCGCTCGTCGAAGGGCGCGGGTTCGACGAGCGCGACGACGCCCCGGGCGCGGCGAGGGTCGCGGTCGTCAACGAGACGCTGGCGCGCCGGCTGTGGCCGGGCGCGAGCGCCCTCGGCCACACGCTGGCGCCCGCGCCCGACGGTCCGGTGCTGCGGATCGTGGGCATCGCGCGCGACATCAAGTACTACACGCTCGGCGAGGACCCGCGGCCCTACGTGTACGCGCCGGCGGCGCAGCTCGACGCGGGCGCGCTCACCGTGCACGTGCGGACGGCGGGCGATTCCGCGCGGCTGCTGCCGGCGCTCGGCGCCCAGGCGGTTGCGCTCGATCGGAACGTCACGCCCGTCGTGACGACCTACGACGCGTTCCGGAGCGGGCCGCTGTTCCCCGGCCGCGTGATGGCGACGCTCGCCGGCGGGTTCGGCCTGCTCGTGCTGGCGCTCGCCGCGATCGGGCTCTACGGCACGCTCGCCGCGAGCGTCGCCGAGCGCACGCACGAGATCGGGGTGCGCATGGCGTTCGGCGCATCGCCCGGCCGCGTGTTCGCCGCGGTGGTCGGGCAG
>JAHECP010000071.1 GCA_024641665.1 Acidobacteriota bacterium
GGGGTCGTAGAGCCGATAGCGGCCGCGGCTGCGCCCGGGCGCGACGAGGCCGACGCTCTCCCACAACCGGAGCGTGGACGGGCTGACGCCGACGAGCCGGGCGGTCTGGCCGACGGTGAGCGGGCCGAACCGGCCGGTGCCGGCGGCCGTGCGGCTGGCGCGGCCGCGCGGGCCGCCCCGACGGGGCGCAGGGGACGGGGTCATGGCTGCTCGACGCTGGATGAGCGCATGCTACAGGAAGCCTGCAATGTTGACAACGTTACATTATTGCGATACAAGGAGCCTTCCTCATCTTCTGTAGCTGCAGCGGAGGTTCGCATGGCCGTTTCCGCCACAGGGGCGCCGGCCGTCTGCCGGTTTCACGCAGGCGGCGCCTGGCGCGCGTCCTCGGCGCGCGAGCACGTCGACGTCTACAACCCCGCCACGGGCGTCGTCATCGCCCGCGTCCCGCTCTGCACGCGCGCGGAGGTGGACCAGGCGGTGGAGGCCGCGCACGCGGCGTTCCTCGAGTGGCGGAAGGTGCCGCCGCTCGTGCGGGCCCGCTATCTCTTCCGCTACCGCGACCTGCTCGAGCGCCACAAGGACGAGCTCGCGCGGCTGATCACCACCGAGCACGGCAAGACCCTGGAGGACGCGCACGGGTCGGTGCAGCGCGGCCTCGAGGTGGTGGAGTTCGCGTGCGGGATCCCCACGCTCCTCATGGGCGAGACGCTCGAGCAGGTCTCGCACGGGGTGGATTGCCACACGATCCGCCAGCCGATCGGCGTCGCGGTCGGCATCACGCCGTTCAACTTCCCGGCGATGGTGCCGCTGTGGATGCTGCCGCTGGCGATCGCGTGCGGCAACACGTTCGTCTTCAAGCCGTCCGAGAAGATGCCGCTCACGGCCACGCGGCTCGTCGAGCTGCTGCACGAGACGGGCCTGCCGGCCGGCGTGGTGAGCCTGGTGCACGGCACGGCGCCGCAGGTCGAGCAGCTCATCGATCACCCGCTGGTGCGGGCAGTGTCGATCGTGGGGTCGAGCGCGGCGGCGGCGGGCGTCTACGCGCGCGCGGCGGCGCGCGGCAAGCGCGTGCAGGCGCTCGGCGGCGCGAAGAACCACCTGGTCGTGATGCCCGACGCCGACCTCGACCAGGCGGTGCCGGCCATTGTCGGCTCGGCGTTCGGGTCGGCCGGCGAGCGGTGCATGGCCGGGAGCGTGGTGGTGGCGGTGGCGCCGGCCGGCGACGCGCTCGTCGAGCGGCTCCGGGCGCGCGCGGCGGCGCTCGCGATGGCGCCGGGCGACGCGCCGGGCGCCGAGCTCGGGCCGCTCGTCACCGCGGCGCACCGCGACCGGGTCGCGCAGTACCTGACGGTGGGGGCCGACGAGGGGGCCACGCTCGTGCTGGACGGGCGGACCCGGGCGGAGGGGCCGGGCTTCTTCCTCGGGGCGAGCATCTTCGACCGCGCGCGGCCGGACATGCGAATCGCGCGCGAGGAGATCTTCGGCCCGGTGCTCACCGTCATCCGGGTCGAGAGCCTGGCGGCCGCGCTGGCGGTGGTGAACCAGTCGGCGCTCGGCAACGCCGCGTCGATCTTCACGCGCGACGGCGGCGCGGCGCGCACGTTCACGACCGAGGTCGAGGCCGGCATGATCGGCGTGAACGTCGGCGTGCCCGTGCCGATGGCGATGTTCCCCTTCGCCGGGTGGAAGGGGTCGTTCTTCGGGGACCTGCACGCGACGGGCAAGGACGGCGTGCGGTTCTACACGGAGCAGAAGGTGATTACCACGCGGTACTGAGGACATGGCGGGGGGGACCATGACGAGCGACCGACGACTCTGGCTGACGTGGGCGGGCGCGTGCCTGCTCGTGGTGTGCGCACCGGCCTGGGCGGGCGCCCAGGTGACGACCGGCTGGATTACCGGCACCATTCACGACTCGACCGGGGCGGTGCTGCCGGGGGTCACCGTGACGGTCACGGGCCCGGCGCTCCAGCGCGAGAGCCTCACGGCGGTGACGGCCGCCGACGGCACGTACCGGGTGCCGCTCGTGCCACCGGGCGTGTACAAGGTCGTGACGACGCTGAACGGGTTCGGCACGCTCACGCGGACCGACGTGGACGTGCTGCTCAACCGGCAGACGACGCTCGACTTCACGATGAAGGTGGCGGGGCTGTCGGAGGCCGTGCAGGTGTCGGCGCCGGCGCCGCTCGTGGAGGTGTCGCGCGCGGACCTGAACGCGAACGTCAGCCAACGCACGATCGACGCGCTGCCGCTCAACGGCCGCAACTTCATCGACCTGATCGGCCTCGCGCCGGGCGCGCGCCCCGATCCCACGCGGCCCGAGGGGACCAACGTGGAGATCTTCGGCGAGCGCGGCGCGGCGGTCTCCTACCTGGTGGACGGCACCACCAACAACGACCCGCTGAACGGCGGGCCGCAGGTGCGCTACACGCAGGACTCGATCAAGGAGTTCGAGGTCATCACGAGCGGCTACGACGCGGAGTTCGGCCGCGCGCAGGGCGGCGTGGCCAACATCATCACGCGCTCGGGCACCAACCAGTTCGACGGCCGGGCGTTCTGGTTCTATCGCAACAACCGCCTCGACTCGTCGAACGTGAGCGGCCAGAGCCCGCAGAAGCTGAACCGCAAGCAGTGGGGCGCGACGCTCGGCGGGCCGATCAAGCGCGACTCGATGTTCTTCTTCGCGTCGTTCGAGAAGCTGAACGAGACGCGCGGCACCAACTTCGACCTGTCGAAGATCCCGACGTTCGTCCTCGACGGCCTGGCCACGCCGGGCGGCACGGAGGACTTCGGCGTCGGGCCGAAGACCGGCGGCTTCACCGGCTTCGGCAAGTTCGACTGGACGATCTCGGGCGACCACCACCTGAGCGTGTCGGTGGACCGCAGCACGCAGGACGTGACGGGCAGCATCAGCTCGCCGGTGGCCGGCACGATCGCGCTGCCGAGCGCGGCGGCCACGACGGCGGCGCCGGCGCTGAGCGCGAGCGCGCGCGACACGATCGTCTTCGGGCCGGCGACGTTCCTCGAGTCGTCGGGCACGTACATCAGGGGCGAGAGCGGCAACAACCTGGACCGCACGACGCGCTCCGAGCCGCTGCTCATCCTGCTCCGCAGCGGCTTCCTGCAGACGGGCGCGCCGTTCGGCGGGCGCGTGGACCGGAAGACCGACCAGTACGCGTTCCAGCAGGCGCTCTCGCACTACGTGACGGGCCTCGGCGGCGACCACAGCCTGAAGGCGGGCTGGAGCTTCGACCGGACGCGGCTCACGGGCACGAGCGAGGTGACCAACGACGTCGAGTACTCGGCGGCGTTCCTCTACCCGAACGTGAACCAGATCATGGCGGACAACTTCACCAATCTGGGCTTCGCGCAGTCGGCCGCGCGGTTCTTCACCCTGTCGGCGAACCCCAACGGCAGCCTGGACGTGAACATGACGAACAACCAGCTGGGGTTCTTCGCGCAGGACACGTGGCGCCCGCGGCAGGACCTGACGTTCAGCCTGGGCGTGCGCTACGACTGGTCGAGCCTGTTCGGCGGCGACAAGAACAACGTGGCGCCCCGGCTGGGCATCTCCTGGGACGTGGGCGGGCGGCACACGACGGTCGTGAAGGCCAACTGGGGCATCTTCTACGACCGCAACGTGCTGAGCGCGGCGGCGACGGTGCCGGAGAAGGGCGGCGTGTTCACGCGGTCGGCGTTCGACGTGGCGCTGCCGCGGCTCGGCTCCGACTACACCGACTCGCTCATCGACCTGGTGATCACGTCCGGCTTCCCGACGGCGACCGGCGGGCGCGGCCCGGCCGAGAACCCGCTCTACACGCCGCTGGCCAACGCGCTCCGCGCCAACCCGCTGGCGCTCTACCAACTGCTGGGCATCACCGTGCCGGACCCGTCGAAGCCGCCGGTCGTGACGTCGGACAACGTGCAGCAGCTGAGCGGCAAGACGCCGGACCAAGTGATCGCGTTGCTCGAGTCGACCTACCCCGGCACCGACTGGCGGTTCTTCGACGTACCCGGCGGGTCGATCGTCGGCAACCGCGTGCTGTCGTTCTTCCCGCGCGGCCCGCTGGACCAGAGCCGCGACGTGTCCCAGTACTCGCAGGACAAGACGCCGTGGACCCGGGCGTTCAGCGTCGGCATCGACCAGGAGCTGACGGCCAACATGACGATGTCGGCGATGTACGTGCACCGCCGGTCGCGCGACCTGCTGACGCGACGCATCGTCAACCTGTTCGACGTGCCGCCCGGCGATCCGAACTTCGGCAAGACGACCGACGGCGGGCCGCGCATCAGCCAGGTGGGCTACGACGGCCGGATCAACTACGATGGGGTGATTCTGTCGCTGCGCAAGCGGTTCAACGACCGCTACCAGCTCACTGTGTCCTACACCGGCTCGCGGGCGCGCGACAACCTGCTGACGGGCGACGTGGGATCGACCTTCTCGAACAACAACCACCCGGAGCTCGACTACGGCGTGTCGAACCAGTCGGTGCCGCACATCTTCGTGGCCAACGGGCTCGTCGTGCTGCCGCTGGACTTCCACGTGAGCGGGATCGTCTACTGGCGCAGCGGCTCGGCGTTCAGCCCGCGCGGGATCCAGGACCTCGACGGCGACGGCCTGGTGGACCAGCGCGACACGACGCAGTTGCGCAACGGGTTCCGGACCAAGGCCTACGGCGACGTGGACCTGCGCGTCGAGAAGCAGGTCCGGTTCCTGGGCCAGCACCGCGTGACGGTGCTCGTCGAGGCGTTCAACCTGCGCAACCGGGCGAACGTCGCGACGGTCGCCAACGTGTCCGGGCCCGACTTCGGCACGCCGGCGACGTACCTGCCGGGGCGCGAGGTTCAGATCGGCTTCCGGTACCTGTTCGGGGCGCAGTAGAGAGTCCAGACTGGTGTCCGTGACCACCATCGACCGGGTCCTGGGCGCGGTGGAGGCGGCGGCCGACGAGGCCGTCGCCTTCGCCGCGGACCTGGTGCGCATCCCCACCGTGAATCCGCCGGGCGACGCCTACCCCGAGTGCGCCCGCACGATCGGCGACCGGCTCGCACGGGCCGGCTGCGAGGTCGAGTACTTCGAGGCCGAGGGCCGGCCCGAGCACACGCCGGCCCACCCGCGCGTGAACGTCGTCGGCACGCGGCGCGGCGCGCGCGCGCGGCCCCTCGTCCACCTCAACGGCCACTTCGACGTCGTGCCGCCCGGCGACGGCTGGACGGTGGACCCGTTCGGCGGCCTCGTGCGCGACGGGCGGATCTACGGGCGCGGCGCGTGCGACATGAAGGCGGGCCTGGCCGCGGCCGTCTTCGCGGTGGAGGCCATCCGGCGGGCGGGCGTCGAGCTCGCCGGCACCGTCGAGGTGAGCGGCACGGTGGACGAGGAGAGCGGCGGCCTCGCCGGCGTGGCCTGGCTCGCCGAGCACGGGCGGATCGCGGCGGGCCGCACCGACGCGGTCATCATCCCGGAGCCGCTCGGCGTCGGCCGCATCTGCATCGGCCATCGCGGCGTGTACTGGTTCGAGGTGGAGACGCGCGGTCGGATCGGCCACGGCAGCATGCCGTTTCTCGGCGTGAACGCCGTCGACGGGATGGGCCTCGTGCTGCAGGCGTTCCGGGACGAGCTGCAGCCGGCACTGGCGGCCCGCACCACGGCGGTGCCCGTCGTCCCGAACGCCGCGCGCCACGCCACGCTCAACGTCAACGGCATCGAAGGGGGGCAGCGGATCGGCGGGATCCAGACGCCGTGCGTGGCCGACCGGTGCCGGGCGGTGTTCGACCGCCGCTTCCTGCTCGAAGAGGGATTCGAGCGGACCAAGGCCGAGGTGGTCGACGTGGTGGGGCGCGCCGTCGCCCGGATGCCGGGCCTGTCGCACGGCGTGCGCGACCTGATGGTGGTGCCGCCGGTCCGCACGCCGGACGACTCGCCCGTGATCGGCGCCCTCTCGGACGCGATCGCACGCGTCCTGGGCCGGCCCGCGACGCTCGTGGCGAGCCCCGGCACCTACGACCACAAGCACGTCGCGGCCATCGCCGGCGTCCCGCACTGCGTGGCCTACGGGCCGGGCGAGCTGGAGGTGGCCCACCAGCCCGACGAATGGTGCACAATCGATGATCTGACGAACGCCACAAAGGTCCTCGCGCTGGCGGTGCTCGAGCTCACGGGCACCGTCGAGCGCGGCCGGGGGGCGTGAGAGGGCGGACCCGTGACGACGACTTCCGGCGGCGCGATGACCGGCGAGCAGATGATCGCCCTGGCGAAGCGGCACACGCTGTTCGAGTGGGCGGCGCAGGGGTGGGTCGATCCCATCCCGGTCGCGGGCGCCAAGGGCGCGTACTTCTGGACGCCCGAGGGCAAGCGGTACCTGGACTTCAACAGCCAGCTGATGTGCGTCAACGCCGGCCACGGCGACGACCGCATCGTCCGGGCCATTCAGGAGCAGGCGGCGAAGCTGGCCTACGTGAGCCCGCATCTGGTCACGGAGGTGCGCGCGCGGCTGGGCGCGAAGCTGGCCGAGATCGCGCCGGGTGACATCGAGACCTTCTTCTTCACCAACGGCGGCGCCGAGGCGAACGAGAACGCGGTGCGGATCGCCCGGCTCGTCACCGG
Organism: Acidobacteriota bacterium; assembly: GCA_024641665.1. GTDB lineage: Bacteria > Acidobacteriota > Vicinamibacteria > Vicinamibacterales > JAHECP01 > JAHECP01. Next base: position 6,608 of record JAHECP010000071.1, read on the forward strand.
GCGGCACAAGATCCTGGCGCGCTACCGCTCGTACCACGGCGCGACGGCGGGGAGCCTCACGCTCACCGGCGATCCGCGGCGGTGGCCGGCGGAGCCCGGCATCCCGGGCGTGGTGCACGTGCTCGATCCGTATCACGGCATCGAGCGCGGCTGGGAGACCGCCAGCGACGCGCTCGCGCGGCTCGAAGAGGTCATCGAGCTCGAGGGGCCCCGGACGATCGCGGCGTTCATCCTGGAGCCGGTCACGGGCACCAACGGCGTGCTGGTGCCGCCCGACGGGTACCTCGAGGGCGTGCGCGATCTGTGCACGAAGCACGGGATCCTGATGATCGCCGACGAGGTGATGTCGGGCTTCGGCCGGACGGGCGCCTGGTTCGCCGTCGATCACTGGAAGGTGGTGCCCGACCTCATCACGATGGCCAAGGGCCTCACGAGCTCGTACGTGCAGCTGGGCGCGGTCGGGCTCCGGCCGCCGCTCGTGCGGCACTTCCAGGATCGGGTCTACTGGGGCGGCCTCACCTACAACAGCCATCCGCTCGCGTGCGCGGCGGCGCTCGCGACCATCGCCGTGTACGAAGAGGACGATCTCATCGGCAACGCGCGGCGCATGGGTGAGCGGATGCGGGCGCGGCTCGCGACGCTCGAGGCGCGCCATCCCTCGGTGGGCGCGGCGCGGTCGATCGGGCTCTTCGGCCTCGTTGAGCTGGTCCGCGACCGGCGCACGCGGCGGCCGATGGCGCCCTTCAACGGCACGTCGGAGGAGATGGCCGCGCTCGACCGCTTCTTCCGCGAGGCCGGTCTCTACACGTTCGTGCGCTGGCACACCTTCTTCACGAACCCCCCGCTGTCCATCACCGAGCGCGAGCTCGACGAGGGCTTCGCGATCATCGAGCGCGCGCTGGCGGCGACGACGGACCCGGCGGTCGAGGGGTAGTCAATCGGCAATGCACTAAGATAGGGTCCATGTTCACGCTGACCCTGACGCTCCACTCGCTGATGCGGTGGGCCGTGGTGCTGCTGGGGATCTACGCGACCGGCCGGGGCAAGCTGGGCTGGTTCTTCAGGAAGCCGTGGACGGGCGCCGACGACACGGCGGGCCGCCTGTTCGTGATCGCCTTCGACGTGCAGGTGCTGCTCGGGCTCCTGCTGTACCTCGTGCTGAGCCCGATCACGACCGGCGCGTTCCGGCACCTGGCCGCAGCCATGCAGAACGGCGTCGTGCGGTTCTGGGTGGCCGAGCACATCACCATCATGATTGCCGCGCTGGCGCTCGCGCACGTGGGCCGTGTCCGCCTGCGCCGGGCGTCGACCGATCGCGCCCGACACTTCACGGCGGCACTCTTCTTCGGGCTCGCCACGCTGCTGGTGCTCCTCGGCACGCCGTGGCCGTTCATGCCCGTGGCGCGCCGGCTGTGGCCGTTCTAGACTCACGTGGGGCTCCGCCCCACACCCCGGCTCGGTCGCTTGCGGGGCCCCATCGCCCCGCGCCGCTCCCTCGCGGGCCGCGCCGTGCGCGGCCGGCCCTGACTTCGTGAGCTTCGCGCCCTTCGTGGTGAATCGGTAGGATCGGTCGCAGTGGAACACTGTTTGGGCTTCTTCGAGCGGGCAGCCGCATGACACGCCGTCTCCAGTCAGCGCTTCGTCGTCTCGTGGCCATCAGGGGCGAGTACGGGCCCGGGCGCGGGGCCGAGCGGCTCGCGCTGCTCCGCGCGCTCGATCGCGGGCGTCTCGTGACCGCGGCCCAGGTGCGCGAGCTGCACGAGCGGCTCTGCTTCCTGCACGCCTATCCCGACGATGCCGCGGTGTTCGTGCAGGTGGCGCGCATGCTGGCGCGCTTCGAGCGCCGCGCCGATCTTCGCCGGCACCGCGCCGCGCTCGCCGACACGGGCATTGCCGGCACCGAGACGTACTACCGCTTCACGGCGGCGACCGCGCGCTGGCTGGCCGCGCGCTGGGGCGACCGGCTGTCGGTGGACTGGGAGGACGTGGACGACTCGAAGGTGTCGCGCCACCTGACGCTGCTCTCGGCCTACGCGGAGAGCCCCGGCCAGGACGAACCGCCGCTCGAGGGGCGCGCGTGGCTCGACCGGCTCCGCGGCGGTGTGACCGACGCGGCGTTTCTCGTCGGCCGGCTCGCCGCGCTCGACGCCGGACCGTTCGTGCGCGACCACCTCTACGAGGAGCTCGGCCTGATGCTGAAGCTCGCGCCCGGGCCCGGCACGCCGAGCCGGACGCGCGCGCGCGATGTGCGCGCACCGCTGGTCGTCCGCACCGGCCCGCTCCGGCGCGGGCGGCCCGACCTCCGCGCCGAGGCGCGGACGCCGCCGCGCACCATCCGTCCGCTCGGCCCGCGCGACGGCGCGCGCTATATCGACATGGCGCGCGAGTCCATGGTCACACGCAGCCGCGACCTCGACGCCTTCGAGGGGGCGTCGCCGCTCGACGCGCGGCTGGTGGACTGCGGCGGCGGCCTGACGTTCGCCTGTCTCGGCGTCGTGCCGGAGCGCCGGATGCTGCTCGAGGCGGTCTACGGCTTCCTCGTGCTGCAGAACGGCGTGCCGATCGGCTACGCGCTCGCGAGCGCGCTGCTGCGCTCGTCGGAGATCGCGTTCAACATCTTCGAGACCTTCCGCGGCGCGGAGGCCGCCTACGCCTACGGCCGCTTCCTGGCCGTCGTCCGCGCGCTGTTCGGAACCGACACGTTCACGATCTTTCCGTACCAGCTCGGCCACGGGAACGAGGAGGGCATCGAGTCGGGCGCGTGGTGGTTCTACTACAAGCTCGGGTTTCGCCCGCGCGACGCCGAGGTGCGGCGGCTGGTCCGGCGCGAGCTCGCGCGCATGGCCGTTCGCCCGTCGCACCGGTCGAGCCCGGCGACGCTGCGCCGGCTCGCGCGGCGCAACGTGTTCCTGGACCTCGGGCCGCGCCGCGATGACGTGATTGGCGTGTTGCCGATCGACCGCTTCGGCCTCGCGGTGACCGACGCGTTGAACGCGCGGTTCGGGCCAGACCGTGACCGGGCCGTCCGCGAGTCGGCGGCCGAGGCGGCCGCCCTGCTGGGCGCGGGCGACTGGCGGCGCTTCCCGGCCGCCGAGCGTCTGGCCTGGCAGCGCCTGGCACCCCTGGTGCTCCTGCTCCCGGGCGTGACGCGGTGGCCCCGCGCCGACCGTCGGTCCCTGGCCCGGGTCCTGCGCGCCAAGGGCGGCCGCCGCGAATCCGACTTCGTGGCGGCGTTCGACGGCCACGCGCGGCTCCGCCGGGCGCTCGCGGCGCTCGCGGCCTCCCTGTCGTCGCGTCCGGGTTCACACGCCTGACGCCCGCCTTCGCGTTGCGCGCCTTCCGTCACGTTGCAACCGCGCCCGCGGAACCACGACGACACGATGACGGCGGTTTCGCGTGCCACGAAGGGCACGATGTGCTGTCGCGCTGCATCACCTGCCCACGGATGGATACCACGAAGTGCTCGAAGGTCACGAGGGGCGTCACGCTGCGACGTGCGGGACGACGCTTCGTGATCTCCTCATCCATTCATATCAAGGCGAAACGTTCTTCCCGGCTGGCGACCTCGGCCGCCCGAGGCGGCCGGCGGCGTGCGCGATCGTGAGAGCGAAACGCGTCCGGGACCTGAGGGCATGGCCTCGCGCGCTTCGCTCCCACGATCGCACACACCGCCCGGCGCGGCCCGACCCGCGGTCGGGCCGCCAAGGTCGCCAGCCACGGACGGGCTGCCTTCGAGGGCTTCGCGCCCTTCGTGGTTGGCGTGCGTGGACCGCGAAGAGGGCGTAACGCCCCCCGCCCCCCGTCCTGTCACCTTCCCCCCGTCTCGTGCATCCAGAAGAATAGGGGCTCTTTCTGTCGGGCCGGGAGGTCGGGAATGACGTTGGTGAACGAAGCGGGTTGGGACCGGGCGTTGCGGGTCGTCGCGGGGGTCGCGCTGCTCTATCTGGGCTGGCAGGTGCTGGCCGGCAGCGCCGCGGGCGTGGTCGTCGGCGTGGCGGCATTTCTGCCGCTGCTGACCGGCATCCTCGGCTGGTGCCCCGCCTACAGCCTGGTCGGCATCGGCACCCGGCACGAGGAGCGCTCGGCGACCGGGCGGCAGATCTTCTGACGATATCAGGGGTCAGCGGTCGGCGGTCAGGGGGAACTGCCTGATCAGGGGTCAGCGGTCAGCGGTCGGCGGTCAGGAAGAACTTCCTGACCCCTGACGGCTGCCCCTTGCCCCCTGCCTGACCCCTGGCGGCTGACCCCTGACTCCTGTCTCAGGCCTGCGGCAGCAGGGACGGCGGCACCGTTCGGACGTGCAGGTCCCGTTGCGGGAACGGGATCTGGATGCCGCGTGTACGGAACGCCTCGTCGATCGCGTAGTTGAGCCGGCTCCGCAGCCGGAAGTGCTCGGCCGCGTTGTCGATCCACACCAGCAGCTCGAAGTTCAGCGACGAGTCCCCGAACTCCACGAAGTGCACGGCTGGCGCCGGCTCGTCGCGCACCGCGAAGTCCTTCCGTGCCACCTCCAGCAGCGTCTCGGTTACGAGCCCGACGTCCGACCCGTACGCGACCCCGATCGGCACGTGGATGCGGATCTTGGGGTCGTCGTGCGACCAGTTGATGACCCTGCGGTTCACGAACTCGGAGTTGGGCACGATCATCGTGATGTTGTCGTTGGTCACGATGGTCGTCGCGCGGAAGTTGATCGCGACGACGTTCCCCTCGATGCTCTCCGACGTCACCCGGTCGTGCACCTTGATCGGACGCTCGAAGAGCAGCACGACGCCCGCCACGAAGTCCGCCACGATGTTCTGCAGGCCGAGGCCGACGCCGAGGCCGAGCGCGCCGACCACGATAGTCAGCGCCGTGAGGTCGATGTTCACCATCCGCAACCCGACCAGGATGCCCAGCAGCCAGATGGCGTGGTGGCTCAGCCGCGCGAGCGTGTAGCGCTGGGCCTCGGCCATGTGGCGCAGCACGCGCTCCTCGATCAGGCGCCGCACCCCGCGCGCGAGGATCGCGGTGACGACGAGCGCGATGGCCAGCACGACGAGCTGGGCCGGCGTGATGGGCTGGTTGCCGATGGAGAACAGGTGGTAGTCGAGGACGCTCGTGATGTCGGTCATCCGGATCGCTCCTGCGGGCTGCCGGCTGACGCGCGGGCGCCCGCGCGACGGCCGGATACGCGTGTCAGAAGGGCTGACGGGGATTATACGGGGAAGGGGGAACAGCGGTCAGGGGGGCAGCGGTCAGGGGGCAGCGGTCAGCGGTCAGGAAGAGCTTCCTGACCGCTCCTGCGGGATTTAGAACGGGGGAGCGGGGTTCGGAGTTGCAGCCCGTTCCTGGTGCCTGGTGCTTCGTGCCTGGTGCGTGCCTAGTGTCCTGTAACAGTGGTTCGCATCATAAGTCCTACGCCTGGGCCGTCACCGTACGGGCGGCGAACCGGGCGATGCTCGCGAGAATGTCGTCGGCGCTCTTGGTCCAGACGAACGGCTGGCAGTCGACGTTATGCGCTTCGATGTACTCACGAATCGCGCGCTCTAGCGCGGCGACGCTGCGATGCACGCCCCGGCGCAATTGCTTGGTCGTGAGGCCGGCAAACCACCGCTCGACCATGTTGAGCCACGACCCGTAGGTCGGGGTGAAATGCAGGTGGTACCGGGAACGCTTCGCGAACCAGTGCCGAATGAGGGCCGTCTTGTGCGTGCCGTAATTGTCCAGGATCAGATGGACGTCCAAGTCGGCCGGCACATGGGCGTCGATCAGGTCCAGGAACTTCCGGAACTCGAGGGCACGATGGCGGGCCCGGGTCTCGCCCAAGACTTGGCCCGGCTTCACGTTGAGGGCCGCAAAGAGCGTCGTGGTCCCGTGGCGCCGATAGTCATGCGTGCCGCGTTCGGCTTGACCGGGCCGGAGCGGCAACAACGGCGCCGTGCGATCCAGCGCCTGAATCTGCGATTTCTCGTCGACGCAGAGGACGAGCGCGTGCTCGGGCGGCGCCATATAAAGTCCGACGATGTCGCGGACCTTGTCGATCAGCAACGGGTCGGGCGACAGCTTGAACGTTTCGGCTCGATGGGGCTGCAGCCCAAACGCGCGCCAGATCCGGCTGATCGCCATCGGACTCAGGCCGCTCGCCTTGGCCATGCCGCGCGTACTCCAGTGCGTGGCCCCACGGGGCGTGGTCTCCAGCGTCCGCACGATGACGGCTTCGACCTGCTCGTCGGTGATGCGGCGCGGCGTCCCCGGCCGCGGCTCGTCGAGGAGTCCGTCCACGCGCTACGCGACGAACCGCCGCCGCCATTTGCACACCGTGCCCGGCGCGACGCGCAGGCGCCGGGCCACGGCCGTGTTGGCGAGGCCCTCCGCGGACGCCAGTATGATCCGCGCGCGCCGCGCCACAAAGCTCGCCGTGCGGCTGCGGTGGGCGAGCGCCTGCAACTGCTGCCGTTCGTCGTCGGTCACGATCAACCTCGCCTTGGGTCGCCCGGTTCGCATCAGTCCTCCCTCACCGGACTCTACGACCACGGCCCATTATATGTTTCACATATTTCTGTTACAGGACACTTGCGGAGTATGACCCGAAGGCGGTGTCTCTGGAGACCGGCCAATTGCCGCTTCCTCCTGCATCGAATTTGGTCGACGTCCCATGGGTTCGCTTTCGGAAGGCATTCAGCACTGCAGGTAAGGACATGGGAGATCGTTCGGTGTTTGTCGTTCGGGCCACAGAAGCCCAACCCCGCGCTGCACCCGTCGGCCGCCGGGCTGGCGCTGAGCGGCCGCGGGTGAGCGTTGGTCGTTGGGCTGACGAAAGGGCTACGTCGTCACGCGCGAATGCCAGTAGCGGGGCTCACGCCTGTCATGAGCGAAAGCGAGTATCCGGATGGCGCTCGGCGTTTCCAGGTACGCGACGTAGTAGGGAAACCTCGTGACAGGCGCCTTTCGGGCGGGTACGTCGGCGGCTACACCTGGGACGAGCGGTGCGGCGTGCGGCTCATCGATCGGGCAATCGCTGGGTAACGCGCCGGCGCACATCGTCCCAGGATTCACCGAGCGACTGGCCAGCCATGACGCGTCGGGCGCGGCGTTCGATCTCGCGGGCCCACGCAGCTTCAATGGCTGCCGCGTCGGTCGCCGGCGCCTCCTCCAAACTGGCCAGGAGTTCCAGGTCAGCCGCATTCAGTCCCGTGCGCTGCGCGAGCGCTTCCTTCGGCCTTAATCCAGCGGTCAGCGGTCAGCCGTCAGCGGGCAGGAGGATCTTCCTGACCGCTGACCACTGCCCTGACCGCTGGCCTGCCCCCTGACCGCTGGCTGACCCCTGACTCCTGCCCCCTGACCGCTGACCCCTGCCCCCTGACCGCTGACTAGCAGCCTTCCTTCTTCTTCCGCTTCGCGGGGCCGGCCGGTGCGGCGAGCGTGGGCACCGTCACCTTGGGCAGCTCGGCCGCCGCGGCCGCGACGACCGCCTCGCCGCCGACGTGCGGCGTGCCGCCGAAAAAGGCGCTGACGGCGCGCAGCCGATCGTTCATCCGCTGCTCGTCCGGCGTCGGGTGCTCGACCAGCCCGGGGAAGAGCACCGCGCCCATCCAGCCGTTCAGGCCGCCCTCGAGGGCGGACACGTCGCGATACCCCCTCGCCTTGAGCAGGAACCACGCCTCGGCCCCCCGCATGTCGTCCTTCGCGTAGAGCACGATCCGCTCGCTGCGCAGGAGCGGATAGTCGCCGAGCCCGGACACCGGCACGTTCTCGGCGCCGGGGATGTGGTACGTCGCGTAGCCGGCCGGCGCCTGCAGGTCGATCAGCCGGAAGCCGCCGCGGCCCGTGATGATCCAGTCGGCCAGATCGGACGGCCGCACCCGATCGATGCCCTGGGCGGCGAGGGCGGCCAGCTTCCGCGAGCTGAGCATTACGCCGTCGTGCGGCGCCGGCCTCGCGCCGATGGCCACGAGACCCAGCACGAACGCGGCGACCGCCAGCTTCTGGTTGAGCGTGAGCCCCGAAAGCCACCTGCGCATCGATCTTCTCCTGGGGCTCCGCCCCACACCCCGGCTCGGTCGCTTGCGGGGGCCCCACGCCCCGCGCCGCTCCCTCGCGGGCCGCGCCGTGCGCGGCCTGCCCGCTCTGCCGCTCGCCGACGACGGGGACGGACGTCTCGGCGCGAGCGGCACAACGGGCTAGGCGCGCTTCGCGAACGCGCGCTCGATCAGCCCGGCGCCGTAGAACCCGCCGAGCGCCATCAGCACGACGGCGAACACCACCAGCCCGTACGGCAGGTTGAAGTAGACGGGAATCGTCGTCGTGCCAATCGACGTCATGCTGAAGAAGCCCTGGATGTGCGGCAGCAGCTCGGCGAAGGCGAGCGTCCCGCCGAGAAGCCCGAGCGCGAACAGCAGGCCGTCCAGCTTGCCCGTCGCGATCGACACGGCGGACGTGCCCGGACAGTACCCGCCGATCACGAAGCCGGCGCCGAGCACCAGGCCGCCGACGATCTGCGGCACGACGAAGGTGGGCACCAGGTAGACCTGCGAGAGGTCCAGCACCCCCATCCACGACAGGTACGTCACGCCGAGCATCGCCGTGACGATGGCCGTGAACATCACCTTGAAGACCGCGAGATCGTTCAGGTAGAACTGCGACACCAGCTTGCGCGCGCTGGCGAAGCCGGCGCGCTCGAGGAAGAACCCGAAGCCGATGCCGATGACGAACGCGACGACGAGGCTCGCCTCGTCGCCGAACAGGCCGAACTTGAAGAAGGGGGCCATCATCTCCACTCTCCCCGCACGAAGTACGCCAGCCCGTACGCGCCGGCGAAGACCGACAGCATGAAGATCCAGCTGCCGAGGTTCAGCAGCGCCCCGCCGGTGAGCGCCTGACCGCTCGTGCAGCCGCGGGCGATCGCCGCGCCGACGGCCGAGAGCGCGCCGCCGCCGAAGGCGAGCAGCAGCCGGACGCCCGTCGTCACGCGCGGGCCCTTCTCGACGCCGAGGCGGACGCGGCGCGCCAGCAGCGCCGAGATCAGGCCGCCGGCGAAGACGCCCACCACCTCGAAGACCAGCCAGTCGTTGAGCGGGCTCGTGGTCGGGTCGGACAGGTAGTCGGCCAGGAACGTGCGCGAGTGCGCGTAGCCAGGTGCCACGAGATTCGTCGCCCAGGCGGTGAAGGCCTTGAAGGCGCCCGAGGCGCCGAGCCCGCGGCCCATGATCACGAAGGCGGCGAGCAGCACGAGACCCAGGCCGATGCCGGCCAGATACGGGTTGGTGTAGGGCGCGGCCTCGCGAACGGCTGCGTGGTCGTCCGCGACGGGCGCGGCCAGGACGTCGGCGGTGTCGGTTCTGACGGTCATCTCCGGACTCCACGAGCGGCCGGGTCGCCGGCCGCGTCCTTCCTCTAGACGTTCTACAACAGCATGCGCCGTGCCCTGTCGCCTGTCAACAGGAGCCGGCCTACAGCCAGTGGCTGTACTGGCCCGCGTACACGAACACGAAACGCAGCACGAGGCTGCCGGCGATCACCATGACGGGCACGATCGCGCTGTGCAGGGTGCGGTGCGTCACCGCGAGCGACTGCAGGACGAGCGGGATCACGAGCCCGAGCCCGACCACTCCGACCCAGAAGACCGCCGTGAAAGGACCGCCGAGCACCAGGGCTGCGGCGGCCTGATGCGATGCGCCCGAGGTGAGCAGGCCGGTCAGGAAGAGCATGAGCGTCACGAGCTCGAGCGAGATGAAGATGTTGTCGGCGCGCGCGAGCAGCTCGCGCTCGGTGCGGTCCCACGCGATCATGTGCACGAAGGCGGCTGCCGCCGACAGGCCCGACAACAGGAAGAGCACGCCCAGCAGGGCGCTGTTCCAGAAGGGCCGGCTGCCCAGCGAGCTGAGCAGCACGCCCGTGTAGATGCCCAGCATGCCGCCGAGGGCGAGGTTGACGTAGCCGATGGCCCAGATGGCGCGCGGGCTCTCGGCGAGCGCGTCCGCGAGGCGCCCCACCTGCCCGACGCGGAGGAACGCCGGCAGCCGGACGAGCCAGGCAACGGCCAGCGCCGGGTAGACCAGGAGCAGGATCCAGGCGCCCCACGACATGGGCGAGGAGAACTGGAACGTGGTGTAGAGACGCCACACGTAGAGCTTGTGCTCGAGGTCGAGGAACAGCGCGAGCATGCCGACGCTGAGCAGCGCGAGGCCGACGAGCGGCAGCACGGAGCACACGCACGAGTTCTCGCGGTGCCGGCCCTTCAGCAGGATGTAGCCGGTGATCATCATCGTGCCGCCGATCAGGCCGCCCAGGAACAGGTAGACGGGGATCTCCCAGCCCCACGCGTGGAGCAGGGGATCGATCATCGCGTTGTGACGGGTCAGGACGAGCTCGGTCATGACGTGTCCTTCGACGCCCCGGGCCCGCCGCGCGGGCCCGGCGCCGTGCGCCTCTCTACGTCAGATAGAAGATCCTCGGCTCGGTGCCCGCGTCGGGCTTGAGCGCGTGGTGCCGCCGCGCCGCGAGCTGACGGCTCACCGCGCTCTGCGGGTCGTCGAGATCGCCGAACGTCATGCAGTGCGTGGGGCAGACCGACACGCACGCCGGGTCGAGCCCCTGCTCGACGCGGTGGTTGCAGAACGTGCACTTGTCGGCGTAGCCCTTCGGGTTGATGAACCGGGCCTCGTACGGACAGGACGCCACGCACGCCTTGCAGCCGATGCATTCGTTCTCGGTCACGAGCACGATCTTCCCGAAGTCCTCCACGTGGCTGGCGCCCGTCGGGCAGCACTCCACGCACGGCGGCTGGTCGCAGTGGTTGCACCGCTCCGAGCGGATCTCCATGTGCAGCGTGGGGTAGAGGCCGTCGGTCTGGTAGGCGATCCAGTCGCGGTTGAAGCCCTCGGGCACCTGGTTCTCGGTCTTGCAGGCCACGACGCAGTCCATGCAGCCGACGCACTTGGTGGTATCGAGGGCCATGCCGAAGCGCGCCATGACGTCAGGCCTCCAGCTCCAGGGTGACGAAGTTCACGTTCATGCCGGTCCCGCCCATGAGGGGATCCACCTTGACCCGGGTGATCAACCGCGAGTCGCTCGCGCCCGCGAGGTAGGTGCGCGTCAGGCGCCGCGCCGTGTGGCCGAAGCCGTGCACCATGTACACGCAGTCGGGCCGGATGCGCTCGGTGGCCTTCACCTTCACGCGGTTCGAGACGACGCCGTCCTGGTTCTTCAGCCGGACGTAGGTGCCGCTCGCGAGTCCGTAGCGCGCCGCGACGCCCGCGTTCACCCAGACCTCGTTCTCGTGCATCATGTCGTCGAGGATCGGGTTGGTCTGGGTGCGGCTGAAGGTGTGCACCGGCGCGCGCCCGAACAGCAGCCGGAACGCGCCCGGCGGCGGATCCTCGGGCCGGGTGTACTTCGGCACCGGGTCGTGGCCCTTGTCGCGCAGCTGCAGCGAGTAGAACTCGATCTTGCCCGAGGGCGTCGGGAACTCCTCGGGCACGCCCTGGTCGAAGTAGATCGGCTGCGGCGCGCCCCGGAGGATGCCCTTCTGCGTGAGCTCGTCGAAGCTGAGGCCGGCCTTCGTGACGCGGTACGCCAGGTATTCCTCGATCGTCTTCCACGGGTAGTAGGCGCCCAGGCCCAGCTTGAGGGCCAGCTCGCGCGCGATCCACCAGTTCGGCTTCTGGTCCGCCGGCGCCTCCACGACGGGCTGGCGGATGCCCACGTACGGCTCGCGAAACCAGTTCAGGTTCAGCTCGTCGTGCCGCTCGAGGTAGACCGATTCGGGCAGCACCACGTCGGCCCACCCGGTGATCTCACTGGGCACCACGTCGACTACGACCATCAGATCCAGGTGCTGGATGGCCTCGATCGTCTCGGCCTGGTTCGGCAAGGACTCCATCAGGTTGGTGCCGTACACGAACCAGCTCTTGATGGGGTACGGCCGCCCGCTGATCGTCGCCTCGCGGATGCCGGTGCTGATCGACTCCAGCTTGAACGGGTACTTGTCGTCGGGGTCGTCGGCCACGCCCCGCGCCGGCTTTGGATACGGCGGGTACGGGTAGGCGGGGATGTCCAGGGCGACCGGCGCGTAGAGCCCGCCCCTGCGGCCCCAGCTCCCGAGCAAGGCGTTGAGCAGCGCCACGGCGCGGCTCCGCTGCGCATCGTCGCCGTACCAGGCGGAGTGGCGGCCGGGGTGCACGAGCGTCGAGGGCTTGTTGCGCGCCATCTCGCGGGCGGTCGCCCGGATGACCTCCGGCTCGATGCCGGTCTCGGGGTACGCCCACTCCGGGGTGTACGGCGCGATCTCCGCCTTGAAGGCGTCGAAGCCGAAGCCGTGCTTCTCGACGTAGGCCGTGTCGTACAGCTCCTCGGTGACCAGGACGTGCATCCAGGCGAGCAGGAGCGCGATGTCGGTGCCCGGCTTGATGGGCAGGTAGTACTTCGCCTTGCCGGCCGCGATCGAGAAGCGCGGGTCCACCACGATGATGGACGCGCCCGCGGCGACGGCGTCCGCGAACTCCTGCACCTGGGTGTTGTGCATGTTCTCGCCGAGATGCGAGCCGATGAGCACCAGGCAGGTGGCGTTCCTGATGTCGGTGCGCTCGGGCGAGCCCGCGTCCTCGCCGAACGTCAGGTTGAATCCCGTGTCGCGCGGGCCGCGGCACTGCGCGCCCGACGGGGCGGTGAGGTTCGGCGTGCCGAAGGCCTGGAGCGTGTGCTTCAGGAAGGTGCCGCCGATGCCGTGCGAGAAGAGCGCCACCGACTCGGGCCCGTACTTGGCCTTGATCGTCTGCATGCGCTCGGCGATGTAGGCGAACGCCTCGTCCCACGTGACCGCCGTCCACTCGTCCTGGCCGCGCGTGGTGCGGCGGATGAGCGGGGCGGTCAGGCGATCGGTGTCGAAGTGCGCGCCCACGCCGCCCGTGCCCCGCGGGCAGAGCCGGCCGCGGCTCAGCGGGTCGTCCGGGTTGCCCTCGATCTTCCACAGCCGGCCGTCCTTCACGGTGGCAACGGCGCCGCACTTCCAGAAGCAAATGCTGCAGTAGGTCGGAATCCGCCGGATTCCCTGGGGCGCGGCCGAGCCGGCGGCCCGGGCCGCCAGGCGCCGCGCGAGCGGACCGGCCGCCCCCCCGGCGGTCGCGAGGCCGAGGGTCGCGGTGGAGATCTTCAGGAACCGCCGCCGGGACAGTGCATCCATGAGTGCAACCCGTACTCGAGAGGTTTGAGGCGGATCGTCGCGAACGCGCCTGAAATCCGCCTCTTTGTGCAAAGATTCACAAGCTCCGACAAGGTAACACCACCGGTCCCGCAAATCTGCAAGAACCGGCCCCGAACTCCGACTTCTTTGGTCGGGACTGCCCGCTATAATGGCGCCATCCAGTCCCCGCGATTGGGGAGGGTACCCATGACGCGCGACGAAACCCTGGCGTTCTTCGCCCGGCGACAGGAGGCCTGGCGGCGCCGCGACGTGGCCGCCCTCGTCGCCGACCACGCCCCCCACGGGCGCGTCGTCAGCCCCATGTTCACCACCGTCGTCGGCCACGATCAGATCCGGCTGACCTACGAGTCGCTCTTCCAGGTGTTCCCCGACTGGGACCTCGTCGGCGAGACCGTGCTGGTCGACGGCGCCCGCATCGCGCAGCCCTTTGTGGCCCGGGCGACCCACGCGGGCGAGTTCATGGGCTTCCCCGGCACCGGCCGGCGCTTCCAGATCCAGGGGGTTCTGCTGTTCGAGATGGAAGGCGCGGTCATCGCGGTGGAGCGGCGGATCTACGACTTCACCGGGCTCCTGATCCAGCTTGGCGTCCTCAAGAGCAAGCCGGGACGGTGAGCGCTTGGAATGTCGAATGTCGAATGCTGAATGCTGAATGCTGAATGCGGAATGAGGGGAGGGGGAACGGACCCGGGCACCCGCTGCCTGGGTCCGCGGCAGCCCCCGACGCTGCCGCGGACCTCAGGCTTCGGGCGCCCGGACGGCGAGGGAGTTACGCCGCCCGAAGCGTGACGTAGGAGGTGTTGCCGGCGCGGTTGACGAGCAGCAGCGCCGGACGGCTGCCCGAGCGCTCGAGCGCGCTGCGCAGCTGGCTCACGGTGGTCACCGGCTGGCCGTTGACCTGCTCGATGACGTCGCCCTGCTGCAGGCCGGCGTTGGCCGCCTTGCCGAACGGGTCGACATCGCTCACCACCAGGCCGCGTGTCGACGGATCCACCTGGATCTGCCGCGCGATGTCGGGCGTGAGCGGCTGCACGGTCATGCCGAACTTGCCGTTGCTGCCGCCGTTCCCGCCGTTCGCACCGACCGACTCGGGGCTCTGCGCCTCGCCGAGCGTCGCGTTCAGCTCCTGCTCGTGGCCGTTGCGGAGCACCGTCAGCGTGGCTTTGGTGCCCGGCTGCTGCTCGGCGATCCGGTTCTTCAGGCTGTTCGGGTCCTTCACATCGTGCCCGTCGAACTTCAGGATCACGTCGCCGCGCTCGACGCCCGCCTTCGCGGCCGCGCTGCCCTTGTCGACGTTGCTCACGATCGCGCCCTGCACGTTGGCCAGGCCGAGATTGGCGGCCATGTCCGACGTCACGGACTGGACCATCACGCCGAGCTGGGCCCGCTTCACGACCCCGTCGGCCTTGAGCTGCGCCATCACGTTCTTGGCCATGTTGGCCGGAATCGCGAAGCCGATGCCGATGCTGCCGCCCGAGGGCGACAGGATCTGCGAGTTGATGCCGATGATCTGGCCCTCGGTGTTCACCAGCGGCCCGCCCGAGTTGCCCTTGTTGATCGGGGCGTCGGTCTGGAGGAAGTCCTCGTAGCTGCCGTCACCGATCGTCGTCTGGCGCCCCTTCGCGCTGATGATGCCCATCGTGACCGTCTGGCCGATGCCGAGCGGGTCGCCGATGGCCAGCGCGACGTCGCCGACGCGCACCTGGTCGGAGTTGCCGAGCGTGGCGGCCGGCAGCGACTCGGCGTCGATCTTCAGGAGCGCCAGGTCGCTCGGCGGGTCCGTGCCGACGAGCTTCGCGTCGTAGGTGTGCCCGTCGCTGAGCGTCACCCGGATCGACTCGGCGCCGTGCACCACGTGGTCGTTCGTCAGGATGTAGCCGTTCGACCCGACGATGACGCCGGAGCCGAGGTCGCGCTCGGGCACGACGCGCGGCTGCATCTGCTGCGGCATCTGGTTCCCGAAGAAGAACTGCCGGAAGAACGGGTCGTCGGGCAGGCCCGCGGGCTCGGCCTTGGCCTTGCGCTCGGCCTCGATCGTGACGACCGAGGGCGCGACCTTCTGCACGACGTTCGCGTAGGAATCGACCATCGGCGGCGTCGCGGGAAGCTGCGCCTGCGGCGCCGCGGGGGTGGCCGCCTGCGCGGCCGCTGCGGCGGGCGCCGTCGCCGGTGGGTTGGCGCCCCTGGCGTCGATGTCCCGCCAGGCCGCCGTCGAAAGCAGTAAGAGCACGGTCAGGCCGGTCAGCGAAGCCGTGATGACTCGCGACATGTGCCTCCGCGTGCGGGTGTCGTTGTCGTTGCCGTTCATCTCTTTCACTCCCTTATCTGGTGTCGGGGGGCCTGTGAGCCGCCCCGTTCCCGGTGTTCGGTCGTCGGGGTCGATCAATCGGCGGTGCGATGCGCCCGCGGGCGGCCGGAAGGACCGCCGCCCAGGTCCTGGGTGACGGTCCGCCGGGTTCCGCTATGCGCATCGGACGGCTCATTGGCCGGCCCTCCCGTGTGTTTCGGAGCGACGTCCCTGTTCGCTCCTGCACCTATCTAGTAGGACGACAGGGGGCCTTTCAGTGCCGTTGCCGGGGGATTACATCGGTGTAAGACAGGGGTCAGGGGTCAGGGGTCGGGGGGCGGGGACTGGGGGGCTGGGGGCGCGAGCCACGAATGAAACAAAACGGTGAAACGGCAGGTCCCAACGTTTCGCCACCGTGCAACATCCTGTCGCGGGGTCAGTTCCCTGAAGGCAGGTGGATTGTGAAGACGGAGCCCTCGCCCGGCGTGCTCTCGACGGCGACCTTGCCGCCGTGCGCGTGGACGACGGCGCGGACGAGGCTGAGGCCAAGGCCGAGGCCGCGCTCGGACCGGCTGGCGTCACCACGGTAGAGGCGCTCCCAGATGCGCGGCAGGTCCCCGGGCGGGACGCCGGTGCCGCTGTCGGCGACCGACACGACGACGTCCGGCCCGTCCTGGCGGGCCGTGACCTCGATGCGCCCGCCGGGCGGGGTGTACTTGATGGCGTTGTCCAGCAGGTTGGTGAGCACCTGCCGCAGGCGCGCCGGGTCCCCGACGACCGAGAGGGCCGGCGGCAGGTCTTCGTGGATCGTCAGCTGGCGGTCCTCGGCCACGTCGCGGTAGAGCTCCACCGCGTCACGCACGACCGCCGCGATCTCGGTGGGGCGCCGCTCGAGCCGCATCGTCCCGGTCTCGGCCTCCGAGATGTCCATCAGCACCTCGAGCATGGTCACGATGCGGTCGGACTCCTCGAGGCAGTCGGCGAGCGCC
This sequence comes from Acidobacteriota bacterium, assembly GCA_024641665.1. Classification (GTDB taxonomy): domain Bacteria; phylum Acidobacteriota; class Vicinamibacteria; order Vicinamibacterales; family JAHECP01; genus JAHECP01. The sequence goes on from JAHECP010000071.1 coordinate 23,061, forward strand.
TCGCGGTAGTCGTCGGGGGTCCGGGTCTCGCCGAGGGCCGTCTCGGCGATGCCGCGCAGCCGCGCCATGGGCGTGCGCAGGTCGTGGGCCACGTTGTCGAGCGCGCCGCGCATGCCCTCCACGAGCGCCTCGATGCGCGCGAGCATCAGGTTGAAGAGGCCGCTCAGCTCGTCGACCGCGTCGCCCGTCTGGCGCACGGGGACGCGCGCGTCCATGCGCCCGGTGCGCGTGACGCCCCGCACGGCCTCGATCAGGTGGTCCACGGGCCTGAGGGCCGAGCGGGTGAGGACCGTGCCGCCGACGAGCGCGATCAGGACGACGGTGAGCGTGACGAGGCCGGCGACGTCGCGGAACCGCTGCAGGAGGACCTCGCGGCTCTCGGTGCTCTTGCCCACCTGGATGAGCGTGCCGTCGGCGAGCTGGACCGACGCGACCTCGAGGACGATGTTCTGGCGGCGGCTCGGCGCGATCCCCCAGCCGGGCGTCTGCAGCCGGCCGAGATCGAACTCGCTCGGCGGCCCGGGCATGCTCAGGAAGGTGAGCTGCTCGTGCTGGCCGAGGACGCGCACGAACAGCCCCTCGCGCCGGCCGGCGGCCTGATCGTTCGCGATCGTGCGGCTCAGCGCCGCGAGACCGCCCTCGCGGTAGGACCGCACGTACTCGGTGAGGCTGTTCTCGATGATCTCGCGGTCGCGCTGCTGGAGGGACGAGGCCAGCAGGAAGTAGGTGAGGCCGGTGACGGCGAGCGAGCTGACGACGAAGATGACGGCGTACCAGAGCGCCAGCCGGAAGCCCAGCGCGTGGCGTAGCCGGTCAATCCACCTTGAGGACATAGCCCACGCCTCGCACCGTGTGCAGGAGCCGGGTCTCGAAGCTGCGGTCGATCTTCTCGCGCAGCCGGAACACGAGCACGTCCACCACGTTCGTGCCCGGGTCGAACCGGTAGTCCCACACGTGCGCCAGGATCATCGTCTTCGAGATGACGCGCCCCGCGTTGCGCATCAGGTACTCGAGCAGCGCGTACTCGCGGGGCCGGAGCTCGATCGGCTGCCCGGCGCGCCGCACCTCGCGGGTGATGAGATCGAGGGTCAGGTCGCCGACCACGAGCCGCATGGGCTCCGCGCTGCCCGAGGCGCGACGGAGCAGCGCCTGCACGCGGGCGAGGAGCTCGGCGAACGCGAAGGGCTTCGTCAGGTAGTCGTCGCCGCCGGTCTGCAGGCCGCGCACCCGGTCGTCCACCGAGTGCTTCGCGCTCAGGATCAGCACCGGCGTGGTGATCCGTCGCCGCCGCAGCTCCTCGATCAGGCTCAGGCCGTCGCGCCTGGGCAGCATGAGGTCCACGATGGCCGCGTCGTAGGTCGTGTCGGCGGCGAGGGCGAGACCCCGCTCGCCGTCGGCCGCCTCGTCGACGGCGTAGCCCGCCTCGCGCAGACCCTTCGCCACGAAGCCCGAGATGGTCGAGTCGTCCTCGACGACCAGAATGCGCATGCGCTGTTCGGCCCCCGCGGGGCCCCGATCCGAGCCTCTGCCCCGAGCCTATGCCGTGCGGCCGCGGCTGGCAAGGGCCCGCCGCCGTGCCTCTTGCACTCCCGCCCCGGTCCAGGGGATGCTAGCTGCTCACCCGGCGCAACAGCTACGAGACAGCCACGTTTCCCGCCGCACGGCCAGGCCGCGCACGGCGCGGCCCGCGAGGGAGCGGCGCGGGGCGAGGGGGTCCCCGCGAGCGACCGAGCCGGGGTGTGGGGCGGAGGCCCACGTGAGGAGGATACTCGGCATGCGACGACCGGTCTACGTTCTCGCGGGTGCGGCGGCGCTCGCCCTCGCGCTGGTGTTCGGCGTGACGTCCGGGGCGCGCGCCCAGAGGGTCCGTGGGAACCGCCCGATCCGATGAACCTGAAGGTGCTGCCCCAGAACATCAGCAAGGACGAGCTCGTGCAGACCATGCGCGGGTTCACCGCGGGCCTCTGCGTCCGCTGCGCGTTCTGCCACAAGGGCGAGGAGGGCCAGCCGCTCGACACCTACGACTTCATGTCCGACGCCAAGCCGCAGAAGCAGGTCGCCCGCAAGATGCTCACGATGGTGATGGCCATCAACAGCGACTACCTGAAGGGGATCAAGGTCGATCGCGAGGACGACGCGGCGGAAGGGAAGCCGGCGGCGGACGCGAAGGAGGGGAAGGACGGCCAGGCGGGCGGGGAGGCGCACGAGAGCGACGCGGACGCCCGGGTCAGCTGCTACACCTGCCATCGCGGCCAGGTGCACCCGGTGACGACGCCGCCGCCCCGGGAGGGGCGCGGTCCGGGACGCTAGACGCCCTCGATCCCTACCGGCCGAACGCCGCGCGCGTCGTGGCCGGCTCGATCACGGCCGCGGTGACGGCCAGCGCGACGGCAGCGGCGACAAACAGCGCCGCCGCCGCGAGGTGATCGGCGGCAATCAGCCGCGCCGCCGCCGTCGCCAGGAGCAGCGCGAACACGACGTCGGCGCGCCGCGCCCACGGCCCCGTGCGCCGGCGCTCGCCGGCGAGCTCGGGCGGGAAGTAGCGCGACGTGAACCAGAGGTGCAGGCGCAGGGTCGCCGCCACGAGCGCGACCGCGAGCGCCGAGAAGAACAGCCCCCGGCCCCAGGCGCCCGGCATCCACTCCCGGACCTGCCAGAGCGGCGCCGTCATCGCCAGCACGGCGCCGCCGGCCGCGACCTGGTGGAACTGCACCACCAGCGCGCCGAGCCGCGCGCCGCGCGCGGCG
>JAHECP010000259.1 GCA_024641665.1 Acidobacteriota bacterium
GCCCGCGCCGGCTGGGACCTCGGCGAGCGCGGCCTGCGGAGCGCGCCGCCGGTGGCGATCTACGTGGGCGCCGAGGCCCACGCGACGCTGCTGTCGGCGCTCCGGATGCTGGGCTTCGGCGCCGCCGAGCTGACGGTGATCGAGACCGACGGGCAAGGGCGCATGCGCCCCGACGCGCTGGCGCGGGCGATGGAGGGCGGCGAGGGCCCCGCGATCGTGTGCGCGCAGGCCGGCAACGTGAACACGGGCGCGTTCGACCCGCTCGGCGCGATTGCCGATCTGGCCGGGGCGCGCGGCGCGTGGCTCCACGTGGACGGCGCGTTCGGCCTGTGGGCCGCGGTCGCGCCGGCGCGGCGGCACCTCGCGGACGGCTTCGATCGCGCGGACTCGTGGGCCACCGACGCGCACAAGTGGCTCAACGTGCCGTACGACAGCGGCCTCGCCATCGTCCGGGACGCTGAGGCACAACGCGCGGCGATGACCTCGTCGGCGGCGTATCTCGTGCGGCGCGACACCGACGATCGCGACCCGCTCGACTGGGTGCCCGAGGCCTCGCGACGCGCGCGCGGGTTCGCGCTTTACGCCGCGCTCCGCTCGCTCGGCCGGCAGGGCGTCGCGGACCTCGTCGAGCGCTGCTGCAGCCTGGCGGCGCTCATGGCCGACCTGCTTGCCGCCGATCCCGCCGTGGAGATCCTGAACGACGTCGTGCTCAATCAGGTGCTCGTGCGGTTCCATGCAGGTCCGGCGCCGCGCGCCGCCGACACGGCCGAGGCCGACGATCTCACGCGCCTCGTCGTCGAACGCGTGCAGCAGGAGGGCACGTGCTGGTTCGGTGGTACCGTGTGGCACGGCGTGGCAGCGATGCGCGTGTCGGTGTCCAACTGGTCCACGACGGAGGACGACGTGCGCCGCTCGGCTGAGGCCATCCTCGCGGCGCTGGCGGAAGTCCGTTCACGCTACTGACGCTGGTCCGTTCACCGACCGGGTGCCCGCCGGCTCGCGAGGAACACCCAGAACTTGACATCGCGCGAGATCCGCCGTACTATCACGTTCATATAGAATGTCGATAGCAGAGGCTCACGATGTCCAAACGACACGCCAACCTGCTGCAGGGGACGCTGGACCTGCTGATTCTGAAGGCGTTGACCGCCGGCGAGCTGCATGGCCTTGGCGTGTCTCGTCGAATCGAGCAGATCACGCGCGGCACCTTTCTCGTCCAGCCAGGATCGCTCTTTCCGGCGTTGCATCGCCTGGAGGAGGCGGGCTGGCTTGCGTCAACCTGGCAGACGTCCGAGAACAACCGGCGGGCGAAGTACTACACGCTGACGCGGGCCGGACGCCGGCAGCTCGGTGAGGAAACCGCAGACTGGAACCGAATTGCTCTGGCCATCGCACGTGCGCTCGACGCGTGACGGGGTCCATTTTGAGCGTCCGACTGGAGGCTCGGCGTGCCGCTGATGTCTCGCTTGTCCAGCCTCTGGCGCAACCTCGTGCACCGCGAGCGCGTCGAGCGCGATCTGGACGATGAGATCCGTGGGGCCTTGGATCTGATGGTCCAGGAGAAGACGCGGGCGGGCCTGTCGGCGTCGGAGGCGCGCCGTGCCGCAGCGCTGGAGTTGGGGCCACCGGATGCCCTGAAGGATGGCGTCCGCGACATTCGCGCGGGCGCGCTGATCGACGGGCTCCTGCGCGACCTGCGCTACGCCGTACGGCTGCTGCGGCGCAATCCGCTCTTTGCAGCGACCGCGTCGTTGTCGCTGGCCGTTGGGATCGGAGTGAACTCAGCGGCGTTCAGCGTGACCGAAGCCGCGTTGCTGCGCTCCTGGCCGGCCTCGGCGCCGGAGCGTCTCGTGCGGATCGTCGCAACCACGCCAGAGGGCCAGGAGTCCTCTTTTTCCTATCCGGACTATCGGGATCTGCGCGATCAGACCCGCGCGCTCGAGGGGGTGCTCGCGTACGCGCGTCACGGGACGATGCTCCCGATCGGAGCGGAGTCCCACCTGGTCCTGGACGATCTGGTCTCGACGAACTACTTCGACGTCCTCGGTCTCAGCGCGGCACGCGGCCGTACGTTTGGCGCGGCGGACGCCAACCGGCAGCCGGTCGTCGTGATCAGCGATACGCTGTGGCGGCGAGTGTTCAACGCGGATCCGTCCGTGGTCGGGACGACAATCAACCTCACGAACCGGAGCTACGCGGTCATCGGCATCGCACCGCCGGGTTTCCGGGGACTCGAGCGCGCCGTGCCGACCGACCTCTGGATTCCAGCCGAGTCCGAGGAAGGAGAGACCGCGCTCGGCAATCGCAGCTCACGCGAGTTCGAGCTGCTCGGCCGCCTCCGATCGGGCGCGACGCCCGCTCAGACGCGGGCGGACCTCGAGACAATCGGCCGCCGCCTTGCCCTGGCTTATCCGGCCGTCGACCAGGGAAGGCTCATGGGCCTGGTGTCCGAGCGGGACCGCTTGCGCGGCGTCCTGTTCCCCGCCTTTCTGTTCATGACCGGCGTGGGGCTGGTGCTCCTGATCTCGTGTGCGAACGTCGCGGGGCTCATGCTGGCGCGCTACGAGGCGCGACGGCGGGAGATCGCGTTGCGCCTGGCACTCGGCGTCAGCCGCCGGCGTCTCGTGCGGCAGCTCCTGACCGAAAGCACGTTACTGGCCCTGGTGGGAGCCGCCTTGGGGCTCTTGCTTGCGGCGTGGCTCCTGCACCTGCAGCCCGCCTTGATGCCGCCGATGGAGGTCGAGATCGGTCTGGACCTTCGCCTCGACCCCGGGGTGGTGCTCGTGACCGTGGCAGCGTCGGCGCTGACCGTCCTGGTGTTCGGCCTTGTGCCGGCCCTGCAGGCCGCACGGCTCGGCGTGGTTTCATCCCTGAAGAGTCAAGAGCAGCCGGCCGGTCGCCGCCGGCTCGCGCTGTCACTCCGCAGTCTCTTCGTGCTCGGGGAGATTGCGTTGGCGATGGTGCTGATGACCGCGTCGGCGCTCCTGCTCCGAAGCCTCCTGCACAGCGAGCGCATGGACCTGGGAATCGACACGGCCAAGCACGTCGTCCTCTTTGATCTCGTTCCGGGCGTGGCCCAGTATGACGCTCAGCGGAGCCTCCTGTTCTTCGAGCAGGCTGCGGAGAGGGCGCGGAGTGTCCCCGGTGTCGCGCACGCGACCTTCGCGCGGCGGGTCCTCTTGTCGGGCTCGGGCGGCGGCGCCGAGCAACGGGTGTCGATTCCGGGAGTGGTGCTGCCGCAAGGACAGCCTAGCATTCGCATCAAGTTCAATGCGGTGGGTCCTCACTACTTCGAGACGGTCGGCACGCGCCTGCTGACCGGCCGGTCCTTGACACCCGCAGACGCATCGTCAAGCCCAAGGGTCGTGGTCATCAGCGACTTCATGGCACGCCGCTTCTGGCCTGGCGTCAACCCGGTTGGCCGTCACATCGCGATCGAGGGCAGAGACTGCGAGATCGTGGGCGTCGTCCAGGACGCCAGGATCAACCATGTTCATGAATCCCGTGAGCCGTACCTGTACCTCCCGTTCGCGCAGGCGCCGGTTCACCAGGGCACCCTGATCGTGGAGACGGCCGGCGACTCCCATCTGGTGACCGCCGCGATTCGCGATCGCGTGCGCGCACTCGACCCGAATGTGCCGATGACCGTCCGTACGCTGGACGACATCCTGCGGCTGGCGTTCTGGCAGGACAGGATGGCCGCAGGCTTCGTCGGTGTGCTCGGACTGCTGGGCATGTTCCTCGCCGCGGTCGGGCTCTACGGCGTCATCGCCCAGATGGTGAACCGGCGAAGACAGGAGATCGGCATCCGCGTCGCGCTGGGCGCCGGCCGGCGGAGCGTCCTCGGGCTGGTGCTCGGGGACGGCCTGACGCTCGCGACCTTTGGAACCGGCGCCGGCATGGTCGCCGCGTTCGGCGCCACGCGTCTCATGTCGACGCTGCTCTACGGCGTGGAACCGACCGATCCGCTCGCGTTCGCTGCCAGCGCGGCGGTGGTCATGCTCGTGACCCTGACGGCGACCTACATTCCGGCGCGCCGCGCGCTCGGGGTTGACCCCATCACAGTGCTGCGCTGTGAATAGGCAACGCCCACGCGTGACCGATCGGGGCACTAACGCAGGTCCGTTCACGGCACTGACGCCTATCCGTTCAGAATGCTGACGTCGGTCCGTTCACGTGGCTGACGCGTGTTCGTTCGCGGGACTGACGCACGCTCGTTCAGAGCTGAGACCTGTTCGTTCAACGTGACAGTCCCGAACGAGCAACGATCAGTCGAACGAACAAGGGTCAGTCCGGAACGAACAAGGATCCCGCCCGAACGGACAAGGATCCCCGTGAACGGACACGCGTCAGCTCCCCGTTGACCGTCCGGGACCGGACAAGGACCGCCCGAGAACGGACAAGGTGCCCCCCGAACGGACGGCGATCCCACCGAACGGACAAACATCACCCGTGAGCGAAGTGTGGTGTAAAGCGCTGACTTGCAGGGACGAACCGCACAGGCGTCGGGACGAACGGGGAGGCCCACCTGCTGCAAACCTCGGCCGGCGAAAATGCGTCTAATTATTGCATTACGGAGGCTTGAGGCGCGCGAGCTCCGGCACGACGCCCGGGCTCTTCGCGCTTCGTGCGTGACGCAGACGCGAGCGGACGGCGGGCTGCCGACGCTCTTGCCAGCGCCTGCTTGAGCCGCGCACCGCGCGGCTCGCGAGGAAGCGGCGCGGGGCGATGGGGCCCCGCGAGCGACCGAGCCAGGGTCCGGGGCAGAGCCCCGGCCAACAATGAAACGGGGTGAGGCCGTGAAGGTCGAGACAGATCTCTGGTTCCTGCAGCGCTTCCGTCTGCTCGAAGTGCTGGCCGAAGACCAACGTGAGGCCATCCGGCGCGTGATCACGATCTCGGAGCTGAAACGCGGCAGCCGGATCTACCTGCCTGGCGACCCGGCCGAGCACATCTACCTGCTCCGCTTCGGCGTCGTCAAGCTCGGAACGTCGTTACCCGACGGCGGGCTCCTCATCCTGACCTTCCTCTACACGGGCGACTTGTTCGGCGAGTCGGCCGTGATCGACGAAGGGCCGAGAGACCACGTCGCCGAGGTGCACGAGGACTCGATCATCTGCGCGGTACCGCGCGGGCCGCTGCTCGAGGTCATGCGGCAGACGCCGGAGTTCGGCTATCAGCTCACGAAGCTGATGGCGGTCCGGCTGCGCATGTTCAAGACGCGCGTCGAGCAGCTGCTCCACCGCAGCGCGCAGGCCCGCATCGCGCACACCCTGCTGACGCTCGGGCACCAGTTCGGCGCCGAGGTGGGGTCGGGGCTGGTGATTCCGCTGCGTCTCAGCCAGCGCGATCTCGCCAATCTGGTCGGCGTGCGCCGCGAGACGGTCAACCTGGTGCTCCAGGACTTCCGCCAGCGCGGCCTCGTCGAGGCCGAGCGCCGTCGCATCTACGTGCAGGATCCGGTGGGGCTCGCCGCCGTCTGCTGACCCGTCGTCTGCCCGTTCGCGTGGCGAGCCCCTGCCGGCCGGCGTGGCCGGCGGGGGCGTGGCGCCGCGTGCCCGCCCCCGCGTTGCCTTCGACCGACCCTCTTCCGACCATCGTCACTCGGTGATCGCCGCGCGCGTCCATCGCGTCCGAGGATGCGCGCCTGACGGAGACAACCGGGCGCGCGGTTCGATACCGCGCCGCGCCACGGCGAGCCGCGCCACGCCCCGTTCATTTCGGGACGCTGGTCGCTCCGATCCGGCCATCGGCGGCGCGGTGCGCTCCGTCCAACCATGATGAACGGGCGAAATCGTGTGGTAAACGGCGCCCGCACGCGTGCGACACACCGCGAGTGCTGGCGCGGGCCTTGCTCGAACGATTGTGAGGATGCCGGGACGAGGATGAGACGGCGATGTGCCTCCGTAAGGAGGCTCCATGGCGATCACTCGCGGCGTGCTGTGCGGATGCGCACTGTTGTGGCCGGCGCTTGCCTGGGCTGCGCCGCCGGCCCTTTCGTCCGAGATCCCTCGCCTGCGGCCGCTGACAACGCTCGCCGCTGAGTTCGTCGCCCGCGGCCTCGACGGTTCCCCGACGTTCCGATCGCTCGTCGAGCGGATCGAGCGCTCGGACGTCATCGTCTACGTCGAGCTCGAGCACCGGACGCCCGGCGCGCCGGACGGCGCGACGCACCTGCTGAACGCCTCGCGGTACTTCCGGTTCCTTCTCATCTCCATCAACCAGGACCTGGCCCCTGCGGATATCGTCGCGATGCTCGGCCACGAGTTGCAGCACGCCGTGGAGATCGCGGACCTGCCGGCGATCCGCGACGCGGCTGCGCTCGAGCGCCACTACCGGCGCGACGGCATCGTCGAGCTGCGAACCGGATGCGTGTGCTCGGAGGCGGCGCGTGAGGCGGGACGCCGGGTGCGGGGCGAGCTGGCGGGGCCGCAGACGGATCCCGGCGGGGACGACCGGCGCGCCGGAGGTGCGTGATGCGCGCGATGAGATTCGCGGCGAGGCTCCTCCTGCCGTGCGCGCTCGCGTTCCCGGCGTCGGCGGCCGCGGCGGCCGTCGACGCGCCGCTGCCGCACATCCGCGCGCTCGACGCG
>JAHECP010000004.1 GCA_024641665.1 Acidobacteriota bacterium
AATACAACAGGCTGGGACGGTAGGATCTCGGGACTCGGGGCTCGAGACGTGGGACTCGGGCTGCAAACGACCACGGGGGCACGACGAGGGGCGCCTCATGCGAGCACACGCGCCCGTCCCGGGCGGCGTCGGGGCAAGCGCCCAGTTGCGACCTCGCGCGCACACGCGTCAGTCGGCAAACGCGCCCGCAGGCGTTCCGGGCGCGGCGGCGTCGCTTTCGACAATCGCCGGGGCGTTGCCCCGTTGCCTCACATGATTGTTGGCTGCCCCCCGACGAACCCCGGCCGACGCGCGCATCGTAAGGACATGCGCCGAAGGGCGCGCGAGGAAGCGGAGCGGGGCGTCGGGGCCCCGCGAGCGACGAGCTAGGCGGGGTGCAGGGGTCCCCGCCGATCTAAGCGATGCCGCGCGAGCCGTCGCAGGGCGCGGTCCCGATGCCGCCCGGGACCAGCGCGTCATCGACGCCGGGCTGACCACGCACGCCTGAAGGCGCGCGCTACGGGCTGACGGGACCATTGACTTGACCGCCCGGGGGGCGTAGAACGTCCCTGTCAATTCGGCCGACGGACGCACCCACCGCCCGGTATCTCGTTCGCCAAGGAGACGCTGCGATGCCTTCATCTTCATTCAGGGTCGGCGCCCGGATTGTCCTGGCGACGGTCGCCGCGAGCCTGCTGCTGGCGTGCGCGACCCAACCCCCTCCCGCCGCGCAGAAGATCTACAGGATCGGCGTGGCGACCATCTCGCACGAGACCTGCACGTTCTGTCCCAATCCGACCGGCGTCGCGGAATGGGAGTTCTACGGCCCGCCGATTCGCGGCGAGGCGGTGCTCGAGGACGGCCCCTACATCCAGGGGTTCGTGAAGGCGGCGAAGGAGTACCCCAATGTCGAGCTCGTCGGCGCGCTCTCGCCGCGCGAGGCCAAGGGCGGGTCGTCCGGTAGCTGGATCACGCAGGAGGCCTTCGACAAGTACGTGAACGGCATCGCGGACGACCTCAAGGCCAACATGCCGCTCGACGGTGTCTATCTGGCGCTGCACGGCGCGATGGCGGTGACGGGCGTGCCGAAGCCGGAGGCCGAGATCGCTCGCCGCGTCCGCGCGGCGGTCGGGAACATCCCCATCGTGGCGACCTTCGACCTGCACGCCAACGAGGACCACGAGTTCCTCGACGTGGCCGACGGCGCGTTCATCGTGAAGCGCTACCCGCACTACGACTCGGCACTCCAGGGCGATCGCGCCATGCGCTACCTGCTGCGGGTGATCAAGGGCGACTACAAGCCCACCAAGGCCACGCGCAAGCCCGGCGTCATCACGCCGAGCGTCTTCCAGGGCACCGGCGTCTCGCCGGCGATGGAGATCATGGAGCGCGCTCGCATCTGGGAGGAGCGCGCGCCCGACACGTTCGTGTCGGTCGCGTTCGGCTTCGCCTACGCCGACGTGCCCGACGTGGGCGCGACCGTCGAGGTGATGACGAACGACAACCAGAAGCTGGCCGACCAGATCGCGCAGGACATGTCGGACTTCATCTGGATGAAGCGCGAGGCGTTCGCCGGCAAGAAGCTGCCGAAGGTCAAGGAGGGTGTCGCCGAGGCCATCGCCGCCGCCAAGGCGGGCAGGACGCCGGTCGTCGTGGCCGACCACGCGGACCGCACGGGCAACTCGACGTGGATCCTCGAGGAGCTGATCCGCCAGGGCGGGAAGAACTACGTCGTCGCCACCATCGCGGACGACAAGGCCATCGAGGCGATCAAGGCCAAGGCGAAGGTCGGCGACGCGGTCAGCGTCGACGTGGGCGGCTACGCCGACGAATACGCGAACAAGCCGGTGAAGATCGACGGCACGCTCGAGTACCTCGACAAGTGGCAGCAGCACGCCACGGTGGCCGTCATCCGCTTTGGCGACAACAACCGGGTCATCCTCACGCCGGTGCTCGAGCAGGTGATGGACCCGGGCATCCTGGACGATCTGAAGATCGACCGCGCGCAGGTGGACATGATCGTGATCAAGTCGCGCGTGCACTTCTGGCGCGGCTTCGTCGAGAACGGCCTCGCCAAGGCCGTCGTCGTGATCGACGCGCCGGGGCTCGGACCGGCGGACCTGAGCACGATCCCGTACAAGAACGCGCCGGTCGCGGACCTCTATCCGCTCGGCAAGAAGATGTAGGGGCCGGCTTCAGCCGGCCCGCTTCCGTGTCCGGTGCCCTGCGCAGGGGCGACCCGCCGGGACCCGCCGGGTCGCCCCTCCCCCTCCGCGTGCTACGTTTTCGGCTTGATCAGCTCGTCCAGATAATCGGGCTTCGCGCTGTCGCGCTCGAGGTGCGGGTAGCGCGGGCCGCCGTGGTAGTCGATGGTGCACGTCTCGTAATAGGCGTCGTTCACCGCGAGCAGCACGATCGGTCGCGCGGTCTTGGGGCTGTTGGCGATCGCGTCCTCCAGGAGGTCGTGCGTATAGACGCGGCCGTTCACGCCCACTACCTTCATCCCGGGCACGAGGCCCGCCTTGAACGCCGGGCCGTCGTAGATCGAGTCGGTCACCGTGCCGTCGCGCGAGAGCTGGAGGCCGATCGAGTACTCATCGGCCGGGATGGGCCGACGGCCGCGGGTGCTCTGCGGTCGGCTCGTGAAGACGACCTTCCAGCCGCCGTTCTCGATGCCGCCGGTCGGCGCCTTCGCCGACGTGGATGCCAGGCGGGTATTGAAGAAGCTCGCCCAGTCGTACGGCGCCACTTGGTTCAGCGCCTGCACCACGTCGTCGAACGTGTAGGTTTTCAGCTGCGGGCCCTCATTCGGGCCGCCGTAGAAGAGGTGGCAGAAGTCGTCGATGGCCTTCTGGCCGTGCGTCTGGTCGTGGATGATCGTGGCCACCTCGAGCCAGAGCAGGTCGCCCTCGTCGTAGTAGTCGGTGCCGCGACGCCAGTTGAGCCAGCCTCCGCGTCCGCTGACCTCCGGCTCGGCGACGGCCGTGTCGAGCAGCGGGCGCCAGGTGCGGCCGGGACGGCCCGGGCCGAGCGCGGCCGCGATGCCCGCCAGGTAGTTGCGGTACTCCTCGGGCGTCCACAGCCCGCTGCGCGCCGCCAGCAGCGGCCCGGCGAAGTCGGTGAACCCCTCGTAGACCCACAGCAGGTCGGTCTTCTCGGCCTCCTCGTAGTACGGCGTGCTCAGGTCCGCCGGCCGGCGGAACTTGCCGTTCCACGAGTGCGCGTACTCGTGCGCCAGGAGCCCGTCGAGCGCGATGGCCGCGTTCGGCTCGAGCAGCGTGCGCTCGGGCAGCCGGCTGTCGTTCGACTCGTGGTGTTCGAGGCCGAAGTGCGCCACGTGGTCGCTCAGCGTGAGCAGGAAATGGTAGTCGCGGTAGTGGCGCACGCCGAACAGCCTGCCGGCCTCCGCCACGAGGTTGGTCATGTCCTGTTTGACCTCGGGGCTCATGTCGAGCGCCTCCTCGCTGTCGGCCACGATGTCGATCTCGTGGTGGATCGGCTCGCCGGGCGGCGTGATGTCGACGGCGCGGTAATACTGACCGGCGACCACCGGCGAGTCCACCAGCCGGTTGAGCGCCTCCGGCTCGAAGGTGACGCGGTCGCCGGTCTGGCTCTGGACGGCGAGCGGCGTGCCGAACTTCCAGCCCGGCGGCAGCATGAGGGTCGCGGCGTAGGTGAGCTGCTGGGCGGGCGTGCCGGCCGGATACAGCAGGTTCTGGTTCCAGCTGACGACGACCAGCTTGTCGGTGGCCGAGGCGCCGGCGGTGAACGCCCCGCCGCCCGGCTCGAGGTAGTCGAACGACGCCTCGAGGCGGTCGACGCCCGGCGGCACGTCCAGGTGGAAGGTGAAGGCGTCGAGCAGGTCGCGCGTCCAGGGCACGGTCTGGCCGTTGGCGGTGAACGTCAGGCCCGTGACGTTGGCGATCGGACCGCTCGCCGCGTGCTCGCCGGGAATCCACTTCGGGTAGTAGAGGGTCAGCGGCCCCGGCTTGACCGGCATGACCATCCTGGTGCGAACGATCTTCCGGGGCACCTGCGTAGCGTCCACAGTCAGCGTGATGGGCCCGGACTGGGCGAACGCCAGGGGCGCGCCCGACAGGAACACGGCCAGCGCGACGAGCGGACCGCGCACACGGATCCGACGCATGGGAGTCTCCTTCCGTCGAGAAATGGGGGGAGGGCTCCCTCTAGTCTATCAGGCGGGCTCCCGCCAAGGCATGTGCGCTCCGCGCGCGGACCGCGCGCGCCGCCGCAAGTTCCTGTCTCCACCCGCAGTCAGGAGGAGTATAATCTGCGCCTTCCTTGGGGAGGTGTCCGTATGGATCCTGCGCCGGTCCGGCGCGCCTTGTGCGTCGTCGTTGTCAGCCTCGCCATCTCGGCGATTCCCGTTTACGCTCAGCAAACCGGTTCGATCTCCGGAAAGGTCACGGCCACCGACGGCGCGCTGCTGCCCGGCGTGAGCGTCGTCGCGAAATCCGATATCTTGCCCGCACCGCGGGAGACCGTCTCGGGCCCTGAGGGCGCGTACCGCCTGCCGGCGCTGCCGCCCGGCACCTACACGCTCACGTTCGCGCTGTCGGGCATGCAGACGGTGACCCGGCAGGCGCAGGTGCAGCTGGCGCAGGACACGATTGCCGACGCGGTGCTGGGCGTGGGCGGCGTGACGGAAGCCGTCACGGTCACCGCCCAGGCGTCGGTCGTCAACCCCGAGTCGGCGGCCATCACGAACGGCCTGACCAACAAGCAGATCAGCTCGCTGCCCGTCGGGCAGGAGTACCGCGACCTGATCAAGCTGATTCCGGGCGTGCAGTACACGCAGGACACGACCCGCGGACCGAGCGCCGGCGGGAGCGGGCAGGACAACGTATACCGGTTCGACGGCGTCAACGTGACGCTGCCGCTCTTCGGCACGCTGTCGGCCGAGCCCGCCTCGTACGACATCGCCGACTTCTCGGTCGTCAAGGGCGGCGCCCGCGCGGTGGACTTCGACCGCTCCGGCGGCTTCTCGGTCGACTCGGTCAGCCGCTCGGGCACCAGCCGGTACGCCGGCCAGGTCAGCTACCAGTTCCAGAGCAACGGCATGGCGGCCAAGCTGAACGACGGCAGCCCCTCGCGGTACTCGCTCAACCGCGGCTGGACCACGGCGAGCCTCGGCGGCCCGATCGTCAAGGACCGCCTGTTCTTCTACGGCTCGTACTACCGCCCGCACAACTCGCGCGACAACCGGGCGAACCTGTACGGCGATCTGCCGAAGTACGAGAGCACGCGCAACGAGGGCTTCGGCAAGGTCACCTACACGCCGACGAGCTCGGTGCTCGTCAACGTCAGCTACCGGCAGTCGCACCGCCTCGACAAGAGCGACCTCTTCGCGTCCGATTCCTCGTCGACGACGGGGACGGGCAACGAGGCGCGGCAGAAGATCGCCATCGGCGAGGCGTCCTGGGTCATCAGCGCGCGGAGCCTCCTGAGCTTCAAGTACACGCACTTCGCGAACCCGACGCAGGGCCGGCCCGACAACGTGTCGAACGCCACGATCTCGACGGGGATCGGGACGCAGCTGCCCCTCAGCAGCCTCGACACGCTGGGCCTGGTGTCGGTGCCGGCGCCGATCTCCGGTGCGAACGCCTACAACGCGTTCATCCAGCCGCTCATCAATCAGTACGGCTACACGCAGAACGGCGCGAAGGTCGGCGGCGGCACGGTCGGCTACGGCACGACGTTCGACAAGGACGACTTCTTCCGGGATTCCGGCCAGGTCGCCTACAACATCACGCTCGGCAGCGTCGTGCGGCACGACCTGCACGTCGGCTACCAGCGCTACGTGGACTCGGAGGACCTGACGCGCAGCTCGAACGGCTGGGGCCTCATCACGGTGCCCGGCGGCCGCCTCAACTTCAACGGCACGCCGATCTACTACGAGGCGACCTTCCAGCAGCAGACCACCGGCGCGGTGCCGACGATCCACTCGGAGTACCACTCGCAGAGCATCGAAGTGAACGACGCCATCACCTGGAACAACTGGACGTTCAACGTCGGCCTGCTTGCGAGCAACGACACGCTGTACGGCCAGGGCCTGAAGGTGGATTCGGCCACGCTCTCCGGCTACGTGCTGTCGCCCGGGACGAAGTACACGATGTACGACGTCCCGTTCAAGAAGATGCTCCAGCCGCGCATCAGCGCGACCTGGGCGTACAACGGGCACGACACGGTGTACGGGAGCTACGCGACCTACAATCCGGCCGCGAGCTCGCTGCCGCGCGCCGCGTCGTGGGACCGCAACATCGCGACGACCATCAACGCCTACTTCGACGCGAGCGGGAAGCTGTTCGCCATCGATCCGGTGAAGTCGTCCTCGGGCAAGCTGTTCGTGCTGAACATGACGCCGCGCACGGTGCGGGAGTACCTCATTGGCACGGCCCGCCAGCTGAACGAGCACTGGACCGCCCGGCTCTACGGCCGCTACCGGAAGGGCAGCCACTTCTGGGAGGACACCAACAACAACGCGCGGGTCGTGTACGACCCGCCGCCGGGCATCCCGCAGACGCTGTACATCCCGAACCTCGACGCCCAGCGGGCGCAGATCGGCAGCGGGTCCAGCTACGTCATCACCGAGCTCGACGGCGCGTTCACGAAATACTACGAGGTGAGCCTGGAGACCGAGTACCGGACGAACAAGGTCTACCTGAACGCCGGCTACACCTGGAGCCACTACTACGGCAACTTCGACCAGGACAACTCGACAACGGGCAACGACGCGAACATCTTCATCGGCTCGTCGTTCATCGCCGACGACGGCGGGCGCCAGATCTGGAACAACCGCTACGGCGACCTGCGCGGCGACCGGCCGAACCTGCTGAAGATCTACGGCTACTACGCGCTCGACTGGAATGCCACCGCGGGCGCCTACTTCGTCGCGCAGTCCGGGCAGCCGTGGGAGATGTGGAGCTACGAGCCGTACCGGGCCTTCACGACATCCACGAGCGACACGTCGCGCTACGCCGAGCCGGCCGGCTCCAGACGAAGTCCCGCGCACGCGCAGCTGGACCTCAACTACACCCAGAACATCCGCACGGCGAGCCGCCTCGGCGTGCAGATCGTGGGGGACCTCTTCAACGTCTTCAACAGCCAGACGGGCTACAACTACAACCCGGCCGTGCACAGCTCGACGTTCGGCCAGCCACGCTCGTACTACGACCCGAGACGGTTTCAGCTGATGTTGCGCGTGCAGTTCTGAGCGTTCGCTGAAGAAGGGGACGTGAGGCCTCCCGTCTCCTTCTTCAGCCAGGCCGCGCACGGCGCGGCCCGCGAGCCGGGGTCCCCAACGCGCGGACTGTGCGCGTTGGGGTGGGATGGAGCGGCGCGGGGCGACGGGGCCCCGCCAGCGACCGAGCCGGCCTGCCTCCGCCAAGGCTACGGCGGCCCGCCGGAGCTTCAGCGAAGGCGGGGGTCCGGGGCGAAGCCCCGGTCTATTTCTGGAACAGCCGCTCCTGCGCGATGAGCGGGCGCGTCGTCTGGTCGGCGTGCTCGCGGGCGAGCGCGATCCGCGCCGCGCGGTCGGGCTCGCCGAGGAGCACGCTGACCTGCGCGCGCTTGAAGAGCGCCATGGGATACCCGGGGTCCGACGGCCGGACCCGGTCGAGCGCCGCCGCCGCCTCCGGCAGCCGCCGGGCGGCCAGATAGAGCACGCCCAGCTCGAGGTCGTGCGCGAACGCCTCGCCCTGGAGGCTCCTCGCCCGCTCGAACGCCTCGATGGCGACCGGCGTCTGCTCGACGCTCATGGCCTCCTCGCCCAGCCGGACGAGCTCGTCGGGCGTCGGCGCGCGCAGGGCGTAGATCCGCTGGCGCAGCCCGACGGCGTCGGCGATCCGCCCCTGCCGCTCCCGGATCACCGCGAGCGCCTCGAGCGCCGGCAGCCGCTCGGGCGTCTCGGCCAGGACGCGTTCGAGCAGCGGCACGGCGCGCGCCCAGTCCTTGCCGCGCGCATAGTGGAGCGCGAGGTAGGTGCGCACGTCCGGCGAGTCGGGCGCGAGCTCGCCGGCCCGCGCGAACGCCGCGAGCGCCTGCCGGTCGCGGCCCAGGTTCGAGTACGCGGCTGCCAGGCGCAGGGTCGCGTCGAGATTGTGGGGATCCTCGGCCAGGATCTTCCGGAGCAGCGGGATCACCTGCGCGTACCGCTCCTCGACGAAGAGCGCCGACGCCTGCTCCAGGTCGTCGAAGACGCGCACCATGTCCGCGGGCCGCGGCGCGTCCTTCCGCACCGGCGGCGCCGCGCCCGCGCTCACGTAGCCGAGCGTCGCGAGCTGGCGGCGCGCGTCCTCGCTCAGCGTATCCGGCGGCCGCGCCGCCTCCGGCGACGGGATGGGATAGTCGAGGAGCGCCGTCTCCGCCGGCGCCGGCAGGCTGACCGACCCCTTCAGATCGCGCGTCTCGCCGGGGTCGGCCACGACGTCGTAGACCTCCTCGCGCCCGCCCGCCAGGATCGCCTTGTGCCGGCCGTCCACCGCCATCGTCTGCGGCAGCCAGCCGTACTCGAGAAACGGTCTCATCGCCTCGCCGAGCACCACTTCGGGCTTCGTGTCCGGGCCGCGCAGGCTGCCGGCGGCGTCCACGCCCGCCCAGTCCAGGACGGTATTGAAGATGTGCCGCGCGCTGACCGGCGCGTCGCGCACGCCCGGCGCGACACCGGGTCCGGCGATCACGAGCGGCACGTGCATGGTGGACTGGTACAGCAGGTTGCCGTGCTGCGACTCGCCGTGGTCGCCGAGCCCCTCGCCGTGGTCGCCGACGACCACAATGGCGACGGCCCTCCCCTGCTGCGCCGCCCGCGCGTCGAACGCCTGGACGAGCCGGCCGAGCTGCCGGTCCATCGCCGCGATCTCGCCGAGGTACGGATGCGCGGCGTACTGCGTGCGAAACGGCTCGGGCGGGTCGTAGGGCGCGTGCGGGTCGTAGTAGTGGACCCAGAAGAAGAGCGGCTGGTCGGGCTCGGTGCCCAGCGCGGCGAGCGCCGCGTCGGTCGTCTCGCGCGACGTGCGCTCGGCGCGCCCCACCGGCAGCTCGTCGTCGTAGAGATCGAAGCCGCGCGCCAGACCGAAGCGCCGCGCGAGGACGAACGCCGACACGAAGGCGGCCGTGCGGTAGCCGGCCTGATGGAGCCGCTCGGCCAGCACCGGGTGGTCCGCGGCCAGGAACCGGGCGTTCTCGTGCACGCCGTGGCCCGCCGGGTACAGCCCCGTCATGATCGAGGCGTGCGCAGGCAGCGTTTCAGGCACGGTCGCATAGGCCTGGCGGAAGCGGAGGCCGCGGGCCGCGAGGGCGTCGAAGGCCGGCGTCTCGACGCCCTTCGCCTCGGGGCCGATCGAGTCGGCGCGCGTCGTGTCGAGCGTGACGAGCAGGATCGACGGGCGGGCCGCAGGGCGCGCGGAGGTATCGGGCGCGGGCGCCCCCGTCCCGCCGCACGCGGCCACGAACAGCGCGCCTAGGAGCGCGAGCGCCTGGAAGAGCCCCGCCGCCGTTCTGCCGCCCTGATCGGTCATCGGGTGTCCGTCGAAAGGGAACACCGCGATCATAACCCCGGGCCGTCGTCCACCAAGGGTCCCTGAGGCCGAAGCTCACTCCAGTCGGGGATCAAGCGGGCCTCGGCGGGTCCTGTCGCCGGGTTGGGGGCGTCAACCCGGCGCGGCGCCTCAATTATACCTACATTGTGGTAATATCACCGCCATGCCCACCTGGCTTGGAGAGTTCGAGCAGCTGGTCCTCTTCGCCGTCGTGCAGCTCGAGCCGGCGGCCTACGGCGCGCCCATCGGGGCGCTCATCGAGGAACGCACCGGACGGTCGGTCTCGTCGGGCGCCCTCTACACCACGCTGGAGCGGCTCGAGCGCCGGGGCCTCGTCGGCTCCACCTGGGGCGAGCCCACGCCCGAGCGCGGCGGCAAGCGCAAGCGCTACTACACGATCCGGCCCGCCGGCCGCGAGGCCCTCTCGCGGAGCTGGCAGGCCATGCGGGCGCTGGCGCGCGGCGCCGCGCCGAAGCTGGAGCGGCCATGAGCCCGCCGCGCCTCGCGCTGGCGCTGCTCGATCGCCTCCTGCGCGATCCGGTTCGCGAGGCGGTCATCGGCGACCTCTCGGAGGAACTCCACCGGCGCGCCGCGCGCGACGGGATCCGCGCGGCGCGCCGCTGGTTCTGGCGCCAGACCCTGGCCTCGCTGGCCGCGCGCGGGCGGGCGCGATTGCACGACACCGTGCGCACCGGCACAACGCTCGAGCGCCGGACGCCGGCCCGCCTCCTGGACGCTTTCCGCCAGGACTTCCGGTTCACGCGGCGCCTGATCACGGCCTCACCGGTCTTCGCCGTGGCGGCCGTCCTGACCCTGGCGATCGGCATCGGCGCCGCGACGACCATCGCCACCACCGTCGACCGCGCGCTCCTCCGCCCCCTGCCGTACCCGTCCGGCGACCGCCTCGTCTACCTGGGCGACCCGAACGACGACGGCACGATCGGCAACGTCGGCTTTGCGACGTTCGTGGACTGGCGCGACCGGCTGAAGACGCTCGACGAGCTCGCCGTCACCCGCGGGTGGACACCGACGCTCGTCGGCCTGGAGGGTGCGCAGCGGCTGTCGGGCATGCGGGTGAGCTGGAACTACTTCCGGATGCTCGGCGTCGCGCCGGCGCTCGGCCGGAATTTCACGGCGGCCGAGGATCACGCGGCGACTTGGCGCGTCGTGCTCGTGTCCGACGCGCTCTGGCGGGCGCGCTTCGGCGCGCGGCCCGAGGCGGTCGGGTCGCTCGTGGACCTGAACGGCCTCCAGTATCGGATCGTCGGCATCCTCCCGCCGTCGTTCGAACCGCTGGTGTCGGAACACTTCTATTCGCGCGCCGACATCTGGGCGCCGCTGGGCTACGAGCTGGGCGGCGACTCCTCCTGCCGGTCGTGCCGGCACTTGAAGGCGGTGGGGCGTCTCGCGCCGGGCGCCTCGGTGTTCCAGGCGCGGGCGGAGCTGGCCGCGGCGCACGCCGTGCTCCGGCGGGAGCACCCGTCGGACTACACGGCGGTCCCCCCAGGCCTGAACGCGCTCCGCGACGAGATCGGCGGCCCGCTCCGCCGGCCGCTCGAGCTGCTGATGGTGGCGGTCGCGTTCGTGCTCCTCGTCGCGTGCGCCAACGTCGCGGGCCTGCTCGTCGCGCGCGCGACCGACCGCGAGATGGAGCTGGCACTGCGCGCCGCGCTCGGCGCCGGTCGCGGGCGCCTGGCGCGCCAGCTGCTGACCGAGTCGCTGGTCCTCGCCGCGGCCGCCGCGCTCGTCGGGATCGGCGTCGCCCGCTGGGGACTGGCGCTGCTCGCGGCCTACGCGCCGGTCTGGGTTCCCCGGCTCGACGCGGCCGCCGCCGATCCGGTCACCCTGCTCATCGGCATCGGCGTCGCGGCCGCCGCGCTCGCGACCTTCGGCCTTCTGCCGGCCTGGACCGCGGCCCGGGGCGACCTGCAGCTCGTCCTGCGCCAGAGCCGCCAATCGGCCGCGCGCCGCGCGGTGCGGGCGCGCGAGGCGCTGATGGTGGCCGAGGTCGCCGTGGCGCTGCTGCTCGTGGCCACGGCCGGCCTCATGCGCCAGACGGTCGATCGTCTCCTGCGCGTGGACCCGGGCTTCGACTCACACGGCGTCATCGTGGCCGGGCTGTCCCTCGTCGGCCCGCGCTGGGCCGAGGATGCCGCCGTCCGGGTCTTCCAGGACGAGCTGCTGCGCCGCGTCGTCGCCCTGCCGGGTGTCGAGCATGCCGCCCTGACCGGCCAGGTCCCGCTCGGCGACAACTACGACCGCCAGGCGTTTCGCGTCGAGGGCCGGACGTTCCCGAGCGACGCGGACGTTCCCTACGCCGAGCGGTACTCGGTCACGCCGGACTACTTCGCGACGATGCGCATCCCGCTCAGGCGGGGCCGGCCCTTCGACGATCGCGACGCGACCGGCGCCACACCCGTCGTGCTGGTCAACGAGACGGCCGCCCGGACGCTCTTCGGCGGGTCGGATCCGATCGGACGCCGGGTGAAGATCGGCGGAAGCGACAGCCCCTGGCGCACGGTCGTCGGCATCGTCGGCGACGTGCGGCACTACGCGCTCGACCGTCCACCCACGCCGCAGTTCTACGCCCCGCAGAAGCAGCTGGCCGATTCCTACCTGGTGCTGGTCGTGCGCACGGCGACGGATCCGGCGGCGCTCGCGGCGGCCGTCCGGCGCCAGGTCCGGGCGATCGCCGGCGACGTCCCGGTCTACGACGTGTCGACGCTCGACGCGCTCGTGGAGGCGTCCGTCGCGCCGCGGCGGTTCGTGATGACGCTGCTCGGGCTCTTCGCGCTGGCCACGCTGCTGATGGCGGCCATCGGGCTCTACGGCGTCGTCTCGCAGAGCGTCGCAGCCCGGCAGCAGGAGTTCGGGATCCGGCTCGCGCTCGGTGCCCGCCCGGGCGACATCATCCTCCTGGTGCTCGGGCGCGGCTTCAGGCTGGTGCTGGCAGGGGTGGTCATCGGCGCCGCGGCTGCGGCGGCGCTGGGCCAGGCGATCCACGGCCTGCTGTACGACACGCCACCGGCCGACCCGTTGGCGCTGGGCACAGCCGTCGCCCTGCTGCTGCTGGCGGCGCTCGCGGCGCACCTCGCGCCGCTGCGGCGCGCGACGGCCGTCGATCCGAGTGCCGCGCTGCGCGGCGAGTAGCGCGGCGCCGGCGCCCCTCCTCCTACTCCGAGCGCAGGGCCACCAGGGGGTCCACCGAGGCCGCCCGGCGCGCCGGCAGGTAGCTCGCGGCGAGCGCGATGGCGGCCAGCACGGCCGACACGGCGCCGAGCACCATCGGGTCCGCCGGCCGGACGTCGAACAGCAGTGTCCCCAGCAGGCGCATGAAGGCGAGCGAGCCCGCGAGGCCCGTGGCGAGCCCCGCCGCCACCCAGACCATGGTGCGGCCCACGAACAGCGCCACCATGTCCCCGGGCCGCGCGCCGAGGGCGACGCGAATCCCGATCTCGCGCGTGCGCTGCGCCACCGAGTAGCTCACCACGCCCACGATGCCCACGCCCGCGAGCGCCAGCGCCAGCAGCGCGAAGGACGAGAGCAGCAGCATGGCGAACCGCCGCGACCCCACCGACGCGCCGACGATGTCGATCATGGGCCCGATGTTCGAGACCGGCCGATCCGGCTCGACGCGCGCCAGCGCGAGCGCGATCGGCCTGGCGAAGGACATCGGCGCGGCCGTGGTCCGCACCACGATGGTCATCGACGGCCAGGCCGCTTGCGTGTACGGCCGGAAGAACTGGGGCCGCGTCGCGCTGTCCAGCCCCCAATGCCTGACGTCCCCGACCACGCCGACGACGGTCATCCACGGCTCGCCTGCGATGCCCATGCGGATGCGCCTGCCGATCGCGTCCTCGTCCGGCCAGTACCTGCGCGCCATCGCCTGATTGATGACGATGACCGGCTCCGACGCGAGCGTGTCGCGCGCGGTGAACTCGCGCCCTTCGAGGATCGGGATGCCCATCGTGCGGAAGTACCCCGGGCAGGCAACGCTGTAGGACGCGCCCGGCGTCTCGCTCCGCTCGGGCACGGGCTTGCCCTCCAGGAAGAACCCCCGGCCGGCGTTGCCCCGGAGCGGAAGGTGCGCCACCGCTCCGGTCGACACCACGCCCGTGACCGCGCCGACGCTCTCCCCCAGATCCTGGCAGAAGCGCGCGTGCACCGGCGGGCCGTAGTAGGTGTTGATCTGCGGCAGCGAGACGCGCATCGTCAGGACCCTCGCGGGATCGAACCCGGGATCGACGCCCAGCAGACGCACCATGCTCGCGATCATCAGCCCCGCGCCGCACAGGACCACCAGCGTCAGCGCCACCTCGCACGCGACGAGCGCGTGGCGCAGGCGGTTCCCCCGGCCGCCGCCCTGGTCGTCCCCGCGCTCGTTCAACGGGTTCCCGGCCCGGCGGCGGAACGACCCGGACGCCGGGAACACGCCGAACAGGATGCCCGCCAGACCGGTCACCAGAAGCGTGAACGCGAGCACCTGACCGTCGACGTGGATCCCGCTCAGCGGCCGAAACGCGATGGACGACAGGTAGCCGGGCAGGATGCGGACCAGGAGCGGCGAGCCCCAGACCGCGGCCGCCAGGCCCGCCGCGCCGCCCAGCACCGCCAGAGACAGGCTCTCGACGAGCAGCTGCCGCGCGATGCGCGCGGGCGACGCGCCGAGCGCGCGGCGGATCGCCAGCTCCCGCTTCCGCCCCGCGCCCCGGGCCAGCAGCAGGTTGGCCACGTTGACGCACGCGATGAGCAGCACGAACCCGACCGCGGCCAGCAGGGCCAGCATCAGGCGGCGGACCTCGGTCAGGCCGAAGTCGCCCATGGGCACGACCGCGGCGCTCGTGTCGGCGTCGTCGTCGGGATACTGCGCGGCGAGCCGGCCCTGAATCGTCGCCATCTCCGCTTGCGCCTGCGCCAGGGTGACGCCGGGCGCGAGCCGCGCGATGGCGACGAAGCTGTTGGAGTTGCGGCGCTGGTCGCCGGCGGTGAACCCGGCCGGCACCCAGACCTGCCGCGGGCCGCTCCAGAACTGGAACTGGAAATCGGGCGGCATGACGCCGACGACGGTGTACGCCTCGCCGTCCATCCTGATCGTCCGGCCGACCAGCGAGGCGTCGGCGCCGTAGCGCGCCGCCCACAGCCCGTAGGCGAGCACCACCTCGTGGTCCTTGCCGAGCGTCTCCTCCTCCGGGCGGAACCCGCGGCCGAGGAACGGCTCGACGCCCAGCACGCGGAAGAACTGCGCGGTGACCCGCACGCCGGACACCTGCTCGGCGTCGCGCCCGATCGCGTCGGCGGCCAGGTTGTAGCCCTTGCCGGCCGAGTCGAAGATGGCGAGGCTGTCGAACACGTGGTTCTGCCGCTGCCAGTCCCAGAACTCCGGCGCCGACACGATGCTGAAGTCGCCGGGCTCCGAGGCGTGCGTCTTCCAGACCAGGACCAGCCGGTCCGGGCTCGGGAACGACAGCGGCCGCAGCAGCGTCCCGTTGACGACGGTGAAGATGGTGCTGTTGGCGCCCACGCCGAGGGCCAGCGTCAGCACGGCGACGGCGGTGAAGCCAGGCGCGCGGCCCTGGCCGCGCGCGGCGTAGCGCAGGTCCTGCCAGAGCGTCTCGAGGTGACGCTCCCAGCCCGCGTCGCGTACCTCGTCCTTCACCGCCTCGAGGCTGCCCATCTCGACGCGGGCGGCGCGCAGCGCCCGGTCGCGCGGCAGCCCGTCGCGCAGCTTCTGGCCGACGGACTCGTCGAGGTAGGACCGGAGCTCGGCGTCGAGGTCCGCCTCGACGCGGTCCCGGCGGAAGAGGCCGCGGAGTCCGGCAGCGAGATGTCGCCACAAGGGCATGGCGCCCTCCTCACGAGACCGGGGCTCTGCCCCGGACCCCGGCTCGGTCTTCTCTTGGATCGGCGGGGCCCCCTGCACCCCGCCTGGCTCGGTCGTTACGTGGGGCCCCAACGCCCACTCCACTCCCTCGCTCGCGGGGAGCCCCGTCGCCCCGCACCGCTTCCTCGCCCTTCGACTGTGGCTCAGGGCGTCCCGAGCCTGGTCGAGGGACACGGGCCGCGCCGTGCGCGGCCGGTCCGTCATGCGGCACAATCGGGTACGGAGTTCTCGTTTCAAGCCGCATGACGGGCTACGCTTCGAGAATGCGGGCGATGGCCGCGACCTGCCGGCCCCACGCGGCCCGCTCGTCTCTGAGCTGCCGGCGGCCCCTTGCGGCGAGGGTGTAGTACTTCGCGCGCCGGTTGTTCTCGGTGGTGCGCCAGTCGCCGGCAATCAGGCCGTCGCGCTCCAGGCGCTTCAGCGCGGGGAACAGCGTGCCGGGGTTGACGCGGAAGACGCCGCCGCTCATCTGCTCGATCCGGAGGGTGATGCCGAAGCCGTGCAGCGGCTCGAGCGCGAGCGTCTTGAGGATCAGCATGTCGAGGGTGCCCTGCACGAGGACGAGGGCGGCGGGCTCTTCGGGCATGGGGAGGGTCTCCTCTGGGTTGCCAAGAGGAATGTTACCGCCGTTCCTTTGGGTAATCAAGAGGAACCGACGGGCCGGCCGGAGAGGCCGTTGGGCGGTCTCTCCGGCGGGCCGCGGGGACGGATGCCGGGCGCGCGGGACTACTGCGGCTGGCCGGCGATGGTGATGGACTTGATGGCCTGAAGGTCGAGCTGCTGGACCGACTCGGGCAGCGGCGCGTAGGAGAGCGCCTTGGCGAACTGCTGGCCCTTGGTGACCGTGTAGGTGAGCAGGTCCACGATCTCCCGGCCCTTCGCCGCGTCGGGCTGGTTCTTGAACACGACGATCCAGCTGAAGCCGGCGATCGGGTAGCTGGCGTCGCCCGGCGGGTTGACGAACACGGCCTTGAGGTCGGCGGGCATGTTCGCGGCCGCGCCGGCGCCGGCGTCGGCCGTGCCCTCGACGCTCGGCTCGACGAACTTGCCGGCGGCGTTCTGGACGAGGGCCGCCTTGATGTTGTTCTCCTTGGCGTAGGACATCTCGAAGTAGCCGATGCCGCCGGGCGTGTTGATCACCTGGCCCGACACGCCTTCGCTGCCCTTCGCGCCGATGCCGGCCGGCCACCTGACCGCGCCCGACGCCCCGACCTTGGCTTTCCACTCGGGGCTCACCGCCGACAGGTACGAGGTGAAGATGAACGTCGTGCCGCTGCCGTCCGAGCGGTGCACCACGGCGATGGCCGTGTGGGGCAGGGTGACACCCGGGTTGAGCGTCGCGATCCGGGGGTCGTTCCACTGCGTGATCTGGCCGAGATAGATGCCGGCGAGCGTGGGGCCGTCGAGCTTCAGGCCGTCGATCGGCAGGTTGTAGCCCACCGACACGGCGCCCATGGTGACCGGGACGTGCACGACCGGCCCGCCGGCGGCCGCGGCGGCCTGCTCCTGCTCGTCGTTGAGCGGGTAGTCGCTGGCACCGAAGTCCACCGTGCCGGCCGTCAGCTGGCGCACGCCGCCGCCGCTGCCGATCGACTGGTAGTTGATCTGGACGCCGGATTGCTTCTGGAACGCGTCGAAGACCTTGCTGAACAGGGGCGTGTCGAACGTGGACCCCGCCCCCTGGAGGCGGATCATCTGCTCGGACGTTGCGGCGGATCCGGAGGAGCTCGTTGCGGGCGACGACCCTCCGCAGCCAGCCAGGAGCAACACGACCGGGAGGGTCGCAAGAAGGTGCTTGTTGGTGAACATCGGTTGAGTCTAGGCTCGAACGGCTTGCGCCCACGTCAACAGTGCATCAATTCCGTGTAAACTCCCCTGCCGTGGACCACCTCAGGGCGGAATCCGGTGACTTCCGGCGCGGGGACACGGGGGCCGGGCGGTGACGCGGCCGTCCTCGGCGCTCGCGTTCGCGCCGGCCAGCGTCGGCAACGTGGCCGTCGGCTTCGACGTGCTCGGGCACAGCGTGCCGGTCCTCGGCGATCGGGTGCGCGCCGTGCGGACGCCCGATCGCGGCGTGCGCATCCGCGGCGTCACAGGCGTCGTGACGGACCTGCCGCTCGATCCGGCGCGCAACACGGCTGGCGTGGCCGTGTCGGCGCTGGCCGGCGCCCTCGCGCCCGGCCACGGGTTCGAGCTGACGATCGACAAGGGCATTCCGCTCGCCTCGGGACTCGGCGGCTCGGCCGCCTCGGCGGTGGCGGCCGTCGTCGCCGCCAACGCGCTCCTCGACGAGCCGGTCGACGCGCTGCAGCTGCTGAAGTTCGCGATGGCGGGCGAGGCGGTGGCGAGCGGCGCGACGCACGTGGACAACATCGCGGCCTCGCTCTACGGCGGGCTCGTGCTGACGGTCGGCATCGACGACCCCGTGGTCACGCGGATTCCGGTGCCCGACGTGATTCGCTGCGTGCTCGTCCACCCGCACGTCCAGCTGACGACGCACGCCGCGCGGGAGATCCTGGCCCGCGCCATCAGCCTGTCCGACGTCGTCTGGCAGGAGGCGAACCTCGCCGGCTTCGTGGCCGGCTGCTTCACGTCCGACCTGCGGCTCATCCGCGCCTCGCTCGAGGACGTGGTGATCGAGCCGCAGCGCAAGCGGCTCATCCCGGGCTTCGAGCGCGTCAAGCGGGCCGCGATGGCCGCGAACGCGATCGGGTGCTCCATCTCCGGCGCCGGGCCGACCGTGTTCGCCTGGTGCGAGGCGCCGGACGCGGACGCGGTGAGCCGCGGCATGGCCGGCGCCTTCGAGGCGGACGGCATCGGGACCGACGTGTGGATCGCGCCGATCGACACGGCCGGCGCACGGGTGGTCGAGCGATCATGACGTTCGTCAGCACGCGCGCGTCCGACGTCAGGGCCGGCCTCAGCCAGGCGATCGTCGAGGGGCTCGCCACCGGGGGCGGCCTGTACGTGCCCGAGCGCGTCGCGGCGCTGTCACCCGA
Source organism: Acidobacteriota bacterium (assembly GCA_024641665.1). Classification (GTDB taxonomy): domain Bacteria; phylum Acidobacteriota; class Vicinamibacteria; order Vicinamibacterales; family JAHECP01; genus JAHECP01. Next base: position 18,417 of record JAHECP010000004.1, read on the forward strand.
CGCGTTGCCCGACCGTCTCGCGCTGGACGCCCTGGCGCCTCCCCTGCTGAAACCCTTTGCGAGCGGCGATCCGCTGGAGGCGGATCTCGACGCGATCTGCCGAGACGCGTTCGTGTTTCCGGCGCCCCTCGTGCGGCTGGCCGGCACGCCGGGGCCCGCGAGCGTCCTCGAGCTGTTCCACGGGCCGACGTGCGCGTTCAAGGACTTCGGCGCGCGGTTCCTGGCGGCCAGCCTCGAGCGCATCCGCCGCGACGGCGAGCGGCTGACGATTCTCGTCGCCACGTCGGGTGACACGGGCAGCGCCGTGGCGGCCGCGTTCCACGGGCGGCCGTGGGTGGATGTCGTCCTGCTGTACCCGAAAGGGCTCGTGTCGCCGCGGCAAGCGCATCAGCTCGCGTGCTGGGGCGGCAACGTGCGGACGTTCGCCGTCGCCGGCACCTTCGACGACTGCCAGCGGATGGTCAAGGCGGCGTTCGGGGACCCGGCGCTGGCGGGCCGGCTCCGCCTGTCGTCGGCCAACAGCATCAATCTCGGGCGGCTGCTCCCGCAGATGGTCTACTACGCGTCCGCCAGCCTGCAGATCTGGCGCGCCGAAGGGCGCAAGCCGAACTTCATCATTCCCACGGGCAACCTGGGCAACGCGTCGGCATGCGTGTGGGCGCGCGAGATCGGCGTGCCGGTGGGCGACATCGTGCTCGCCACGAACGAGAACCGCACGATCCCCGACTACCTGGAGAGCGGCGCGTGGCGGCCGCGCCCGAGCGTCGCGACGCTCGCCTCGGCGATGGACGTGGGCGACCCGTCGAACATGGAGCGGCTGCGCTGGCTGTTCCCGGACGTCGAGACGCTCGGCCGCCGCGTGTCGGCGCGGTCGGTGTCGAACGATGAGATCAGGGCGGCGATCCGGACGGACGCGACGGCGCTCGGCCACGTCTGGTGCCCGCACACCGCCACGGCGGCGCACGTCTATCACCAGCTGCCCCGCGAGCGCACGCGCGAACACTGGGTGCTCGTCGCCACGGCGCACCCGGCCAAGTTCAACGAGATCGTCGAGCCCCTGATCGGCCGCGACGTCCCCGTCCTGCCGGCGCTCGAGCGCCTCCTTGGCCGGCCGCGGCAGGAGGAGGATCTGCCGGCCACGCTCGACGCCCTGCGCGCGCGGCTGCTCGACGGCTAAGCACCGGCGAACGAGTCGGCGGCGCGAGCGGTAGATGGTCACGGACTGCACGTCGTGCCGGAGACTGGCAGGACTCGGAGCTCGGTCCAGACGCCGCCTTCTCCGAATTCGCTGGACAGGAATAATATTTTAGTTTATTCTTAATAAAACCACGAACCCATGGGCGGCCGGACGCTTCGGCGCCGGCCCACCGAGCCCAGGACAATGACGACGTCCTCGCAGCTGCTCTCCACCCTCGCGTCGCCCCGGCGGCGCGAGATCCTGCGCCTCGTGTGGCGCGGGGAGCGGTCCGCGGGCGACATCCACCGCGCCATGCCCGACGTGACCTTCGGCGCGGTGTCGTCGCAGCTGCGCGCGCTCGGCGAGGCGGGGCTCGTCACGGTCCGGCCCGAGGGGCGCCGGCGCTACTACCTCGCCCGGCGCAAGGCTCTCGGCCCGGTCGCCGGCATGCTCGAACGGATGTGGGACGACGCGTTGTGGCGGCTGACGCTCGCCGCTGAGCTGGAACAGACCCGCCGGGGCCCGCGCGCCGGGCAACGGCCAACCCGGAGACGACGCCCATGACCGACCGCACGCTGCCATACCGTCTCGACCGCACGGTCCGCATCCGCGCGGACCGGGACGCGGTCTTCCGTTTCTTCACCGACGATCGCCGCTGGGCCTCGTGGTGGGGCCCCGGCTCGACGATCGACGCACGGCCGGGCGGCCGTATGCTGATCCGCCACCCGAACGGCGTCGAGGCCTCCGGCGAAATCGTGTCCGTCGACGCACCCGAGCGCCTGGTCTTCACCTACGGGTACGCCAGCGGCCAGCCGATTCCGTCCGGCGCGTCGCGCGTGACGATCCGTCTCGAGGCGTCCGCCGGAGAGACCGTGCTGCACCTGTCGCACGAGTTCGAGGACGAAACGGCGCGCGATCACCACGTGCAGGGGTGGCGTTACCAGCTGTCGGTCTTCGCGAACGCGGTGGCCGACGAGGTGCACGCGGGCGCGACGGCGCGGGTGGACGCGTGGTTCGCGGTCTGGCGCGAGACCGACGCCTCGGCGCGCGCGCGGCAGCTCGCGGAGGTGGCCGTGCCGGGCGTCCGGTTCCGCGATCGCTACAGCGCGGTCGACGGCCTGGAGGACCTGCTGCCCCACATCGAGGCGACTCAGCGCTTCATGCCCGGCGTCGCGCCCGCCCGACACGGCGACGTGCGGCAGTGCCAGGGCACCGCGCTCGCCGACTGGACGGCGACGGGCGCCGACGGCTCCCCGCTCGCGCACGGCACGCATGTCTTCACGTTCGGCCCGGACGGCCGCATCGAGTCGGTCGTTGGCCTGTGGGCGCCGCGGCCGGCCTGAACGGGGCACGGCACGCGGCTCAGGGCTCACGGACGAAAAAGGAGACGGGAGCCTCGCAGTCCGGAAAGAGGCTCCCGTCCTCCCTCCCTACTGCTTCACGAACTCGACGCGCCGGTTCTGGGCGCGGCCCGCCGCCGTGTCGTTGGTGTCGATCGGCTTCGTGGCCCCGAGCCCCGCCGTCGTCAGGCGGGCGGCATCCACGTTGAACTGCGATACGAGCACGGCCTTCACCGCCTCGGCGCGCCGCTTCGACAGATCGAGGTTGTGGTCGGCGTTGCCCGTCGAGTCGGTGTGCCCTTCGATGAGCAGCTTGAGGGCCGGATTGGTCTCGAGGCCGCGCGCGATCGCCTTGATGACCGGCGCCGACTCGGGCTTGAGCCGATCGCTGTCGGTGTCGAAGAGGATGCCGTGCGAGACGTAGCGGCCCGACGCCACGATCGTCTGGCCGAAGTCCGGCGACGACTCGGCGACGCGCACCATGCGGTAGCCGACATCCTTGCCTTCACGCCTCCGGGCATGCGCGCGCGACCGGGCACCCGGTGATCGCCTCGGCGGAACCCGGCGAGCGCTGGCTGTACTGCTATCCAGACGACGCGTTCGCGGAGTACTGAAGCAGGTGGGCACGCGGCGGCGAGGTCTGGTGCAGTAGAATGCCCCCCGGCCTGGCGCGCGACCGGGCACCGGCCGACGCGCCGCGCCCTGGGGGTGGCCGATGACCCGTCACGTATCGCTCGTCCGTCGTCTGCTGATCGCCGCCGCCGTGCTGGCCGGCGCGCCGTGTGCCCTTGCACAGACGCCGCCCGGCACTCCCGACATCCCCTCGACCTTCCAGGCGCCTACGGCGTCCCGGGACTACGTCCGGCGCGAGGTGATGATCCCGATGCGCGACGGCGTCAGGCTCCACACCGTCATCGTCGTGCCCAAGGGCGCGACGCGCGCGCCGATGATCCTCACGCGCACGCCCTACAACGCCTCCGGGCGCACCCAGCGGAACCTGTCGCCGCACATGCTGGCCACCCTGTCGCAGGGCGACGAGGTGTTCGTGGCCGACGGCTACATCCGCGTGTACCAGGACGTGCGCGGCAAATACGGGTCCGAGGGCGACTACGTCATGACCCGGCCGCTCAGGGGCCCGCTCAACCCGACCGACGTGGACCATTCGACCGACACCTACGACACGATCGACTGGCTCGTGAAGAACGTACCGGAATCGAACGGCCGCGTGGGCATGCTCGGCAGCTCCTATGAGGGCTTCACGGTCGTGATGGCCCTCGTCAACCCGCACCCGGCGCTGAAGGTGGCCGCGCCGATGAGCCCGATGGTGGACGGCTGGATGGGCGACGACTGGTTCCACTTCGGCGCGTTCCGCCAGACCAACTTCGACTACTACGCCTACCAGACCACCGCGCGCGGCGCCGGCGCCCCGGTCCCGCGCGAGGGCTACGACGACTACGAGAACTTCCGCCGCGCCGGCTCGGCCGGTGATTTCGCGCGCGCCAACGGTCTCGACCAGCTCCCGTTCTGGCGCAAGATCGTGGAGCACCCCGCCTACGACGCTTTCTGGCAGGGCCAGGCGCTCGACCGCGTGATGGCCGCGCAGCCGTTGACCGTGCCGACGATGTGGATCCAGGGCCTGTGGGACCAGGAGGACATGTGGGGCGCGATCCACTGCTACCTGGCGAGCGAGCCCAGGGACACGCGCAACGACCTCAACTACCTGGTGATGGGTCCGTGGCGCCACAGCGGCGTGAACTACGACGGCTACTCGCTCGGGCCGCTCCGGTGGGAAGGCGACACGGCGCTACAGTTCCGGCGCGACGTGCTCAAGCCGTTCTTCGATCAGTACCTGAAGGACGGGGCGCCGAAGGCCGACACGCCGCCCGTGCTCATCTACAACACGGGCGAGAACCACTGGGACCGGCTGCCGTCGTGGCCTCTCGCGTGCGAGCAGGGTTGTCCGGCGTCGTTGACGCCGATCTACTTCACGGCCGGCGGTGGCCTGTCGTTCACGGTGCCCTCGGGGCCCGACGCGACGTCGATGGCGGCCCACGACGAATACGTGTCCGACCCGGCAAAGCCGGTGCCGTACCTGTCCAGGCCGGTCACCTTCGCGGACGGCGAGCGCTGGCGGCGGTGGCTTCTGGAGGACCAGCGCTTCGTGGCCGACCGCCCCGACGTGCTCAGCTACGTCACGCCGCCGCTCACCGCGCCCGTGCGCATCGGCGGCGCGCCCGTCGTCAATCTCGTCGCGTCCACGAGCGGCACCGACGGCGACTGGGTGGTGAAGCTCATCGACGTCTACCCGGACGAGATGCCGGACCAGCCGGAGATGGGCGGCTACCAGCTGCCGATCGGCATGGACATCTTCCGCGGCCGCTACCGCGAGAGCTTCGAGACGCCGAAGGCGATCGAGCCGAACGCGCCGCTCGCCTACCGGTTCACCCTGCCGACGGCCGACCACGTGTTCCAGCCCGGACACCGGATCATGGTCCAGGTGCAGTCCAGCTGGTTCCCGCTGTACGACCGCAACCCGCAGACCTTCGTGCCGAACATCTTCTTCGCGAAGGCGCAGGATTACGTGAAGGCCACCGTGCGCGTGTACCACGCGGCGGGCGCCGCGAGCTTCGTCGCGCTGCCGGTGGTGGCCGGGAAGTAGAGACTCGGGGCTGGGGACTGGGGGCTGGCGGCTTTTCTGCCCCCTGCCCACTGACCCCTGCCCGCTGGTCCTACCAGATCTTCACGTCGACGTAGTACAGGTCCGTCGCCACCTGGATCGTGTCCTTCGTCAGGGCGGTGGGCATCGTCTTCCAGTCGGTCGTCGGCTCGATGATCTGCCACGCGCCGGCGGCGCCGATCCGGATGGGCATGTCGAAGGCGCGCTCGTCGGCCTTCCAGCGGTACGACAGCGTACCCTCGTCGGGGTGGAACGCCAGCTCCAGGACGGGAATGTCCGTGCGGCGCAGGTACTGATCGAAGATCGGCGTGAGGTCGCGCCCGAGTTGCTCGTTGAAGAACGCGACCAGGTCCTCGGTCATGATGTTCTTGTACTTGAACCGCTGATAGGCGTCGTGCACGAGCCGCCACCACCGCGCATCGTCATCGACGACGCTGCGGAGTGTGTTGAGGAAGAGCGCGCCTTTGAAGTACATGTCCTGCGGCGGCGTCCGGTGGATGCCGCGCTGGGTGATGACCGGCTCGAGGTTGCGCACCTTCGACTTGTAGCCGTTCAGGTACTTCAGGGCGTCGTCCTTGCCGAAGAAGCGCTCCACGTACAGCGCCTCCATGTAGGTCCCCCACCCCTCGTGGATCCACATGTCGGAGACGTCGGCCGCCGACACGGCGTTGCCCCACCATTCATGCGCGCTCTCGTGGACGATGATGAAGTCGAACCGCGTGCTGATGCCGACGCCCGTCCAGTCCCGCTCGAGATAGCCATTGGCGAAGCGGTTGCCGTAGGTCACCGCGCTCTGGTGCTCCATGCCGGAGTAGGGCGCCTGGACCAGCTTGTAGCCGTCCTTCGCGAACGGGTACTCCCCGAAGTAGTGCTCGAAGGCCTCGATCATCGGTCCGACCTGCGCGAACTGCGTTTTCGCGCGGTCGAGATCCTCGGGGAGGACGTAGAAGTCGAGCGGCAGGTCGCCGAGCGTGTCGGCGAAGTGCACGTAGTGCCCGATGTTGAGCGAGACGTCGTAGTTGTTGATCGGGTACGACACGTGCCAGTCCCACCGCGTGTAGCCGTCGCCGAGGTCGGTCGTGCCCACCAGGCGGCCGTTCGAGACGTCGACGAGGTCGCTCGGCACGGCCACGCTGATGTCCATGTCCTCGACCTCGTCGCGCCACTGGTCCTTGTTGGGCCACCAGATGCTGGCGCCCTGGTCCTCGCACGCGGTGTTGATCCAGGGGCGGCCCGCCGGGTCCTGGCGGAACGCGAGGCCGCCGAGCCGTCCGTCCTGCCGCGGGTGGCCCGAGTAGCGGACCTCGATCGTGTACTCGTCGCCGCGCTCGAGCGTGGCGGGGAAATCGACGTAGACGGTCCTGAGGTCCCGCTCGAACGTCAGCGGCACCCGGTCGAAGACGACGGTGTCGATCTGCAGCGTCGGGTCGAGATCGAGCTGGATGCGCGTGTCGTCCTGCAGCATCCGGAAGCGGATCGTGTTCGTGCCGGTAATGGTCTTCTGCCCGGGATCGACCCGCACGTCGAGGTGGTAGTAGAGCAGGTCGTTGTTGGCGCGGTAGCGGCCGTACGCGCCGCGCAGGATGTCGGCCCGGGTCGGCGCGACTTCCGTCCGCAGCGGCCGGACGGGGACGCCGGGCACCTGCGGCGGCGCGGCGGGCACGACTTGCGGCGCCGCCTGCGGCACGGTGCGGCCGGCGGTGCCGGCCGCCGCCGCACCGGCGAAGATCGCGAGCAGCACGGCGGCGAGCGGAACGAGCGCGATCGAGGTCGGGAAGCGGGCACGTCTCGGAGACATGCCCGGGATTCTAACCAATGTGGGGCTCAGCCGCTCAGGCCGTCGCGGACTGGTGGACCGGCCGGCGCAGGACGAGGTTCGCGAACGCCCCGATGATGCCGAGGGCGACCGCGGCCAGCAGCCATGAGACGCGCCGCCGACACCCCCACGCTGTGTCCCCGCCTCCACCGGGCGAGCGAGCTGATCGGGCGCCGCTGGTCGGGGGCCATCATCTTCGTCGTGCTGAAGGCGCGCTGCCGCTTCGCGACCCTGCGCGCCGCGATCCCGGAGATTACGGACCGCATGCTCTCCGACCGGCTGCAGGAGCTCGAGGCGGCAGGCATCGTCAGCCGCACCGTGATCCCGGACACGCCGGTCAAGGTGGAGTACGGGCTGACCCGGAAGGGGCACGCGCTCGCGTCGACGATCGCGGAGATTTCCAGGTGCGCGGACGACTGGGTCGAGCCCGAGGCGGTCCCGGCCGCCAGGAAGGCGGCGCGGCGCGCGAAGCCCGCCGGCCAGGCGCGGCGGCGGGCGTAGAGGGGTTCGGCGCCGGTGGCTACGCCGGCGGCGGGAGATCGACCAGCGCGAACCCTTCCTTGCGGGCAGCGGCGCTCAGTCGATCGTCCAGGGTGACCAGCTCCAGCGAGGCGGGCCGTCCTTCCGCCGCGACGAACGCCGCGGCGAGCTGCAGCGCGTCGGCCGCGCGCAACGGATGCACGCGCAGGAAGCGGACGGCGGCTTCCCGGACGGCGTCGCCGGGGTCGACCTCGTGCCAGCCGGCGGCCAGCTGCCGGAGGCGGTCGAAGGCCACGGTGGCGGACGGCCCGTCGAGCGCACCGTCGCGCTCGAGGCGCGCGATGGCCGACGCGCACTCCACCTCGGTGCCCCACCAGACCAGCAGGACCGGATCGCCGGCGGCGAGCGCCTGCGCGCCCGCCGTGGTCGGCTCGGCGACGAGCAGCGGTACGACCGCCGATGCGTCCCAGAATCTCATCGGCCGGTGCGCCGCTCCTCGAGCAGCACGCGGACGGCGGATGCGCCGGCGCGCGCGCGCGGCGGCTCGCTGGAGAACAGGGATTTCGGTGGGGCGGCGCCGGCCGGCCGCACGACCCCGGCGCGCACGAGACGCGCCAGCCGGCCGTCGTCGGCCGGGCGGGACCGGCCGGCCACGGGCTCGAGGCGGGCAACCGGTCGCCCCCGATCCACGATCAGGACCGGCGACCCGCCCTTCAGCCCGTCGATGAGCGAGCTCAGGTTGTTCTTCGCTTCAGTTATGCTGGCCTTCTTCATAGAGCCAGAATAGCCTTTTATTTCTTGCTATTCAAGCCCTCGCCCGGGTGATACGTCCGCTCGGTGTGGCCCTGCAGCTGGTCCGGGTAGAAGTACACGTCCCGCAGGTTCCCCGTCGCGTAGCGCCCGGCCTCGTCGTCGAAGTGCGGCGACGCGGGGTCGCCGCTCTCGCCCCCGGCCGTCACGGCCCGGGCGCGGACCCGGTCGCCGAACTCCACCACCGCCACGAAGCTGTTGCCGCTCGTGCCGTACCACTTCTTCGTGTTCGGGTAGGCGCGCGCGCCGAACGAGGCGAGCGAGCCCCACCGCGACGAGGTGAAGCCCACCGGGATGCTCGGCTTCGCGTCGTCGAACGATGGGTCGATGTTGTCGTTGATGCGCTGGAACCGGGTGATGTCGCCCCACGGCGTCTTCCAGCTCCCGAAGTCGGCGGCGAGCTTGTCGGACGCCGCGGCGAGCGCCTCGAGCAGCTGTGGTGCCGGCACCTTGGTGGCGATGTAGTCGAAGACGGGCACGTCCGCCTCGCGCGCGGCGGCGCCGGCGCGGCGGCTGATCTCCTCGCCCCAGAACACGGCGAGCGCGGTGGGCACGGAGTCCACCGCCCACCGGAAGTCCCACTTGCGCAGGAGCGCGATCTGGTCGGCCAGCTTCGCCTTGAGCGGGTTTGAGGCCGGCGTGCGGTCCCACGCCTTGACGAGCGGTGGGACGGTCCGGGCGAACGCCGGCAGGTAGCTGTCGTACGCGGCCGCGATGAGCGAATCGACGGTGAAGTCCTTCCGGTGCTCGAGCACCCGGATGGCGTGGACGCCCCGCGGCGTCTCGGCGGTGCCCGTCTCCACGTACGCGGGATAGTCCGCGCGCTTCGGGCTGTCGGGGCCCGCCGCCGACCAGGGCCAGTTGTTGCTGTTGTAGAGCCAGCCGACGGGTGGGTTCAGCAGGTGCGGCGTCTCGTCGATCGACAGCACGCCGTACCAGTCGGTCGCCGGGTTGGAGCCGTCCACCGGTTTCGTCCAGTCGAACGCCGTGTCGCGCTTCGGGATGAAGTTGGAGTGGAAGTAGGCGATGTCGCCGGCGGCGTCCGCGAAGATGGTGTTGTTCGACGAATTGGTGTGCAGCTCCATCGTGTCGCGGAACGACTTGTAGTCGGTCGCCTTGGTGCGCGTGTAGGACTGCGTCAGCGCCTTCACGGGCTCCTGCATCAGCCGGACGCTCACCCACTTGCCGTCCTGCTCACGCACGACGGGACCGTGCTGCGTGTAGTAGGCGGTGAACGTCTTCCGGACCATCCCCGTGCCGGTCTTGTACGGTACCGTGATCGTCCGGGTCGTGACCGGGCGCTCCTCGGCGCCGTAGCGGTAGAGGAAGGCGTCGCCTTTCTTCGTCACCGTCTCCAGGTACTCGTCGATGTTGTCCACGCCGCTCGAGGTGTGCATCCAGCCGGCGCGCGCGTTGAAGCCCTGGTAGACGAAGAACTGGCCCCACGTGACGGCGCCGTACGCGTTCAGCCCCTCGTCGCTCGTCATCTGCAGCTCGGATCGGAAGTAGAAGGACGTGTGGGGGTTGATCAGCAGGAGCGCGTGGTGATCGACGGTGTTCGACGGCGCGATGGCGATGCCGTTCGAGCCCGTGGGCTCGGGCGGCGCGCCGCCCTCGGTGGCCGCCGGCGCCGTCACCGGACCGTGGCCGTAGAACGCCTCGAGCTCCCTGAGGTTCACGCGCTCGATGTCGCCGCCGATGCTGCCCTCGCTGAAGGTCAGGGCCATCCAGGGCTCGAAGTGCGTGATGACCCGCGGCTTCGCCTCGGAGTGCATGTACAGGTAGTAGTTCAGCCCGTCGGCCCAGGCGTCCATGAGCGCCTTCAGCCAGGCCGGGCTCGCCTCGTACTTGGCCTGCATGGCGACGGGGTCGATGAAGAGCTTCATGCGCAGGTCGCGGTAGATCTGCGACTCGCCCTCGGCTTCCGCGAGCCGCCCCATGGAGTTGAGGTAGTTGGTCTCGACGCGGTTGAAGTCATCTTCGGCCTGCGCGTAGATCATGCCGAAGACCGCGTCGGCGTCGGTCTTGCCGTGCACGTGCGCGATGCCCCAGTCGTCGCGCACGATGGTGACGTTCTGCGCCTGCTGCTGCCAGCGTGGGAGATCGGGGTTCTCGGCCGGCTGCGGCGCGCACGCCGCCCAGACCAGCGCGAGAAGCAGGACGAGCTTTTTCATCGGGAGCCCCCGTTGGGTCATGAGGAAGTCCGGTCAGTGGCGGCTGATCATCGCACCAGCCACGGCCGACTGCAATGCTCCCGGGCGCGACGCGCGCTCGTGGATATGGACATCTGAAATGACTAGCTGTAGAATGTGACCATGAGACAGATTGGGGCCGCGCAGTTCAAGGAACGGTGCCTGGCGCTGCTCGACGAGGTGGACCAGGAGGGGATCGTCATCACGAAGCGGGGCAAGCCGGTGGCCAAGCTGATCCCGTTCGGCTCCGATTCGGCGAGCCTGATCGGCTCGCTCGCCGGCAAGGTCCAGATCAAGGGCGAGATCCTCTCGACCGGCCTCGACTGGCATGCTGAACGTTGACACGCACCTGCTGCTCTACGCGGTCACGGGCGCGCTGCGCCCACGCGAAGCCCGCCTGCTGAGCGCCAATCGCTGGAGTGTGTCGGCCATCGTGCTCTGGGAGATCGCCAAGCTGGCGCAGCTGGGCCGGATCGCGGTGGACCTGGAAGATCCGGACGTCGTCCGGGTGCTCGCGCGCGTCCACGTCTGGCCGATCACCCGCGAGATCGCCCATGCCAGCACGCAGCTCGACGTCCGGGGCGATCCCGCCGACGAGATCATCGCCGCCACCAGCCTCGTGCACAAGGTGCCGCTCCTGACCAGGGATCGCACGCTGCTCAGGTCGAAGCTCGTGCCGCTCGCCCGCTGATCCGGCGCGCGCGTCAGCGGCCCCTCGACGCCGGTCACTTCCGCTCGACAGCCGCCTTCAGGGGGCGGCGGTGTGACACGGAGATCGGAGCGGGCAGACCCGCGCAACGCCCTTCGCGCGACCCCTCGTGCGTGAGCCTGGCGGGTTGCGGACGCCTCACACCCGCAGTCAGCCGTCGAGCGTCGGCTCGATGTACCGAGGCACGTTGGTCAGCTGCGCCCCGGCCGCTCGGAGACGGCGCAGCGCCCGGAGTCCGACGGCATCCGTTGAGATCAGGTCCGTCAAGTCCACGGTGACACGGGGTCCCCTCGGATCCGCGCACGCCTGCAGAAGAGCCGGAACCTGCGCCTGTGTCAGCTGGCCGATCACCCGGACGATGCGCCGCCCGGGTGCCTGTTCCTGCTCGATGAGGCAGTCCACACCCAACGCCCAGCAAGCGCCGCACCAATCGGCCGGCGCCAACGGGGAGCCCGAACAGGCCACTTTCACCAACAAGAGCCCGCGCGCGCGCCTCGCGGGGGCTCGTGCCCGGCCGCCGTCACCGTATGTTGTCACCGGCCTCTCGGTGAATAGCGAGCAGCCGCGCCCCCTGCTGACGGCGACCCGCTGCGGGGCGAGCGTCTCCAGGGAATTGGCGCCCCTGTCCGATTCGCGCGGGAATGGCCCGGTGATTGCTGCCGTCCTGGGTGGACCAACTTCTAGAGAAGGAGAGAACAGCATGCGCACGGCATACCTGGCCTTGATCGGCGCCACCCTGCTGGCACTGACGCCGGTGAGTGGCAACGCCCAGGACCGACGGATTCATGTGAACCTCGGCGGCGGCCCCACCTTCAACCTCGGCGATCTCGGGGATCACTTCGGGACCGGGTGGGGTCCGGCGATCGGCATTACGTTCGACGGCCCCAGCCAGCGCGTCGGGTTCCAGTTCGAGTACGCCTACCGGTGGTTCGACATCAGCAGCCACGCCCCGCTCCCCACGCCTCTCGCTTCGGGGCAGTTCTCGGCCAACCACCAGACGCACCAGTTCGACTTCAACCTGGTTGCGAACCTCACTCCGCCCGGCAGCGCCCTCCGCGGGTACCTCGTCGCCGGACCCGGCGCCTACTATCGCAAGGTGGAGATCACCGAATACGTCGGCGACGGCATCATCTGCGACCCCTTCTGGTACGTCTGCGGCACGCTCCCTGTCAGCCAGGTCATTGGATCGCGCGGCGGCTGGGACTTCGGGTTCAACGTCGGCGCGGGCGTCGGGCTTGGTCTCGGTGCACACGCCGAGTTCTTCGTCGAGTCCCGGGTGCACTACGTGTGGGGCCCGAAGATCCAGTCCACGCTTCCCACGACCGGGGCCACGGGCGGCAGCGCGAACGGCCTCTACTGGCCGCTCACGTTTGGAGTCCGCTTCTGAAAGGCAGTAACACCATGAGGTCATTGGTTGCAGCGGCGGCAATCCTCGTGTTGTGTCCTGCGCTCGCGCTGGCGCAACGGACCAGCTTCGACTTCGACAAGTCGGCGGATTTCTCGACTTTCAGGACCTACACGCTCCAGGACGGCACGCCGGTCGGGGATCCGCTGATCGACAAGCGCATCGTGACGGCCATCGAGGCGGAGCTCGCGTCGAAGGGCCTGACCCGGGACGACGCCGGACCGGATGTCGTCGTGGTCTACCACGTGGCCTTCGACACGAAGCAGGACATCACCGCCTACAGCACCGGCTACGGCCGTTACGGCTATCGGTGGGGAGGGGGCTGGGGTACGACGGACGTGCGTGTCAGAGAGATCCTCGTGGGCACGCTGGTCATCGACATCGCCGACGCGAACAGGCAGGAGATCGTGTGGCGCGGCATCGGCGTCAAAGAGGTCGACACCCGGGCGAAGGCCGAGAAGCGCGACAAGAACATCAGTGAAGCCGTCAGGAAGATCCTGCGCAACTTTCCACCCAAGAGGAAGTCATGAGAAGTGACAGCCAGCACACCAGGCATCACGTCGAACGGCCCGCCGGGCACGTCGTCGGTCGGTTGACGGTGGCCGTCCTGCTCGGGTTGGCGCTGGCCGCCGAGGTTCCGCCGCCCATCGCCGCGCAGACCAACGGCGTGCCGGAGCGGTACACCGCCAAAGCCGTCAACATGGGCAGCGGCCCGACGGCTGCCGGCCTGGTGCTCATCACGATCAACCGATGGTCGACCGCGAAGGAGCGCGAGAGCCTTCTCACGGTGTTCGCGGAACAGGGGCCGAAGAAGCTGCTGAGCGCGCTGCGCAAGAGCCCGAAGGTCGGGTCTCTCCGCCTGCCGAACACGCTGGCGTGGGATCTGCGCTACGCCTTCGAGTCGCCGCTGGACGAGGGCGGGCGTCGTGTCGTGCTCGCAACCGATCGCCCGATTGGCTTCCAGGAAGCCCGCAACCAGCCGAGGCGAATCGACTACCCCTTCACCCTGATCGAAATCCGGTTCACGAAGGACGGTGTCGGGGTCGGAAAGATGTCGGTCTATACGAAGATCGCGCTCAGCAAGGACAAACAGACCATGGAGCTCGAGAACTACGGGACCGAGCCCGTCCGGCTGACCGAAGTCACCATCGACAGGTGACATCACTCCGCCCGCGCGCGGCGTGCCGACGAGAAACCCCTCGTCGAGTCGCTGCGCGGCGCTCAGCCACAGAAGACCGGCGACTGACCCGCTGGTGCGCCCGTGCCGCGGACGGCCCGCGGCCGGGTGATTCCGAGCTTCTTCATCCGGAAGCGAAGCGTATTGGGATGGAGGCCGAGCTGCTCGGCCGCGTTGCCGGCCCCGTTGATGCGCCAGTTGCACTTGGCGAGCGTGCCCTCGATGTGCCGCCGCTGCACGAGGTCGAGGGTCGAACCGTCAGCGGGCAGGCTCGCACGGCTGTGGTCGCGCAGGTCGTCGTCGAGGACGAGCGTGTCGCCGGGCGAGTGGATCATCGCCCGCTCGACGACGTTCTGGAGCTCGCGCACGTTGCCAGGCCACGCCAGCGCCTGCAGCCTCTCCATGACCGCGGCCGGCACGTGAGTGATCGTCCGACGCAGCGCCTTTTGCCGCCGGTGTATGACGTACCACACCAGCCGCGGAATATCCGTGGGCCGCTCCCGGAGCGGCGGAAGGCGAATGGGAAACACGTTCAACCGGTAGAACAGGTCGGCGCGGAAGCGGCCGTCGGCCACCATGGCCCCGATGTCGCGGTGGGTGGCGGCGATGAAGCGCACGTCCGCTTTGCGCTTCTGGGACGAGCCGAGGCGCTCGAACTCGCCCTCCTGGAGCACGCGCAACAGCTTGGACTGCAGCTCCAGCGGCAGATCGCCGATCTCGTCGAGAAGGAGGGTGCCGCGGTTCGCCAGCTCGAACCGCCCCTGGCGCTGGGCGATGGCGCCAGTGAACGCGCCCCGCTCGTGGCCGAACAGCTCGCTCTCGATGAGCGCAGGCGGCAGGGCCGCGCAGTTGACGCCGACGAACGCGCGATCGCGCCGGTGGCTGCGCTGGTGCAGCGCGCGGGCGAACAGCTCCTTGCCGGTCCCCGTCTCGCCCAGCAGCAGAACCGTGGCGTCGGTCGACGCGACCTCGACGACCTGGGCGAGGCTCGCGCGGAGGGACGGGCCCTCGCCCACAATCTCGTGGAAGCCGTGCAGGTCGTCGATCTCCTCACGCAAGTACTTGTTCTCGGCATCGAGCGGGCCCGTGCGCCCGCCCGCCGCGCGTGGTGACCGCTCCCGGAGCCCGCGGAACAGCGCCGAGGCGAGGATCTCGACGATGAGGCGCAGCCGCTGGACGAGCGGAGGCGTCCACCGGCACTCCCGGAGCGTCGCCACGTCCAGCGCGCACACCTTCCGCCCTTCGATCTCGACGGGCAGCACCAGCCGCGACCTCATGCGCTCGTGGTTGGCCACAAAGGCTCGTTCGCCTCTGGCCTCGGGCGGCAGGTCGTCGGGCAGCCGGTTCAGCACGATCGATTCACACCGCCGGAGCCGCTCCCCGTACCACGGGTGCGTCAGGAGATCGTCAGGGCCCTCGGAGCGGACGCCAGCCCCGGCGTACGAGCCGGCCACCTCGATCGAGTCATCCTCCGTATACCGAACCACGCTGCAGCGAGCATCGTCGAGCACGTCGACGACCGCATGCACGGCGCGTTCGATGGCGCCAGGGATCCGATCGGCGTGCAGGATGACGGTCGAGGACAGCTCCGCCGCGAGGCGGTCGAGCGCCGCCAGGGTGTCGCGACCCTGCGGCTCGAGCGCACGGCCGAACGCACGTTCCGCGGCAATCACACGGTCCATGGCTAGCTCCTCTGTTACGCGCGCGAGATGGGTGCCGTTGATGCCACCTGAGGGTCTCGTCGCAGACGCATCGCTGCGACGTAATCCAGGCCGCGGGTCTCCGTGACGAACCGGAACTCGAAGACGGGCGGCGCCGCCGAGGTCTCGAGCACGGCGAGCAGACGCCCGAACCGGTCGCTGTCCAGCTGCTGCCGCAGGTCCGCGTCCGCCCACTCCTCCGTGTAGCAGATGCGGTGCGCGTCGTCGTCCTCACGGCAGAGCTGTGCACACGCGCACCTACGATCGGCCTGCGCCGCGCGCAGCACGGTGCGACACGCCTGGATGACTTCGTCGGCGTGTCCCGGCGGCGCAACCAGCCGGACGAGCAACTGCACCATGGACGTCGAGATAGGCACGCCGTGTGCCACACGGCCAGGTGACCGGACGGCCAGTCTCGAAGTGACCTTGTCGAAGATGGTTACCGCGCGTACAGCAGAGGCGGGACGATCTCTGGGGTCGCCTTGGGCCGCACGATATATTGGGGAAACTACGGACGCTGCGTGGAGCCAGGACGCTGAATGTCGAGCTTCTTCATCCGCGCCTCGAGCGTCGTGGGTCGCAAGCCGAGCCGCTCGGCGGCCCCGTGCTTCCCTCGAACTCGCCAGCCGCTGTCCTGGAGCACCTGGAGGATGTGCGCCCGCTCCAGCGCGTTGAGGTCGGAGGGAGCCTCCGGTACCGGCGTCGCGGGCACCGGGGGCTCCAGCACGAGCGTCGGCCCGGACGCCAGGATCATCGCGCGCTCGACCACGTTGCGCAGCTCGCGGACGTTGCCAGGCCACGCGTAAGCGGCCAGCGCGGCCAGGCTCGCCGGATCCACCGTGCTGATGGGCTTGTCCATCGCCGCGGCGAACTCGTCCACGAACGCGTTGACGAGCAGCGGGATGTCGTCGGGCCGCTCGCGCAGCGGCGGCACCGTGATGGGAAACACGTTGAGCCGATAGTAGAGGTCCTGCCGGAAGGTGCCCGCCTGGGCCGCCCGCTCGAGGTCGCGGTGGGTGGCCGCGATGATGCGCACGTCCACGGTCACCGGCCGCGGACTGCCCAGCCGCTCGATCGTGCGCTCCTCGAGCACCCTGAGCAGCTTCACCTGCACCTCGGCGGGCAGGTCGCCGATTTCGTCGAGGAACAGGGTGGAGCCGTGCGCGAGCTCGAACCGGCCGATCTGCTTGGTCAGCGCCCCGGTGTAGGCGCCCTTCTCGCGGCCGAACAGCTCGCTTTCGATGAGCGCGCTCGGGATGGCGGAGCAGTTCACGCGGATCATCGCCCGGCCGCGCCGCTGGCTGGCCTCGTGGATGAGCGACGCGAAGCGCTCCTTGCCCGTCCCGGTCTCGCCCAGCAGGAGCACGGTCGAATTGGTCGCGGCGACCTGCTCGGCCAACGCGAGCACGTGGCGAAGCGCGGCGCTGCGCCCGACCACCAGATCCGTGTCGTAGCGCGGTCTGGTCTCGCGGCGCAGGTAGACGTTCTCCTGTTGCAGGCGGTCACGGAGCTCCTGGGCCTCGTCGAGCGCGTGACGCAGCTCCTGCTCCAGTCGCTTGCGATCCGTCACGTCCTGGACGGTGCCGACGATGCGCTGGGACTCTTTCTCGGCCTTGTCCGTCAACGCGCGGGCCGTCTGCCGAAGCCAGATCGTGCCCCGGGTCGGATGCTCGTACCGATACTCGATCGCCATGCGGTCGGCGTCGCCGTTCAACAGCTGGCGCCGTTGCTCGAGCACCTCTTCCTTGTCGTCCTTGTGGACGTGCGCCAGCCAGAAGTCCCGGTCCTGGTCCTCGTTGCCGGGCCCGAGGCCGAGCATGTCGCGGAGACGCTCGTCGAAGAACGGGCGGTCGGCGCTGCCCCGCAACTCCGAGAACCCGACCTCGGCCACCTCGACCGCGGCAGCCAGGCGCGCCTCCTGCCGCTCGGCGAGCTCGGCCGCGCGGACGCGCTCGGTCACATCGACCGACACCCCGAACAGCCGGTCGGGGCCTTCGGGACGGCCCCTGGTGTGCATCCAGCGCTCCGCGCCATCCGGCCGCACGATGCGGTACTGCTGTTCGAAACGGTCCCGGTTCCGGACGGACGCTTCGATCGCACGGGCCACCCTGTCGCGGTCGTCCGGGTGGACGATGGTCAAGAAGCGCTCGATGGTGCGCGTCTCCGCCGGGCCTTCGCCGTGCAGCCGGCGGAACTCCAGCGTGGCCCAGATGCGGCCCTTGGGGAGGTCGATCTCCCACAGGCCGGCCCCCGCCGATGCGGCAGCCAGCTCCAGCCGCGCCCTGCTCAATTGGAGCGCGTCGTGGGTGCGCTTGCGCTCCAGCGCGTTCACCAGCATTTCTGCGAGCAGGCGGAGCCGCGGGATGTAGGCGTCGGGCCACTCGCGCCCCTCGTGCATCGTCTGAATGATGATCACGTGGCCAAGCGCCGATCCCACCGGAATCGGGATGCTCAGGTTCGAGCCGACCGAGAACTGCTTCCGGCCGATGCGATCCTTGGCCGCTTCTGGAGGGAGGTCGGCCAGCCGCGACGCGCGGAAGGGTGTGCGTTCCACGACCAGTTTCTGGAAGGTCCAGGGGAAGAGCTTCGCGAGGTCGATGTCCTTGATGTCGAGATGCGCTCCCTCGGCGTACGACGCGTGGGTCACCCGGAGCACGTGCTGGTCGGCACTGGCCGCGAGCAGCCCACAGCGATCCGCCCTGAAGAACACCCGGACGTCGTGGAGGGCCCCTTCAACCACCGCATCGACGTCCTCGAGCGGCGCCGCCAGCAACCGGGCGGAGATGTCGGCCAGGAGCGTCTCGAACGCGAGACGTTCCTCGAAGGGCGCGTCCGAAGGCGGCCGGTCAGCACCCATTTTCGAGTAGGCTAACGATGCCCTGCCGACATTGAAAGCTCAGCAGCGGCGGCTCACGGCATGTTGTGACGCCAGGTGGGAGGGCTCCGTCTGTCTCGAGATTCCCGCCCACTCGCGCGTGGTTCCCCCGACGCCCGGGACCGACGGGGGCTGGCGCATCTCGTGCAGGAGTATGACACGGACCGCCTGACCCAGGGGCCCGCGAACATGAGCGGGCCGGCAGATCGGTCGATCAGGGTCCCGGCACCGGGACCGGAGGACGAGGATGCAGCAGCCAACCGGGCTGATTCGACGTGGATCTCGCGCAGCCGGACGGCCCGGGCCGGGCCTGATCGTCCTGGCGATTGCCCTCGGCATGGCCTTCGCCGTGCAGCTCGGCGCCGCCGCGGTCAAGGTCCGCGTCGATTTCGACAAGGCCTTCGACTTCCGGCAGTCGCGCACGTGGGGCTGGAACCCGCAGGAGTCCGGACGCGTCATGCTGGCCCGCACACCGAGCGACGATCCCGAGGCCGTACGGCGGCGGGCGGAGCCGATCATCATGGACGCCGTGAGCGCCGAGATGGCCCGCCGCGGTCTCGAGCAGGCGGCCGGGACGCCGGACCTCACGCTGACCTACTACCTGCTGCTGACGATCGGCACCTCGGCGCAGACCATGGGCCAGTTCCTGCCGGCGGTCTCCGCATGGGGCCTGCCGCCCTTCATGCAATCCACGACGTCGATCGAGGCCATCGAGCGGGGATCGCTCGTGCTCGACCTGAGCGCGAACGGTCAGGTGGTCTGGAGAGGCATTGGCGAAGCCCGGCTCAGCCTGGATCTCAACCAGGACAAGCGCGCGGCGCTCATCCGCGAGGCGGTCCGGGAGATCCTGAAGCGCTATCCGCCGAAGAAGTAGCGGGCGGGTCCGGTATGGCCGGGGGCTGGAACCAGCGATCGCGCGGCACGACCTTGGGCGCCTCGGGGTCGGCCTCGTACCTGGGCGACATGAGCTGCACGCCGTACTCGTTGAACGCATCGAGGATGTTGGCGTGCACGGCCGCCAGTGTCTTCCCGCGCTGGGCGGGTCGCTCGGGACAGAACAGCAGGGTGTAGTTGACGACGGCGTCCTCGAGGGCTGTCTGTCTCACGACCGGCGCCGGCTCGCGGCGGACGCCTGGCGTGCGGGCGGCCGCGAGGAGCAGCAGGGCCTGCACCTGCCGCCAGGGGACGTCGTAGCCGATCGTGACGGAGGTCGGGACGAACACGCCGTCGGTTTCGGCGAGCCGGGAGTAGTTGGTCACGGTCTGCGAGGCCACGACCGCATTCGGAATGGTGACGTCCTCGCCCCGGCCCGTCCTGATCTTCGAGGCGAGCGTGCCCAACTGCGTGACGGTGCCTTCGACACCGCCCACCGCGACGAAGTCCCCCACGCGGAGCGCGCGCGAGTAGGTCAACGTGAACCCGCTCATCACCTGGTTCACGAGCCCGCTCGAGCCCAGCGAGACCACCAGGCCGACGAACACGCTCACGCCCTTGAACACGTCGGACTGGCTGCCGGGCAGGTACGGGTACGCGACCACCACCGCGAACAGCCACAGCGCGACCGTCAGGAGCTTGCGGGTCGGCCGGGCCGTCTCCGGGTGAACCAATGGGACGACGATCCGTCCGTCTTCGACCGCCTGGAAGAGCAACTGCGCGGTGCGGGACGCGAACCGCGTGAGCACCACGATCAGCAGGACCGTGAACAGACCCGGAATCGCGTGCAACGTGGCGACACCGGCCAGCGACAGCCGGTCCAGCAGGAACCCCCGCAGCGACTCGCCCCAGGGCCGCGTGTAGGGGAAACGCCGCAAGCTGAAGGTGAGCCACGCGTAGGCGAAGACGAGGCCCAGCGCCCAGGTCAGGAACCTGATGATCCGCTGAAGGAACTCGATGATCCGCGTCGATCGGACGAACTCCACGTCGCCAATCGCGCTCGCCTGCAGGCGTCGCCCCGCGGCGTCGCCCCACCGCCGGCTGGCGGCGATGCGCGCTCTCCTCAACAGCCAGATGACGGCGATCAGCGCCGCGGTGACGAGCAGCACCTGGAGCACCGCGACGAGCAGCTGACGCGGCCGGCGCAGCTCGCGAACCTCGTTCAGCGCCGTCCGCAGCCGCGAGACGGCGAGGGCGGCGGTCTCGGTCAGCGTTCCGCCGGCCAGCGCATCGACGTCGGACGACACGATCGCGAAGATGTCGCGCCCGCCGACCCGAACGACGATCAGCGTGCCGACCGCGCGGGTCTCGACCGGGCCCATGGTGCCGGCGTCGACGAGCCGATCGAGCGCCAGCTTCGCCGCGACCGCGCGCTCGGCGGGCGGCCGGCCGAGGAACGGCGCCCGGAACTGGACGATCGGGCGGTTGGCGTAGGTGAACGTGGCGGGCGGCCCCGCCGCGGCGTCGTCCGGTTCGACGGCCGCCGCGGCGAGCGCGGTTTCGGCAGCCGTCGGCACCTGCTGCGCCGCGGCGTCGGCGCCGGTCGGCGCCGGCTGCGCCGCGGCGGAGGATGCCAGTGCCGCCATGACCACGACCAACACCAGAGAGGCGGAACGCGCGCGCAGCCGGCGAGGACACGTGTCGGTCATGGGGAAGCGCCCCGGTCGCGCTCTACTTCGGAAAGAGCAGCGTGATGGTCGAGCGGAATTTCCACGACGATCCGCCGTCCGGCTTGGCCGCGTAGCCGCCGCCGCTGAGGCCGATGCTCATCGGCCGCTTGCCGAGCCGCACCATCTTGCTGACGTTGAAGAGGATCGGCACCGTCCACGTCTGGCCGGCCTCCGCCTTCCAGTTCCCGGTCGACTCGGAGCTGAACCCGATCGTCACCGCGTTGCTGGTCGTGTACGAGACGAACGGCTGGAGGTACGACTGGTTGACGTTGGTGCGCGCGCTGTTGCCGGCGTACGACCACAACTGGTTGAAGAGCAGGCCGTAGGTCCAGGGCCCGGTCTGCTTCAGCACCAGAATGGACGGTCCCGCGGCCCATTTCTCAGTGCCGAGGAACGGGTCGGCGGTTGTCGGCAGCAGCAACGCCGGCCCCACGCCCCAGATGAACCGCTTCGGCGCCGCGGGCGAGACGAAGGCCGTGACGAGCAGGTCGCTCAGGCCGAAGGTCGGCTGGGCGCCCGGCACGAGCGGCGGCTGGCTGAGCACGGGCACGATGACGCGGGCGATCAGGTTCCAGTCCTTGTTGAGCGAGAACGGCATGACCGGCTGGAAGTTGAGAAGGAACCGCGTCTGTTCCTGGTCGGGGCCGAGACCATTGTCCCAGTTGAGCTGGAACGGCACGCTGACGAGGCTCGCGACCGGATTGGAAAGCTGCTTGGCCAGGGCGGCCTGGTCCTGCGCGGCGGGCTCCGCCTGCGGCGGCTGGGCGGAGACGGGCGTGGCCAGGACCGCGAACGCCAGCGGCACGAGTGAGAGACAGAGAATCGAAACGCGCTTCATCATTAGGCCTCTTGTCACCCGATCACCCACGCGCTGGGCGGACGGCCTTCACCACCGCGTCGAGGAACTGGTCCACGCCGAAAACGCGGTCGAGAAGGTCACACAGCGTCTCGCCAGCGGCTTGGTCGGACTTCCTTGGACTCACCGGTTTCTCGGCCATCGTCTCGAGCTCGCTGTCTTCTTCGAGTGTCCGAACCGCACGAAGGAACGGCACGTGTCAGCGGCGCCTGACGCCGCCGCTCGGACGGTAGCTTCCCGTCCGCTTCGACGCGCCGCTGCGCACACGGCTCGCGTCGCGCGTGCGCTGGGCGCCCTCCGCGCGCGCGGCTGAATCGCGCTTCACCTGGCCGGCCGTCGCGGGATCCCAGCCTGGCGTGGACGCACGCTCGCGTGCGGTCGGCGCGGGGCGCTCCTGAGCCTGTTGGCGGCGCTGCGGCATCGGCTGCTCGACGCCGCTCCAGCCGCCGTTGCCGTACTTCTGCCAGCTGTCGCCCTGCTTTCGGTAGACGTTGCCGTCGCGGCCCGCGTACAGGTCGCCGCTGGCCGTTCGCCCGACGGCCGCGGCGCCGCCGGGTCCCGTGCGGCTCACGCCGGCGCGGCCCGCACCCGTGCGGGTCGTGCGCGTGGTCGTGCCCGTGATCCTGTCGGTGTACCGGGATGTCGTGGCCCACCGGTCGCCGCGCTGGACGCCGGTGGTTCCCCAGCTGCCATACACGTTCGAACCCTGCCTGGTCGAACCGTATGCGCCCGTGCGGGGGTTGTAGGCCTCGGCGGCTCCGCGGGCGCCGTACGGGCCGTAGGCCACGGCGCCACGCGAGTACGTTCCCGTTCTCGGGTTGTAGCGCGAGACCGCGCCGGCGCCGCCGTAGGGGCCGTAGGCCACGGCGCCGCGGGTGTACATCCCGGTCCACGGGTTGTACGCCGCGCCGTACCCGTAGGTCGGGTAGCGCGGGTAGTAGATCGGGTACGGACCGTACCAAACGTATGGCCGATAGTAGTAGCCGGTCCCCCACACGACGCAGCCCCACGCGATCATCACCCCCGTGAAGGCCATCGCGGTCGCGAAGACCACCGCGTCGTCGTGCGACTCCTGCACCGTGACGTACGTGACGGCATGGGACGGCGAGCTCACCGGAATCTCGTAGATCGAGCGCGGCACCTCTCCGGTGACCTCCCACGGGCCCGTCGGCGTCCTCGACATGAACCAGACACCCTGGAAGCACATGTAGTAGAGGTCACCGACCTTCAGGATGTCCTTGTCCGTGTTGACCGCCCGCTGCACGGCGGTCGTCTCGATGGGCTGGAACTCGGGCGCTCCGCCCTGATACGCCACCTCGGGCGCCTGCAGCGTCCGGCTGACGCTCGCCGTCTGCGGAATCTCGGCGAGCAGCACGGCCTCGGCGGCCTGCGTCGTGCCCGGCACCGACGCGAGCACGCGCGACCGCTCGTGCTCGAGCGGGATCTGCTTGAATTCGGCGGGCAGGGTCGGCGTCGCAAACGTCCAGGGCCCCGTGAACTCCGGCGCCGAGAACCAGCGGCCGGCCACGAGAAAGTAGACCAGCCCCGTTCGGCCCAGCCGGAAGACGTCGCTGTCGGTGTTGCCGACCCACAGCAGCTGCCCGGCTCCCTGCACGGCCACGTAGCTCGGCTCTCCCTTCAGCAGGATCAGCTCGGCCGGCTCGAAGCTGACGAATACTCTCGGCGCCTGGCTCGCGCTCACCTTCCGGCCGGGGAGACTCGCCTTCACCTCCGTCCAGTTGCCGTCGTCCGGTAGCTTCTTGAAGCTCGCTGGCAGGTCGCCGGCCGGCCCCCACGGTCCGTTCACGTCGGCCGCCTTCAGCCAGATCCGGTCGCTGTGAAGGTAGTAGGTCTTCGTCGGCCCGTGCTCGAAGAGATCCCAGTTGGTGTTGACCGCCGACCGCATGTCGCTCCCGGGAATCGGCGCCCAGACGGGCTCGCCGTCGAGGTTGACGAGCACGGCGGGCGTCCGGCTGAAGAAGATCGGAGGCGGATCCGCCTTCACCCCAACCACGTTCTTCGGGATGATCTGGCTCGTGTCGATGTTGACCAGCACACGGTCGAGCGCGATCACGCGCTCGTCGAGGGGCACCGCCGCACGGATCTCCTCCACGACGGTCCGGAGTTGATCGCGCTGGAGCGTGGGGAAGTTGGACTCGGTGATCCTGAACTCGGAGACACTCACCAGCCGTTCGTCGAGGGCGACGCTCGTGTCCGACTCCACCCGGACCGTGCCGAGGGCGGGTGCGGTCCCGCCCCGTGGCGTGTAGGCGACCGCCGCGTACAGCACGGCGTGCTTCAGGTCGGCCCAGCTCGCAACCTGCGGCTGGTAGACGACCAGGGTGGCGCCGCTGGCGGTCGTATAGCCGCGCGGCCAGCCGCCGTCGGGTGGCGCCTCGTCGGCCGCACCGGCCTGGCCGGGCGCCGGAGGCGCCTGCGCCCCGACGATCGGCGCGACCGGCGAGCCGAGCAGGCTGACGATGGTCAGCGCCGCGATGCGGGCCCTGAAGCGAGAGTGAGCGAGCAGCATGTCTGTCGTCCCAGCGTGTTCTGCGCAGATGTCCAGGAACGCATCGCCATCGCCGGGGGGCGGACCGTCCCGGTCGAGCGAGAAAGCTTGCCGTCCTCCGAGCAAGTTGCGGGCCAGTCGCCGGCGTGAGGCGGCCGCCGAATGGCCGGAAAATCACGCTGAATCGACGCTCGTGGTCGAAGCTGAGTGGAGGAAACGGCCGCTCACAACATGCGGTGAGCGCCCTGCCCTGCCGCGGTCATTTGCCTTCCAGCCATCTGGCCTCCGGCGCTTGATGGGGACGTTCGGCTGAGGCCCCTCTTACCGGGCCGTGTATCCCCGCCCTTCGAGGCAGACGGCCGCGGCCTTCTTGAACTGGTCGATCGCCTGCTGGTTGGCCTCGGCGGCCTGCCCCGCGCCGGCTTGCGCCGCCTGCTTCTTGGCCCGACTGCGGCCCCGCAGCCCGCCCATGGAGCCCGCGACCGCGCCGATCGCCGCCCCCTTGCCGGCATCCCCGGCAATGGCCCCGATCACCAGTCCACCGGCCGTCCCCGCGGCCGCGCCCTTGACCACCGCGCCATGACCGGCCTGCCCGGCCGCATTCTTGGCGGCGGCCTCGGTGTCCACGCTGCCGACCGCCAGGGTCAGGCCGGTATTCGTCTCGGCCCACTCATAGCACGCCGCCTCATCCTTCTTCTGCTGCTCGGCCGTCTGGCCCTTCGCGGGATAGACCATCAGGCCCACCTGCGCGAGCGTCGGCTTGGGCGGCGGCGGCGTGTTCGGGACAGCCACCTGGGCGAACACCGGAGCGGCGGCCAGGAGCCCAGCGAGCACTGTGAGACGCGACATCGTGCAACCTCCTTCGGGCGCGGCCCGTTCTACTTGGCGACGGATTGATGGAAGTGAATCGCGCGCCACTCCCCGTTCCTGCGGACGAACACGATCGTGGAGCCCAGTCCCACCGGCGCGGACGTGAAACCAGCCTTGTCGGTGTAGGTGCCCTCCGACACCGAGGTGACCAGGACGACGTCGGGCGACAGCACGCGGATGCGCCTCTCGATGGGCTCTGTCGTCTGCTTTTCGAGCATGGCGTAGGTCTCCCGGAACGCGGCGAGAGCCTGGTCGTACCCGGTGAGCATCACGTCACCGCTGATGAACGTGAAGTCCTCGTCCCTGGTCGTGACCGAGAGCGCCTGTTCGGCGTTCGCGGCCGCGGCACCATCGAGGGCCACCTTCAGGGTCGATTCGATGGCGGCCACGATCGCGGGGTCCTCCGGATTCACAGGCGCCGGCCGTGTCTGGCAGGCCAGGGTACCAACCACCAACGCTGCGACGCCGACACGGGTCAGCACGGCATGGAATGACATCTGAGCTCCTTTGGACGCGCGCTGCAATGGCCGGCAGCCCACACGGGGCTGCCGGTCCGGAATGGACTTACTGCCGCGCCATCGCGATCTTGAATCGCTCGTCAGGCGAGATCAGGTGGTCGTGATCGTCCTTTTCCAGGTCGATCTGCACCCAGTTCACCGTGCCTGAGAACCTGCTGCCTTCAGGAGGGCAGTCCGTCGTCACGGGCGAGCCGCACTCCACGCCGACGTCGCAGGTCTCGGTGCCGAACGCCATCGGCACGGTCATGTCGACGCGGCCTTCGCCGTCCTTCTTTCCGTCCACGAAGAGCGAGACCGTGCCGCCCTTGGCCAGGCCGCCGCCGTCGTACTTGAACTCCATGCGGACCTGGTGCTTGCCCGCGGGGATCGGCTTGGCTCCCTCGGCGAAGAACTCCTTGATGCCGAAGAAGTTATAGCAATGCTTCAGCTTGCCGTTCTTGGCGTAGAGGACGAATCCTCCGGTGAGGCCGCCCACGGTAAGGACGACACCCTTGGCGCCGGCCTTTGGCACTTCGACCTCCGCCGTAACTGAATACGACTTGTTGTGCATCACAACCATGGCCAATTCGCCCAGGCGTTTCATCCCACCGAACAGCATCTGCGTTTTGCCCTTGATGAGCTGTGGCCGGCCGGCGAGGTCCGCGTTGAAACGCTCGGCCATGCGGTCGTCGATCGGGAGCACGTTGTACTTGACCGCCTCGATCAGCCACAGCCGCTGCAGCTCATGCAGCTTCTGCGGGTTCTGTTTGGCCAGGTTCTTCGACTGGGTCCAGTCGGTGTTGGTGTCGTAGAGCTCCCAGACATCGTCGTCGAAAGCCGGCAGTTTGACGGCTCCGGTCTCCCACGGGGTGCGGTGCCTGGTCACCGCCGTCCAGCCCTTGTGGTAGATGCCGCGGTTGCAGAACATCTCGAAGTACTGTGTCTCGTGCCGATCCGCGCCCTTGGCGTCGTTGAAGGAGTACAGCATGCTGGTCCCCTCAATGGGGGCCTGCTGGATACCGTTGACGAAGGCCGGATGCGGTATCCCCGCCGCTTCCAAGATCGTCGGCGCCACGTCAATCGCGTGACTGAACTGCGAGCGGATCTCGCCTTTGCCTCTGATCCCGTTCGGCCAGTGGACGATAGTGCCGTTGCGTGTGCCGCCGAAGTGCGAAGCGACCTGCTTGGTCCACTGATAAGGCGTGTTCATCGCATGTGCCCAGCCCACGGCGTAGTGATTCGACGCTTCTGGCCCGCCGAACTTATCGATCTTGCTCATGAGGAACTCTGGCGTCTCCAGAGCGGACATGCCGTTGAGCACGGCGATCTCGTTGAAGCAGCCGTTCAGCGTGCCTTCGGCCGAAGCGCCGTTATCGCCGATGATCACGTAGATCAGCGTGTCGTCGAGGATCTCGAGGTCCCGCAACGCGTCGATCAGCCGCCCGACGTGATGGTCGGTGTGCTCGAGGAAGCCGGCATAGATCTCCATCTCGCGGCGGAGGATGGGCTTGAGATTTTCAGGCATCGCCTCCCACGCGGGAATCTCTTTGGCCCGCTCGGTCAGCACAGCATCAGCTGGGATCACGCCCAGTTTCAACTGCCGGGCGAAGGTCTCCTCGCGCAGCTTGTCCCAGCCGGCGTCGAACTTGCCCTTGTACTTGTCGGACCATTCCGCGGGTACGTGATGCGGCGCGTGGGTGGCGCCAGGGGCGAAGTACATGAAGAACGGCTTGTCGGGCATCAGCGCCTTCTGCTGGCGCGTCCACAGGATCGCCTTGTCTGTCAGATCCTCGGTCAGGTGGTAGCCTTCCTCCGGGCTCTTCGGCGGCTCCACCGGAGTGGTGCCCTCAAATAGTCCCGGATACCACTGGTCGGTCTCGCCACCAACGAAGCCGTAGAAGTACTCGAAACCGCCGCCGCCCGTTGGCCACTGGTTGAACGGTCCCATGGCGCTCGTCTCCCAGACCGGCACTTCGTGGCACTTGCCGAACTGCGATGTCGAATAGCCGTTCAGCTTGAGCGTCATGGGCAGTGGAGCCTTGTTCTTGGGCAGCACCGAAGAGTAGCCAGGGGCCCCTGTCGCTATCTCGGTGATACCGCCCATGCCGACCGAATGGTGGTTGCGGCCGGTCAGCAGCGCCTGCCGGGTCGGCGAACAGAGCGCGGTGGTATGGAACCGGGTGTACTTGAGGCCGTTGGCCGCGAGCTTCTCGATGTTCGGCGTGTGGCACGGACCGCCAAAGGCGCTGGACGCGCCGAACCCGACGTCGTCGATCAGGACGACGAGCACGTTGGGCGCGCCCTTGGGCGGCCGCAACTCCTGGATCGGCGGGTACTTCGTATCCGGATCCTTGGCATCGTAGGTCGTCAATCCCACGTGAGGCTGATCCGGGATGGGAAGAACTGTGCGTTGAATGTTGTCCTGTGAGCTCATGTGATTCGTCATCCTCTGTTGCTCGGACGCTCCGCGCCCGAGAATGGGCGCGCGGCCGCACCGCCCATCATCGTTGCCTTACTGCCTGCTCATGGCGATGTGGAAGCGCTGCTCGGGCGTCAGGACGTGATCCTTGCCGTCGAGCTTGGCGTCAAGCTGCACGAACTTGATCTTGCCGTTGAAGCGGTTTGGCGTCTGGCAGTCTTCCGCCACGGTGGTGCCGGTTTCCTCGCCGATGTCGAGTGTCTCGTCGAGGGAAAACGTCGAACAGGCCGTCGCAGTCAGCCTGGTCTCGCCGGACTTCTTCCCGTCGATGTAGAGCGCCGCGACGCCGCCCTTGCCCAGTCCGCCGCCGTCGTAGGTGAACTCCATGCGGACCTGGTGATCGCCTGCCGGGATCTCAGCCTTGGATTCCACGTAGAACTTCTCGAGGGCCATGTAGTTGTAGCAGTACTTGAGCTTGCCGTTCCTGGCATAGAGCGCCCAGCCGCCGAACATGCCGCCCTGGGCGATAATCGTCCCCTCGGCCTTGATGCCATCGGGCATCGTGATGTTCGCTGTCACCGCATGCGATTTGTTCTTGATCACCAGCACCGAGTTCTCCGACAGACGTTTCATGCCCGGCACGAAGATTTGCTGGTTGCCCGTGATCAATTCGGGACGCCCGGCCAGTTCCGCGTTGAACCGCTCCACGGTGCGATCGTCGAGCGGCGTCACGAGGTATTTGTCCGCCTCCAAGAGAAACAGCGTCTTGAGCTCTTCAAGCTTCTTCGGATTCTCCGTGGCCAGGTTCCTGGCCTCGGTCCAGTCCTTGGTGGTGTCGTACAGCTCCCAGACATCGTCAAGAAATGTGCAATCCGGCTCCGGAACCCATGGCGTGCGATGCTTCGTGCAAGCGACCCAGCCCTGGTGGTAGATACCCCGATTGCCGAAGATCTCGAAATACTGCGTCGTGTGCCGCTCATCCGCCTTCGCATCGTCGAAGCTGTAAGCCATCGAGACGCCGTGCAGGGGCGTCTGCAGGACGCCGTCCACCAACGTCGGCACGGGAAGCCCCGCGGCCTCCAACACGGTCGGCGCAACGTCGATCACGTGGTGGAACTGCGAACGGACCTCGCCTTTGCTCTTGAAGCCATTCGGCCAATGTACGACGGTGGCATTGCGGGTGCCGCCCCAGTGCGAGGCAACCTGCTTGGTCCACTGGTAGGGCGTGTCCATGGCATGCGCCCATCCATAGGAGTAATGTCCGAAGGACTCGGGCCCACCGAACTTGTCCAGGTTGGCCTTCAGGAACTCGGCGGTCTCGACGCCCACGATGCCGTTGAATATGAGCAGTTCGTTGAGCGTACCGTTGCGCGTGCCTTCAGCTGACGCGCCGTTGTCGCCGACAATGTAGTAGATCAGCGTGTCGTCGAGGATTTCCATCTGCTCGAGCGCATCCACCAGCCGTCCGACGTTGTGGTCGACGTGCTCGAGGAAGCCCGCGTACACCTCCATCTGACGCTCCAAGGCCGGCTTCAGATCATCGGGCATCTCGTCCCAGGACGGAATCTCCTTATGACGTGTGGTCAGCTCGCAGTCTGCGGGGACGACACCCAGTTCCTTCTGCCGCTTGAAGGTCTGCTCGCGCAGCTTGTCCCAACCCGCGCTGAACTTGCCCTGGTACTTGTCCGCCCACTCCTTCGGCACATGGTGCGGCGCGTGGGTGGCGCCCGGGGCGAAGTAGACAAAGAACGGCTTGTCCGGCATCAGCGCTTTCTGCTGCTGCATCCAGCCGACGCACTTGTCGGTCATGTCTTCGGTGAAGTGGTAGCCCTCCTCGACCGTCTTCGGGGGCTCCACGGGGGTCGTGCCCTCGTAGATGGCCGGGTAGTATTGGTGTGTCTCACCCCCGACAAACCCGTAGAAGTACTCGAAGCCCATTCCCGTCGGCCAGCGGTCGAAGGGACCCGCGCCGCTGGTCTCGTAGGCCGGCACCTCGTGGCACTTCCCGAACTGTGCCGTGGCGTAGCCGTTGTACTTGAGCGTCTTCGCAAGCGGTGCGCAATGATTGGGGATGATGCCCGTGTAGCCAGGCGCGCTGGTGGCGATTTCGGAAATCCCTGCGAAACCCACCGTGTGGTGATTGCGCCCGGTCAGCAGTGCCGAGCGTGTCGGGGAGCAGAGCGCCGTGGTGTGGAAGCGGTTGTACTTCAGCCCGTTTTGGGCCAGTCGCTCCAGCGTGGGCGTGTTGATCGGGCCGCCGAAGGTCGACGTTGCCCCGAAGCCGACGTCATCGAGCAGTATCACGACCACGTTCGGTGCGCCAGCAGGCGGACGAAGCGGTGTGATCCGCGGGAACTTTGCCGCCGGGTCGCGGGCGTCCAACGGGCGCACACCGAGGTATGGCTGGTCGGGGATCGGCAGTACTTGACGTGGAGTCTTGTCCCGCGAGGTCATAGTGTTTGCCTTGTTCATCGTTTGTGAATCCATCTTCTTGCGTTTCATGTACCACCCCGCCTAACCCGAACTCGCCTTCGGCACGTAGTCCAGCGGCGCGCCGGCAGGGATGAGCCGCTCGCGCTTGACACTCTCCTGGAACTCCTTCATCAGCCGGCCGAAGTGCGCCATCGTCCAGCTGTGCAGGTAGACCGGGTTGAACGGTTCCCGCTCCTTCGGATCCGTGATCAGGTTCACGACGTGCGGGAAGCCCAGCGGCAGGGCCGGGTCGGTGAAGTACTTCTGATCCACCAGCACCAGCTTGAAGTCCTGCCACTTGACGCCGTACAGCTTCTCGCCGTTCCAGAAGAGGAAGCCCTCACGGCTCGACTTCTCCTGTTGGCCGGACAGGAACCGCGACTGGTCCTTGCCGTCAATCACGCGGTCGTCCGGGACGGGCAGGCCCGCCAGGGCGAGCAGCGTGGTGAACCAGTCGGTGATATGCACGATCTCGTTGCTCTTGCGCCCCGCCGCGATCTTCCCCGGCCAGCGCGCGATACACGGCGTGCGCAGCGAGGCTTCCGCGCCGGTGAAGTACGAACCGTCGAAGAATCCGCCGGTTCCGCGATGCAGGAGCATCTCCTCGTTGCCGTTGTCGCCGGCGAACACGACGATCGTGTCGTCGCTGAGGCCCAACGCGTCGAGTCTGTCGAGGAGATCACCGAAGTCCCCGTCGAGCTGCAGCAGGCAGTCGGCGAAGTCGCCGTTGCCGCTCTTGCCTTTGTACTCGTCCCGGGGCACGACCGGCAGGTGCATCAAGGTGTGGTTGTAGTAGAGAAAGAAGGGCCGCTTCGCCCGCGCGTTCTCCTCCATGAAGCGGAACGCGCGGCGCTTGTACTCGACGTCGACGTTGCGCTTCAGCTCGTAGGTCAGTTGTTCCGCCTGCCTGAGCTTTTCGCCCTTGGCTCCATCCAGCATGTGCGAGACCGGGTCGCGTCCGGGCACGTACCACGGATCGGTTTCCCAGAGCGCCTCGTCATAGGTGTGGGGCGGCCCGTACCACTCGTCGAAGCCGTGGTCGGTGGGCCAGCGCCCGTCGCAATCGCCGACGTGCCACTTCCCCATACACATCGTCGCGTAGCCGGCATCTGCGAAGAGATCGCCCAGTGTGCGCTCCCAGGCGACAATCCCCGACCCCGCGCCGGCCAGCGCGACGGTGTGATTGCCGGTGCGGATGGCGTGGCGGCCGGTGAGCAACGCCGTCCGCGAGGGAGTACACTGCGACTCCGGCGCGTAGTTGAGGAGTCGAAAGCCTTCCCGGGCGAACTGGTCGATGCGCCGCGTGTCAGCGCCGCGCAGGATGCCTCCGCCGTAGCAGCCGAGCTCGCCATAGCCCAGATTGTCCACATGGAAATAGACGATGTTGGGCCTGGAGTCTCTTGCCATCTTCTATCCCTCTCATGGCGCGGCTTTCCGCAAAAAGTCTCGCGGGCGGCAACGAGTCGCAATCGACCCGCCGCCGCCCGCTTCGACTTCTGCCGCGTCAGTCGCGGGCCAGAGCGCCCGCGGCTTCCAACTCGAGATCCAGGTACGACTCCTTGCTCACGTCGATGGCGACGCCCTGGATCGTGCCGCCCGTGAACTTTGCCGGGCTCGTGTACTCCAGGCTCACGTTGTCGCCGCTGTCGTAGCCGATGCACAGCCCATCGCCGGAGAGCGTGAACTTGCCGACCTGGGCTTTCATCGGGCCCTCGGCGACGACCTTCTCGTCCACGTAGAGCTTGGCGGTGCCCAGCGACTCGTGATACTGGCCTGCCTTTTCCCGGATGAACTCCACGCCCAGGACGTGCTTGCCCGGCGTGAGCACAGCCGACACGAACTTCTGCTCGGGCTTGATGCCCAGGAAGTTGTAGACGTAGACCAGCTTCTGGTCCTTGATGAAGAGGGTGTGTCCGCCGAAGCGCGAACCGTGGGCGAAGAGGACACCCGAGGCATCCGCCGTGATATCCACATCCGCCACGATCTTGTACGACCGACCGCGAATATTGACGGCGACGCCTTCCGGTACCGGGGACGTGTCCGGGTAGTAGACGTAGCGGGTACGCGGCGCTTCTTCAGAGGGACGTTCCTCGCCGAGGATCTCCATGGCGGAGCGGTCGTCGAGCGGCAGCACCAGGTTCTTTTCCGCCTCCTCGAACCAGGCCTTGACCAGCGCCTCGAGCTTCTCGGGGTGCTGCGTGGCCAGATCCGTCGACTCGGAGCGATCCGCATCCACGTGGTAGAGCTCCCACCGGTCCTTGTCGAAGTGGCCCTTGCCGCTGATCGGCGCATGAACGGCGGAGGCTCTCCAGCCGTTCTCCCAGATGCCGCGGGTGCCGAGCATGGCGTAATACTGCCGCTTCTTCTGGGTCGGGCCGTCGGGCTTCGCGTCGAAGCTGTACTTCATCGAGACGCCGTTCAACGGGTACTGCTCGACACCCTTGTAGACCTTGGGCATCTCGAGGCCACAGGCTTCCAGGATTGTCGGCACGATGTCGACGGAATGGTGGTACTGGTTCCGGACCTCGCCGCGGGCCTTGATGCCCTTGGGCCACGAGATGACCATCGGGTCGCAAGTGCCGCCCGAGTACTCCGAGTACCGCTTGAACATCTTGAACGGCGTCGAGAAGGCAACCGCCCATCCGGTCGGAAAGTGTTCGTAGGTTTCCGGCCCGCCCAGGACGTTCAGGAGCTTCATGTTCTCCGCCAACTCATCGGGGTAGTTGTTGAAGAACTTGTTCTCGTTGACGGAGCCGTTCGGCGTGCCCTCGCCGGACGCGCCATTGTCCGCGGCGTAGAGGACGATGGTGTTGTCGAGCTGCCCGCTCTTCTCGAGGTAGTCGATGATGCGGCCCACCTGGGCGTCCGTGTACTCCGAGAACCCGGCGTAGACCTCGGCCAGGCGCGAGAACAGCTTCTTCTCGTCGGCGTTGAGCGTGTTCCACGGACGCACGGCGTCGGCAGGGTTCGCCATGTCGTCCGGCATCGGGTTGATCGGGGTGAGCTTGGTGCCCTTGGGCAGGATGCCCTTCGCGATCATGCGCGGAAGGACCCACTCGCGGTACGCCTCGTAGCCGTCGTCGAACTTGCCCTGGTACTTGTCGATGTACTCCTTCGGGGCATGGTGCGGAGCATGGTTGGCGCCCGGGCAGAACCACATGAACCACGGCTTCGAAGGGTTGCTCGCCTTCTGGTCGCGGATCATCTTCAGCGCCTGGTCGGCGAGGTCCTTGGAGAGGTGATAGCCCTCTTCCGGGCCGTACGGCTGGTCGATGAAACGGTTGTCCTCGACCAGGTCCGGGTACCACTGGTTGGTCTCACCCCCGAGGAAGCCGTAGAAGCGGTCGAAGCCCTGATTGAGCGGCCACTGCTTGCGGCTCGCGCCCGGGGCGACGTCCTGCTCCGCGACATTGTGGTTCTTGCCCAGCCAGAAGGTGCTCCACCCGCCATCCTGCAGGATCTGCCCGATGGTGGCGCACTGCTCCGGGAGGCGGCCATGCTGGCCGGGGTATCCGCTGGTGGCTTCCGTGATGGCGGCGAAGCCGTTGACGTGGTGGTTGCGTCCGGTCAGACACGTGGACCGGGTCGGCGAGCAGAGCGCCGTGGTGTGCCACTGCGAGTACATCAGGCCCCGGTCGGCCAGCTTCTGCAGCGTCGGCATCTCGATCCGACCGCCGAATGGCGACCAGGCCGCAAGACCGGTGTCGTCGTAGAGAACGAACAGGATGTTCGGCGCTCCCTCGGGCGCTCGCTTCGCGGTGTACGGACCCCAGTCCGCGACCGAGTCGCGAACGTCGAGCCTGATGACTCCTTTGAACTTCTTGTCCGTCATTGAGCTGTCTCCTGTTTGACCGCGTCAGTCGCGAGCCAGGGCGCCCGCGGCTTCCAGCTCGAGATCCAGGTACGACTCCTTGCTCACGTCGATGGCGACGCCCTGGATCGTGCCGCCCGTGAACTTTGCCGGGCTCTTGTACTCCTGGCTCACGTTGTCTTCGCTGTCGTAGCCGATGCAGAGACCATCGCCGCCCAGCGAGAACTTGCCGACCTGGGCCTTCATCGGGCCTTCGGCGACGACCTGCTCATCCACGTAGAGCTTGGCGGTGCCCAGCGACTCGTGATACTGGCCTGCCTTTTCCCGGATGAACTCCACGCCCAGGACGTGCTTGCCCGGCGTGAGCACACCCGACACGAACTTCTGCTCGGGCTTGATGCCCAGGAAGTTGTAGACGTAGAACAGCTTCTGGTCCTTGATGAAGAGGCTGTGTCCGCCGAAGCGCGAGCCGTGGGCGAAGAGGACCCCCGAGGCCTTTGCCGTGATGTCCACGTCCGCCACGATCTTGTACGACCGCCCGCGAACGTTGGCGCAGACTGCCTCAGGTACCGGGGAAGTGCCGGGGTAGTACACGTAGCGGGTACGGGGCGCTTCCTCGGACGGGCGCTCGATGGTGAGCTGTTCGACAGCGGAGCGGTCGTCGAGCGGCAGCACCATGTTCTTCTCCGCCTCCTCGAACCAGGCCTTGACCAGCGCCTCGAGCTTCTCGGGGTGCTGCGTGGCCAGATCCGTCGACTCGGAGCGATCCGCATCCACGTGGTAGAGCTCCCACCGGTCCTTGTCGAAGTGGCCCTTGCCGCTGATCGGCGCATGAACGGCGGAGGCTCTCCAGCCGTTCTCCCAGATGCCGCGGGTGCCGAGCATGGCGTAATACTGCCGCTTCTTCTGGGTCGGGCCGTCGGGCTTCGCGTCGAAGCTGTACTTCATCGAGACGCCGTTCAACGGGTACTGCTCGACACCCTTGTAGACCTTGGGCATCTCGAGGCCACAGGCTTCCAGGATTGTCGGCACGATGTCGACGGAATGGTGGTACTGGTTCCGGACCTCGCCGCGGGCCTTGATGCCCTTGGGCCACGAGATGACCATCGGGTCGCAAGTGCCGCCCGAGTACTCCGAGTACCGCTTGAACATCTTGAACGGCGTCGAGAAGGCAACCGCCCATCCGGTCGGAAAGTGTTCGTAGGTTTCCGGCCCGCCCAGGACGTTCAGGAGCTTCATGTTCTCGGCCAGCTCGTCCGGGAAGCCGTTGAAGAACTTGTTCTCGTTGACCGAGCCGTTCGGCGTGCCCTCGCCGGACGCGCCGTTGTCCGCGGCGTAGAGGACGATGGTGTTGTCGAGCTGCCCGCTCTTCTCGAGGTAGTCGATGATGCGGCCCACCTGCGCGTCGGTGTACTCCGAGAACGCGGCGTAGACCTCGGCCAGGCGCGAGAACAGCTTCTTCTCGTCGGCGTTGAGCGTGTTCCAGGGACGCACGGCGTCGGCAGGGTTCGCCATGTCGTCCGGCATCGGATTGATCGGGGTGAGCTTGGTGTCCTTGGGCAGGATGCCCTTCGCGATCATGCGCGGCAGCACCCACTCGCGGTACGCCTCGTAGCCGTCGTCGAACTTGCCCTTGTACTTCTCGATGTAGTCCTTCGGGACATGGTGCGGAGCATGGTTGGCGCCCGGGCAGAACCACATGTACCACGGCTTCGAAGGGTTGCTCGCCTTCTGGTCGCGGATCATCTTCAGCGCCTGGTCGGCGAGGTCCTTGGACAGGTGATAGCCCTCTTCCGGGCCGTACGGCTGGTCGATGAAATGGTTGTCCTCGACGAGGCTCGGATACCACTGGTTGGTCTCACCACCGAGGAAACCGTAGAAGCGGTCGAAGCCCTGGTTGAGCGGCCACTGCTTGCGGCTCGCGCCCGGGGCGATGTCCTGCTCCGCGACATTGTGGTTCTTGCCCAGCCAGAAGGTGCTCCAGCCGCCGTCCTGCAGGATCTGCCCGATGGTGGCGCATTGTTCCGGCAGGCGGCCGTGCGCGCCGGGGAATCCGTTGGCGCCTTCCGTGATGCAGGCCATGCCGTTGACGTGGTGGTTGCGTCCGGTCAGGCAGGTGGACCGGGTCGGCGAGCAGAGCGCCGTCGTGTGCCACTGCGAGTACATCAGGCCCCGGTCGGCCAGTTTCTGCAGCGTCGGCATCTCGATCCGGCCACCGAATGGCGACCAGGACGCAAGACCGGTGTCGTCGTAGAGAACGAACAGGATGTTCGGCGCTCCCTCGGGCGCTCGCTTCGCGGTGTACGGACCCCAGTCCGCGACCGAGTCGCGAACATCGAGCTTGATGACGCCTTTGAACGGCTTCTTCTCCATGGTGTCGATCTCTCCTGTGTGTGAATGTGGAGCCCCGGGTCACGCGCTTTCAGCGTGGGACGGGTGCCGTGGCTGCGCGGTGGCATCCTCCGGCATCTGCATGATCTCGTCCGCGTAGCGGCCCTGCTTCAGCAGCCCCGCCATGATCTTCATCGGCTTGTCGATATGCGTGAAGAACGCCTTGTAGCCGGCGCACAGATAGTTCAACCCGTCCTGGCCGTCGGGGGTCTTGATGAAACGGTTGCGCGGGCATTCGCCGTAACAGGCGAACAGCACCGGGCATTGCTTGCAGAAGGTCGGCAAGGTGTCGTACTTCGCCTGGCCGAAACGACGTTGCTTCTCCGAGGCGACCAGCGTCTTGAGCGGGGTGTCCTTGACGTTGCCCAACAGGTGATCCGGCTCGACGTAGTGGTCGCAGGAGTACACGTCGCCGTTGTGCTCCATCGCCAGGGCCCTGCCGCACGTCGGCGAGATGATGCAGGCGTTGTGCTGTCCGAGCCAGCTGCCCAGGGCGATGTCGAAGGTCGTGACGTACACCTTCCCGACGTCGGTCCGCACCCATTCATCGAAGATGGCGATCAGGAACTGACCGAACTGCTCGGCGGTCACCGTTCGCTCGGTGACCAAGCTCCCTTCCTGCTTGTACAAGGGCCGATCCCGGCCCCTCAGTCCGCCCCACCCTTCGTTGGCCGCCGCGATCGTCTCCGGGGTCGCCCGCTCGACGATCGGGATCAGCTGGATGTACTGCGCCTGCAGCTCGTCGCGGAAGAAGCGGTAGACCTCGAGAGGGTGGTTGGCGTTCGCGGCGTGTATCGTGCAGAGGATGTTGACGTCGACGCCGTGCTTGCGCAGGCAGTTCCAGCTGCGAATCACGTCGTCGAAGCTGCCGTCGTTCTGCTTGGTGACGCGGTAGGCGTCGTGCAGTTCGCGCGGCCCGTCCACGCTCAAGCCCACCAGATAGTTGTTCGACTTGAAGAAGGCGGCCCACTCATCATCCACCAGCGTGCCGTTGGTCTGAATCGTGTGGAGAATGCGCTGGTGCGGCTGGCGGTACCGTTCGGCCAGCTCGACCGAGCGCCGGTAGAAGTCCAGCCCGCGCAGCATCGGCTCGCCGCCCTGCCAGGCGACGTCCACCTGGGGCCCCGGGGACGATTGCATCAGCTGGCGGAGGTACGTCTCCAGGGTGTCCTCGGTCATCAGCGGGCTCTCGCGCTCCGCATAGAGGAGTTCCTTCGACAGGAAGAAGCAGTACTTGCAGCTCAGGTTGCAGGCCGCGCCGGCGGGCTTGGCGAGAAGGTGATACGGGGCTGTCTGCATCTTCGCTAGTCTCGGGTTGCGAGCTCGTCTGGTTCCGGACCTCAGCCCTCGAGGGGGTTCGGATCGTCGTTGAGCAAGTCGCGGACCAACCGACCCTGCTGGATGACGGCCTCTAAGTTGCTGACGGAGCCGCTGAATGGCGATGAATGTTGTACGAGTGACACGATCGCGGCCTGGCGCTCACGGGAAGTAGTGGAACGCTCACAACCTGCGGTGAGCGTCCTGCCCCGTCCCCCTGGCGGACGCGCGCTGCTGCGGGAACGGTCGGGCGCCGACGACGGCAGGATTTGCGAGTGGGGAGTCAGATGTGACGAGACGAGGACGATGGGCCCCTGGCTTCGGCGCACTGCGCGAGTATCAGGCTTCCTGGCTGCCGAGCGACGTGATGGCCGGGCTGTCGGTCGCCGCCATCCAGATTCCCACGGCCATCGCCTACGCCGGGCTGGCCGGTTTCGCTCCCGAGGTCGGCCTGTACGCGAGTGTCCTCCCGCTGGTCGCCTACGCGTTGCTCGGATCCTCGCGCCAGCTCATCGTCGGACCGGACTCGGCCACGTGCGCGATGGTGGCCGCCGCGCTGATCCCGCTGGCGGGCCACGATCCGCACCGGTACCTGGACTACTCGGTCGTGCTCGCGGTGTTCGTCGGAGTGCTGTCCGTGCTCGGCGGCATCGCCCGCCTCGGGTTCATCGCCGACTTTCTGGCGCGGCCCATTCTGACCGGCTTTCTCAACGGCATCGGCCTCAGCATCGTCGGCGGGCAGCTCGGGAAGCTCTTTGGCATCCAACTGGTATCCCGCGAGTTCCTGGGCCAGCTCTGGGAGTTCGCCTCCCGGCTCGGCGAGACGCACGGGCCCACGCTGGCGCTCGGTGTGGCGCTGCTCGCCGTGCTGATCGCGTTGAAGCGCCTGACGCCGCGCGTCCCTGTCCCGCTCGTGGGCGTGGTCCTGGGCGGCCTGCTGGTCTTCGTCTTCGACCTGGGCGCCCGGGGCGTGCAGGTGCTGGGCGAGGTGCCGGCCGGGCTCCCGGCGCTCGGCGTCCCCTCGATCGAACCGAACGACCTTCGCTCGCTCGCGACGGCCGCGCTGGGCATCGCCCTGGTGAGCTACTGCAGCGCCATGCTCACGGCGCGCTCCTTCGCGGCCAGGAACAGCTACGAGATCGACGCCAGCCAGGACTTCATCGCCCTCGGCGTCGCCAATCTGGCGGCCGGCCTGTCGCGAGGCTTCGTGATCAGCGGTGCGGATTCGCGCACCGCGGTCAACGACGCGGTGGGCGGCAAGTCGCGGCTGACGGGACTCGTCGCCGCGACAGCCACCGGCGCCGTCCTGCTGTTCCTCACCTGGCCGATGCGCTACATTCCCGGCCCCGCGCTCGCCGCCGTGCTCATCATGGCGGGCGTCGGGCTCGTCGACGTGGCGACGCTCGTCACGCTGCGGACCGTCGCCCGCTTCGAGTTCCGGCTGTCGGTCGCCACGACGCTCGGCGTGCTGATCGTCGGAGTGCTGCCCGGCATTCTCATCGCGGTGGCGCTGGCGATCGTGAAGCTGCTGAGCCTGGCGTCGCGCCCGAGCGACGCCATCCTCGGCGAAGTGCCCGGTCGTGACGGCTACCACGACATCGCGGGGCAGGCAGACGCGAAGACCGTACCGGGCCTGCTCGTGTACCGCTTCGACGCCGCGCCCCTGTTCTTCAACGCCGACTACTTCAAGCAGCGCGTCCGGGCGGCCGTCGCCTTGGCCCCAGTCACGCCGCGGTGGTTTCTCTACAGCGCCGAGGCCGCGAACGTGCTGGATTTCACCGGATCGGAAGCCATCGAGCAGCTTCGCCGCGAGCTCGCCGCGCAGGGCATCGCGTTCGCGGTCGCCCGCTCGCGCGGGCTGTTCGACGCCATGCTGCGCCGCACGGGCCTGGCCGATCGGATCGGCGCGGACCACGTCTTTCCCTCAGTGCGAAGCGGGGTGCAGGCCTATCTCGAGCGAGGCTGAGATTACGGGAGGTGTCGGACCTTCGCCTTCGCCGCGTCGCGTTGCGCCCGCTGCTCGGTGGCCAGCCGGTACGCGACGTAGTACTTGTAGATGTTGCTGACGTACTGGACAGTCTCGCGGCCAATCCGCTCCGAGGCGACGCGCTCGACGTTGCCGAACCAGACGTTGGGATCGAGACCCTTCTGCGGCGCCTCGCGCCGGAGCTGCTTGACGCGTCCCGGCCCGGCATTGTACGCGGCGAGCGTCATCAGGCCCTTGTCGAGCTTGTCCATGGGCTCGTTCGCGAAGTACCGGTCCATCATGAACCGCATGTACTTCACGCCGGCGTGGATGTTGGGCTCGAGCTGGGTGATATCGCCGACGTCGAGCTCCTGTCCGGTGCTCGGCAAGACCTGCATCACGCCAATCGCGCCACTGGGGTTCCTGACGGTCTGGTCCAGGGTCGATTCCTGGTAGCCCTGGGCCGCCATGAGCAGGTAGTCGATGTTGTACTGGGTCCCGTACTTCTGGAACAGACCGACCACGGCCAGGAACTTCTTGCGCTCGGCCTCCGACTCGGCGTCCTTCACGTACTTGACGCTCTCCAGGTAGCGGTGCTCGAGCACGTTACGGAACATGTCGCCCTTCCCGTGCTTCCGGACCCACGAGTTGAGCACCTCTCGCAGCCGGGGATTCTCCTTGCGCACCGCGACGGCCAGGTTGCCGCCGGACCGCACGGCGATGTCGCGGTGGACGTTCAGCGTGGTGAACACCTGGCTCCAGAACTCGGCCAGATAGTCGTCCACGACGGTGGCCTCCACGAGGCCGGCGTTGACCATCTCGAGCAGATCGTCGTCTTCGAGGACCTCCGGGGCCGGCTTGATCACCGCCGGCGGCAGGCCGCGCGCCTTCAGTTGCTCGTTCAGGGCGACCAGACTCGCGTAGTAGCTGCTCGACTGGCGGACGAACACGTCTCGGCCGGACAGATCGGCCGCCGAGGCGATCCGCGGCGCCGCGGGCCCGGTGACCACCACTTCGCTCACCTTGGTGCGCGTCGGCTCGGTGAAGTCGACGAGCGCCTGCCGCTCGGGCGTGACGGTCAGCATGGCCGCCACCACGTCGACTTTGCCGGCCACGAGCGCGGGCAGGAGCTGGTCGCGCGGCAGCGGCACGAACACCACGTGCACCTTGAGGTTCCCGGTCTTCAGTTGCACGTTCAGATCGTCCTCGAAGCGCTTCAAGGACTCGTACGCCAGCCCGCGCTGCTGCCCCTTGTCGATGAAGTAGTGCGTCCGGTTGAAGGTCACGCCCACCC
This sequence comes from Acidobacteriota bacterium, assembly GCA_024641665.1. Lineage (GTDB taxonomy): Bacteria > Acidobacteriota > Vicinamibacteria > Vicinamibacterales > JAHECP01 > JAHECP01. Next base: position 59,780 of record JAHECP010000004.1, read on the forward strand.
GGATCATGCGACGCGCGACCAGCGCGTCGAAGTCGCCGGTGAACGGCCTGTCCATCAACGCGCGCACGTCCGGCGGAAGGACATCGTACGGAGAGGCGACCTGCGGAATGGGCGCTTCGGGGGCCGACGCCATCGGTTCGGCGGCGGGCGGCGTCGCCGGCTGGTTCTCGTCCGACCGGCCCGAGCAGGCCGTGGCCGCGACGGCGAGCAGGGCGAGCGCGACACGCCTCGTCAGGAACGTCGGTATTGGCATGCGATGTCACCCGCGGAAGAGCGCGGCCAGGAAGGCCACGAGCCCCATGAGGGAAATGACAGCGGCGACGACGACCGCGACCGATCGTCGGGTCGTGCCAAGCTCGGCTTGCAGTTGTCGCATATGTCGGCGGTGCTCGACCGTGCTCAGGACGAGCGCCGCCAGGCCGGTGCCAATCATAGTCATCCCGAACTGCCTGGGGGTGAGCAGGCGGCCCGTCGCGGGAGCTCCGCGGCCGGCTTCGAACTCGAAGAACTTGTAGATCGTGAAGCCGAACGTGATGAGCGATGTCGCGGTCCTGACCCACGCCATCATCGTGCGCTCGTAGGCGAGCCACGTGCGGTCGAAGGCGAGCCGGGTCCCGGCGTCTGGTGATGGCGCGGGCGTGGAATTCACGAGTACTCTCCCTGTGTCTCTGGGCCGGCCACCGTTCGCCGGCGCTCAGTGCCGCCTGTCACGCCGACCCATCAACGCCCCAAGCCGGCCGACCGGACCTCGAACCAGCAGATAGGGGACGCAGGCCAGAAGAAACGCCACGATGAACATTTCCGCCGGGTACAGCCACCGGAACACCACGACCTGGTACACGGCGTCGATGATCAAGGCGATGACGAACACCTTGGCCACGGCCTTCCAGCCCTCGCGCATGAGATCGCGCCGCTCGGCCGGACTCGTCAGAATCGCCCAGAAATACGGCGGCCGGTTGGCCCGCGCATCCTGGAGTCCCCCGCGGACGGCCAGGACGGTCGCCACCAGGGGCTGCAGGAGGAGGCGAAACGACAGCGGTCCGCCGATGCGGCCGCCGAGGTTCTCCCAGATTCGTGCGAGCACGTCCTCGATCACGACACGTCCTCCCCTCCGGTTCCCGCGCCGGATGCCTGTGTGGGGGCGTCAGCGGTCTGCCAGGGCCAGCGGCCCTCCGCCTCCACGACCAGCGACCAGCTCAGGAACGTGCGGACCACCACGAGCGCGCCGAGAACGGCCACGTTCGTCAGCGTCGATTCGAGCAGGACCGTCCTGACGATGTCCGCCGCGACGAGAAACTCGAGGCCGAGCATCAGCGCTTTGGCCAGGTGCTGCTTGTAGGACTGATAGGCATCGGCGTGGCGGCTGTTCAGGTGGAGCAGAAAGCGCGTGGTGCCGTACACCACGGCGATCAGGATGACCGCGACGGCCAGCGCCTCGATACCCAGCGCCGACGCCTCGATCACCCGATGAACCAGCGCTCCGAAACCACCGCTGTCGTTCACGTGGCTCCCCCCGGTCGGACTCTTGCCATCACTTGCGTTCGTGCCTGGCCGCGGCGACATGCCGCGGACTTGCGGACACGGGTGCATCCATCACCGCCACGTACCGCAAGACGGGGGCCAACTCGCCGTGCGTCGGCCGTGATGGAATGCCCGAGTTTCGAGGGGTTTCGGCGCGAACTGCGGTGTCCCGCCCGCGAATCACCACATGCTGTGAGCGCCATCCCGGTCGGCTGGAAGGCCGGCGCAAACCGCGAACGTGCCGCGCGGAATCCTGAGGCGGCGGGCCATCCGATCGGGTCCGGGTCTTGCAGTCTCGGGTCGCCCGGGGCTCCACGACTGAACGGTGACGGCGTGACGTCGCCGCCCCGGTGCCGCGCTCGACCGCGCGTTGCGTGCGTCGGGCCCCGGCGCTGCAATGACCCCGAGGAGACGAAGGATGAGGACATTCAACAGCATGGTTCTGGCAGGTTCGATTCTGCTGTGGGCTGGCGGCACGGTCGGCGCCCAGGTCAAGACGATCCAGGGCGAGTCCCTGTCGATGACGGCGACGATTGAAGCGATTGAGCAGGACAGCCGAACGGTCACGGTGCGAGACGACAAGGGCATCTACGAGACGTTTCAGGCTCCCCCTGAGGTCAAGCGGTTCGCCGAGCTCAAGGTGGGTGACCGAATCACCGCCCGCTATTACGGCAACGTGGTCATCCGCGTGAAGAGGCCCGGGGAAGCGGTCTCCGACGCCGATCAGGCGAAGGTCGTCCCGGGCACCGGGCCGAAGCCCGGCGGAACGGTTTCGGCGCAGCGAACCATCACCGCGTCTGTCGTGGCCGTCGATCTCGACGTGCCGTCCATCACGATCAAGGGGCCGAACGGCCGGACCTACAGCCGCCGGGTGGCCGACAGGAAGGCGCTGGCACAGGTGAAGGTCGGAGATCAGCTCGAGATCACCTGGACCGAGGCCGTGCTGATCACGGTCGAGCCCGCGAAGTAGCCGCGGCTGGCGACATATCCGAAACGACGGGGGATGAAGGAGGCGGTTCACCTTCGCAGCTCCCAGGAGAGGGCACAGCATGATGACGCGTTTCGACTTCCTCCGGCATTCAGCCGCACTGGGCGCCTTGGCGCTCATGGCCGGCCTCGTCGGGCCGCCGCCGGCGTTCGGTCAATACCAGGGCCACAACTTCCACGGCGATTTCGGCGTGAATTCCGGGACCCAGCCCGTGCCCGGCGTCTACCTCACGATTCCCTTCGGGCAGTGGTCCGTCGACCGCATCAGGAACGCCGACGGCAACCCCTTCCTGCCCAATCAGTTCAAGGGCTTCGATCTGCGGATCGTTCCGCTGACGGTCGTCGGGGTGACTCCCAGGAAGTTCCTCGGGGCCAACTACGGCTTCATGGTGGCGCTGCCGTTCTCCACCGTCCAGCCCGAACGCGTCACCGACGGGGCCGAGCCGGCGGGCTGGGGCTTCAACGACCTGTATGTCGTACCCGTGTATCTGGGCTGGCATACGCCTCGCGCCGACTTCGTCGCCGGGTATGGCTTCTACGCGCCGACCGGGAGGTACGAGGCGGACGCGTCCGACAACGTCGGGCTGGGCATGTGGTCGCACGAGATTCAGGGCGGTGCCACCGTCTACCTGGACCAGGGGAAGACGCTCAGCGTGGCGACCACGGCCTACCTCGAGATGCACTCGAAGAAGAAGGGCCAGGACCTGAAGGTCGGCAACCTGCTGACGCTCGAAGGCGGCGCGGCCTACAACGTGCCGAAGATCGGCGGCGCGTTCGGCGTCGCCTATTTCCTGCAGGACAAAGTGTCGGACGACGGTGGAACGGCCGTTCCGGAGACGCTGCTCAGCGCACTCAACCTGCGCGGCCGGAATCGAATCTTCGGCATCGGGCCCGACGTCACGATGGGCCTGTTCCAGCGAGGGGCGACGGCCGGCGTCGTGAACGTCCGCTACTTCTGGGAGTCGGGAGCGAGGAGCTCGTTCGAGGGGCACACCCTCTGGGTGGGGCTCACCCTCGCCAGGTTCAGGCGATGATGCTCGCACGGGCGGCTGCCGCGCTCGCGGTCGTCGTCTTTTCGAGCGCGGCCGCGTGGGGCCAGGGCAGGACCGACGTGGTCACGCTGCTCAACGGCGACCGGATCACGGGGGAGATCCTGCGTCTGGATCGCGGTCGACTCGAGGTCAAGACCGACGACGCGGGTACGATCGACTTCGAGTGGGACAAGATCGCCAGGGTCGAGGCCATGCGCCAGTTCGAGATCCTCACCTCGGACGGCCGCCGCCTGCTCGGCAGCCTGGGACGGACGGGTGATCGGCTCGTCCTGATCCTCGGCGACGACAACGCCCTGTCGCTGTCGATGTCCGAGGTCACGAACATCGTCCCGATCGGCGCGAGCTTCTGGGCGAAGCTCGACGGCTCGTTCGACGCCGGGTTCACGTACGCGCGTTCGAGCGGGATCGCGCAGACCAGCGTGAATTCGAACACCGAGTTTCGCCGGCCGGCCTTCCTCGTTCAGCTCACGGCGTCCGCCACGGTGACCGTTCGCAGCGACGGCAACGGACGCGACGATCGGGCCGACCTGGCGCTTTCGTACGTCCGGTACCGCGGGCGGCGCTGGTTCGTCGCCGGTGAAGGTCGCCTGGAAACCAACGAGAGCCTGGGGCTGGTGCTGCGGTCACAGATCGGCGGGCTGGCCGGTCAACGTGTCGTCAACACGAACCGGGCGCAGCTCCAGCTCGGCGGAGGGCTGGTGGTCAACGACGAGCGTGGTGTCGACACGGAGCCCACGAAGAACGTCGAAGGACTCCTCGTTCTCAGAACGTCCTTCTACACGTACGACAGACCCAAGACCAACGTCGACGCGAGCGTCCAGTACTATCCAAGCCTGAGCGACTGGGGTCGCCAGCGGCTGCAGGTCGACGGCAGCGTCAAACGCGAGGTGTGGAAGGACTTCTTCCTCGCGCTCGACGCGTACGACACCTTCGACAGCGCCCCGCCCAATCTCAGCGCCGCCCGCAACGACGTGGGCGTCGTGTTCTCGGTCGGCTGGTCGTACTGAGGGCGCGTCCGGTCACGGGTGCCCGGCCCAGGCGTAGGAATACGACACCCCGATAGACCTGAAGTCGCCCCCGATCGTGGTGTGCAGGCCGAAGCTGTATGCAATCCTCACCTGCTGCCTGCCCACCGGCACTGCCAGCGTCACGCCGACCCGGGAGTTCTGCTGCTGGTCGATGGCCTTGACACCCCGGATCGTGAGACGCCCGCCGTCCCAGAAGTTGGCGTCGCCTGCCACCCATAAGCCGGGGCGGATCGTGTAGATGAGATGACCCTGCACCGACACGATCGGCGCCTGGCGGAGGGTGCCCCCGCGCAGGAAGTTGGTGTTCCTGGCAAAGAACGACGCCCCGACGTCACCCTCGAACCTCCACCGGCCGCTCCTTCGCGAGATGCCGACTTCGGGCCTGACGCACCAGCGATGTGTGCCAACGTTGATGTATCGGCTGGAATCGTATTGGCCCAGGGGCACTCCCACGGTCACGCTGAGGCCGAGAATCGTCGTCGGGCGATAGGCGGCGAACTGCCGGAACGTCATCGCGGGCGCGCCGAACAGGTCGACCGCGAGGCGCACCACCGGATCTCCAAGCCCCGACCGGAACACCTTCTGGGGCTGCCCGAGCAACAGGCCTTCGACATGGCCGCGGAGGTAGGGCACCGCCAGGCCGACGTTGGCGAAGCGGCCGGCAATGTTCAGCGTGCGGCCGATCCCCAGGACGGTCGCCCCGACAGTCGCGTGGGCCTTCTCCACGGGCAGCGACGCGTCGAACGCGAAGTCGCCGTCGTTGAGAATTGCGGCGAGAGTGACGACGTTGAGCCCCACGGGAGCGGGAGCATAGACGCCGGGCACCAGGTCCTGGGCACGGGCCGCCGCGCCTGGCAGGAACGAGGCGAGCGCCACCACCAGGAGCGTTCCGCTTCGAACGAGCTGCATGACAGGAATCTGCTTCACCGACCGAAGGATGCTGACAGCAAGGCGCGTACCAGCCGGTGCGGGAGCGCACGCCAGCGCCCAGGACCGCGCGGCGGGCGTCCTGCGCCGACGGCCCGCCTTGGTCACGGCATTCCGTGAGCGGGGTCGTCGGCACCCGGTGAGGCCGCGGGCTGCCTGGCCGCCCTACTCCAGCCCCTCGATGTCGCCCAAGTCCTTCGCGCGACCCGTCGCGCGCTTGTTGCGGATGAACGCCTCGCGGCCGATGAAGTCGACCGGCACGTCGCCGAACGCCTGGCGGACGCGGCCGGGCCAGGCGTCTTCGAACGTCAGGCCGGTCAGGTCGGTGAGGAGGTCGATGCGGGCGGGAGCCAGGCCGAGCTGCAGAACGGCGCCCGGGCGGGAGAAATCGGCTTCGGCGATGTCCGCCATCGGCGCTCCGAACGCCGCCAGGGCGCGCACGATCCGGCGGGCGTTCTCCGGGGTGGCCTCGACCCAGACGTCGAGGTCGCCCGTGGCGCGCGGACGTCCGTGCAGGGCGAGCGCATACGCCCCGACGATCAGGAAGCGGACGTCATGCGCGACGAACGCTCGCAACAGATCGACAAAGTCCTCGTTCATCCGGGAACTCGCCTCTCCACCGCCAGATCTCGACGCTCAGCCGCCAGACCTGGAGGAGACGCTCGGACGCGGGCAGGGACTGCCAGTACTCGAGCTCGTGACGATCGGCGTCGGCAGCCGACGCGAATCGTCGGACCACGATTCGGGCCGCGCGTGACGCGGCGGCGCCGGTGTCCATGAGACGTATTGTACAGGAAGGGTACTGCGACCGCCGGCGAGAAAGCGCACACGTCGCTGTTTCCTGTTGACGTCCAACACGAGCGGGCGTAGGCTCATGTTGGGCGTCAACAGGAAGGACGCCCGCGGAGCGTTCACATGCCCAGCCGATCCGACGTTCCCCAGGGCACGCTCGACCTGATGGTGCTCAAGACCCTCGAGGCCCTGGGTCCGCTGCACGGCTACGGGATCGCGCGGCGCATCGAGCAGGTCTCCGAGGCCGCGCTGCGGCTCAACCAGGGCACGATCTACCCTGCCCTCACCCGCCTCGAGCAGCGGGGCTGGATCGCCTCGAAATGGGGCGTCTCGGACCACAACCGCCGCGCCCGCTTCTACGCGCTCACCCGCGCGGGGCGGCGGCAGCTCGAGGCGCAGACCCGGGACTGGCAGCGCGTCGCGGCCATCGTCGCCAGGTTCGTCGAGACCGGGTAGACGCGCGAGGAGGCGACGATGAGCTGGCTGCGCGCACTGGTGGCGCGGGTTCGCGGCGCGGTGACGGGCCGACGCGGGGACGCCGCGATCGACGAGGAGCTGGCGTCCCACCTCGAGATGCTCGCCGACGAGTACGTCCGGCGCGGCCTCGCGCCCGACGAGGCGCGGCGCGCCGCGCGGCTCCGGCTGGGCGGCGCGGACCAGATCAAGGAGACGGTGCGCGACGCGCGCGGCCTGCCGTGGCTCGAGAGCGCCGCGCAGGACCTCCGGTACGCCGCGCGCCTCCTCGCCCACGACCTCGGCTTCACGGCCGCGGCCGTCGCCATGCTCGCCGTCGGCATCGGCGCGAACATCGCGATCTTCACCGTCGTCAACGGCCTGCTGCTGCGGCCCCTGCCCTACCCGCACCAGGACCGCCTGGTGGACGTGCACGAGCGGTTCACCGACATCGATCCCGACGTGCCCTTCGCGTTCCCGGACTTCCTCGACGTGCGCGCGCGCCAGCAGGTGTTCGACGCCGTCGCCCTGTACCAGGAGACGAGCGTCACGCTCGCCGGCGCCGGCGAGCCGGAACGCGTGTCGTGCGCGCAGGTCACCGCCGGCCTGTTGCGCGTACTCGGCGTGACGCCGGCCGCCGGACGGGATTTTCGCGACGGCGAGGACGGTCCCGCCGCCTCGCCCGTCGCCGTGCTCGGCTACGGCCTGTGGCAGCGCCGGTTCGGCGGCGAGGCGGTCGTCGGCCGCACGGTCCGGATCGACGGCCGGCCGGTCACGGTCGTCGGCGTCATGCCGCCGGAGTTCGACTTCCCGGGAGGCGCCGATCTGTGGACGCCCCTGGTCGTGGACCCCGCCCAGTACCCGCGCGACCGGTACTCGTTCTCGGCCGTCGCCGTCCTGAAGCCGGGCGTGGACCTCGCCGCCGCGCGCGCCAACCTGGACACGATCGCGCGGCAGCTCGCCCAGGAGCACCCTGACACCAAGGCGCGCGTCGGCATCGGCGCACGACCGCTGCGCGACGTGCTCGTGGCGGCCGACCTCGCACGCGCCTTCCTCGTGCTCCTCGGCGCGGTCGGCCTGGTGCTGCTGATCGCCTGCGCCAACCTCGCCGGCCTGATGCTGAGCCGCGGCGCGGCGCGCGATCAGGAAATGGCCGTGCGGGCGGCGCTCGGCGCTGGACGCGGCCGGCTCGTCCACCAGCTGCTCGTCGAGAGCCTGCTGGTGGCCGCGCTCGGCGCGGCGCTCGGGCTGGCCGTGGGCACCTTCGGCCTGGACGCGCTCGTCGCCGCCGCGCCCGCGGCGTTCCCATCCTGGGTCACCTTCCGGATCGATGCGACCGTCGCAGCCTTCGCGGTGCTGCTGACGCTGGCGACCGCGGTCCTGGCCGGCCTGGCCCCCGCGCTGCGCGCGTCGCGTCCCGACCTGCACGCCGGCCTCAAGGAGACCGGCTCGCGCACCACGGTCGAGGGCGGGCGCCTGCGCGGCGCGCTGGTCGCGGGCGAGATCGCGCTCGCGCTGGTGCTGCTCCTCGCAAGTGGCCTCATGGCGCGCAGCGTCCTGTCGCTGCTCGACGTCGACCCGGGCCTGCGAACCGCGCACGTGGTCACGGTGCGCGTGTCGCTCCCCGCGACCGCCTACCCGACGCCCGCGGGCCGGCGCGCGTTCTTCGACGCGCTCCTCCCGCGCGTCGCGGCGATCCCCGGCGTCACGCGGGCCGCCGCCACCTCGAGCCTGCCGATGACGGGAGCCTTCTCGAGCCTCGGCGTGAGCATCGAGGGCGCGCCACCTCCCGCGCCGGGCCGCGAGCCGATGCCGGTGCGCAGCGTCGTCACGCCCGGCTACTTCGAGACGATGGGCATCCGCGTCGTGGCCGGCCGGCCGTTCGACGAGCGCGACGGGCGCCCGGGCACGCCGGCGGTGGCGGTGGTGAACGAGACGTTCGCCCGGCGCGGCTGGCCGGGCACCGATCCGGTCGGCCGCCGCCTGAAGTTCGGCGACCCCGGCGACGACGTGCCGTGGGTGATCGTGGTCGGCGTGGCGAACGACGTCCGGCAGCTCGGGCTCGGAGCGCAGGTCGACGACGAGATCTTCCTGCCCTACGGGCAGCTGCCGCTTCCAGGGATGACACTGGTGGTGCAGGGCGCGGCCGACCCCGTGCCGCTCGCGCCGTCGATTCGCGACGCCGCCCATGCCATGGACCCGAATCTCGCGCTCTTCCAGGTCCGGCCGATGGCCGACATCGTCGCCGGATCGATCCGGCGGCCTCGTCTGTTCTCGTGGCTGTTCGGCGTGTTCGGGGTGGTGGCGCTCGTCCTCGCCGCGGTCGGGGTGTACGGGCTGCTCGCGTACTCCGTAGCCCAGCGCACGCGCGAGATCGGACTCCGCCTGGCGCTCGGCGCCGGGCCCGGCGAGGTGCGGCGGATGGTGGTCGGCCGCGGCATGCGGCTGGCGGCCGGCGGCCTGGCGCTCGGCCTGGCCGGGTCGGTGCCCGCCACGCGGGCACTGGGGGCGCTGCTGCACGGCGTCAGCGCCACCGATCCCCTGACGTTCGCCGGCGTGACCGCCCTGCTGCTCGCGGTGGCCTGGCTGGCGTGCACGCTGCCCGCCCGCCGCGCGACCCGCATCGACCCGATGACCGCCCTGCGGTGCGAGTGACCCCGGGGCGGCGCGGATCCTCCGTCACCGCATCTGGGCGTACCGCTTCGCGGCAGCGAGGTCCTTCTTCAGATCTTCCGCCGTGCGGCGGGGGCCGTAGCCGGGCGTGTCGCGCTGAATGCGCCAGCCCTCCTTCAGCGGGCCCACGTCGACCGTGTCGAAGCCGAACTGGTCGAGAAGGCGCGCGACCGTGGCCTTGGCCTCCCGGTCGTCGCCGGCGATCACCAGGGCGCGGCGGTTCGTCGTGCCGGCCGGCTGCCCGTGGGTCGTGAGCTCGGCGGCGTAGATGTGGTTGAACGCCTTGACGACCTTCGAGCCTGGCAGGTGCGCCTGGAGGAGCTCACAGGTCGTGGTCGATTCGTTGTCGAGCTCGGGGATGTGGCCGTCGCGCTCGGGATAGTAGTTGTTCGTGTCGATCACGATCTTGCCGACGAGCGGCTCAACCGGCACCGAACGGTAGTTCTTCAACGGCACCGTCACCACGACGATGTCGCCGGCCTTCGCCGCCTCCGCGGGCGTCGCCGCGCGCGCGTGCGGCCCGAGCTCGGCGACGAGCGCCGCGAGCGTCTCCGGTCCGCGGGAATTGCTGATCACCACGTCGTAGTGGTTGGCCACCGCGAGCCGCGCGACCTGGCTGCCGATGTGCCCCGCCCCGATGAGCCCGATGGTCTTCATGCCCCTGCCTCCTGAGGACTTCGACGCCGCGTCCCGGCCGCGAGGTTGCTGGCTCGCTACGCCAGGTGCATCTTCTTCAGCAGCGCGGTGAAGCGGGGATCCGCGCGCAGGGGGTCCAGGAGCGGGAACGACTTGATGGGCATGATGATCGGGTCGCGCGCGTCGATGGCACGGTCCAGCCACTCGAAGGCGGGATCGGTCCGGCCGAGGCCGAGGTAGACGAGGGCGACCGAGAACGGCGGGACGTAGCCCACGCGCGCCGCCTGAGCCAGGTGGTCGAGGACTCTCTCGGCGTCCGCCACGCGGCCGGCGCACCCGTGAAGGTGCCCCAGGAACCCCAGCGGGACGAGCCCGCGACCCGAGAGCTCGTACGCCTGCTGCATCTCGTCCGTCGCGGCGCCGAGCGCGCCCGTGTCCCGCAGGGCGAGACCGAGCGCCCAGTGGCCGAAGAACGCCGTCGAATCGAACTCGACCATGCCCCGCGCCACGGCGATGGCCTGCTCGGGGCGTCGGGCGAGCCAGTGCATGCAGGCGAGCCACCACCGCGCGACGATCGAGAGCGGGTCGGCGTCGAGCGCCCGCATCACCTCCGACGCGGCCTCCTCCAGGAGGCCGAGCGGCATCAGGGCGCTGATCGCGCTGCGCAGGCGGACGACCGGCGACGCGGGGTTGAGGGCCACGGCCCGGTCGATCTCGCGGCGCACTTCGGGCCAGTTGTAGTCCAACTCCTTGCGGAGCATGCCGAGCAGCGCGTGCGTATCCGCCAGCGTGTCGTCGATCTCGAGCGCGCGCAGGGCGTGCCACGTGCTCTGCGCGAACGCGTCGCGCGGCGGCATGGCGCCGAAGAAGCCAAAGAACCAGTAGACCTCGGCGAGCGAGTCGTAGGCGAGCGCGAAGGCCGGGTCGAGGGCGATCGCCCGCTCGAAGCAGGCCTTCGCCCGCCCGAGCCCATCGGGACCGCCCCTCGCGAAGTGGTACCGCCCTTCGAGGTAGGTCCGCTGCGCCTCGGCGTCGGCGGACACACGCGTCGAACGGCGCCGGCCGGCGGTCGTCTCGCCGCGCAGCCGCGCCGCCACCGCCGCCGCGATATCGTCCTCGAGCGCGAACACGTCGCGCACCTCGCGATCGTACCGCTCGCTCCAGACGTGGCTGCCGTCGCTGGTCTTCACGAGCTGCACGGTAACGCGGACGCGCGCGCCGGCGCGCCGCACGCTGCCCTCGAGCACGCTGGAGACGCCGAGCCGCGCGCCGATCTGGCGCACGTCGAGCCCCAGCCCCGCCACCGCGAACGCCGACGTGCGGGCGATCACCCGCAGGCCCTCGATGGCCGTCAGCGCATCGATGATGGCCTCGGCCAGCCCCTCGCAGAGGTAGTCTTCGTCGCGCGCCCCGCTGAGGTTGACGAACGGCAGCACAGCGATCGACGCCGTGGCGGCCGCGCCCCCCGCCTGGCACGATTCGAGCGCCGCCTTGAGCTCTACGGCCGACTGATAGCGCCCGGCCGGATCCTTGCTCAAACATCGATCGACGACCTGCATCACCGGCGGCGGGACGTCCGGCAGGGGCCGTGGCGCATCGCGGAGCACCGCCGCGAGCACACCCAGGCCCGAGTCGCCCTCAAACGCCCGGCGGCCGCTCACGAGCTCGTAGAGCACGCAGCCGAAGCTGAAGAGGTCACTGCGCGCGTCCACGGCGCGGCCGGTCGCCTGCTCCGGCGACATGTACGCCACGGTGCCGACGATCGTGCCGGCGGCCGTGCGCGTCGCCGTCACCTCGGCCGGCGCCGGCACGGGCTCGATCGCCCGGGCGAGGCCGAAGTCCACGATCTTCGCGCGACCCTCCGGCGACACCATGATGTTCGACGGCTTGAGGTCCCGGTGCACAATACCCGCCGCGTGCGCGGCCGCGAGGGCGTCGGCCACCTGCACCGCGAGACCGAGCGCCTGCTGGACGGGCAGCCGCCCGGGTGCGATCAGCTCGCGCAGTGTGGGCCCCTGCACGTACTCCATCGCGATGAAATCGAGATCATCCGCGCGATCGATCTCGTACACCGTGACGATGTTGGGATGGTTGAGGGCGGAGGCGGCGCGGGCTTCCCGCGCGAAGCGGTGCCGGAGCCCGGCATCGCGGACCAGCGCGTCGGGCGGAAGCACCTTGACCGCCACCAGCCGGTCCAGGCGCAGGTCGCGGGCCTTGTAGACCACGCCCATGCCGCCTTCGCCGAGCTTCTCGAGCACGGCGTGGTGACCGAGCGTGGCGCCAACGAGTACATCGGCCGCCATGGCCCCTCCAGCGATGCCCGCCCGGGCGCCAGCTTACGCCCGTCCCTCGGCGGGCGCAACGTCGTTTCCGGGGGCCATCGCGCTCGGTGCACGCTGAGCCTCCTCTCCGTCCTGCGGGCCGGCAAGCACCCGAGCGATTCGGTTTCCGGCCGGCTCACTCGCGTCGCAACGCCGCGATTGGATCGACGGAGGCGGCGCGGCGCGCCGGCACGTAGCTGGCGAGCACGGCCAGAAGCAGGAGGCCGACCGGCGCGGCGAGGAACGACGCGGCGTCGTGCGGCGTGACGCCGTAGAGGAAGCGCTGAAGAACGCGCTCGAGCGCCAGCGCGCTCGAGAGACCGACCGCGAGGCCGAGGCACGCGAGCGCCACGCCCTCCCGGACCACCATGCCGGTCACGTCCGTCCGGCTGGCGCCCAGCGCGACGCGGATCCCCACCTCCGTGGTGCGCAGCGACACGGAGTACGCGACGGCGCCGTAAAGACCAATCGACGCGACCGCCAGAGCGAGCACGGCGAGCGCGCCGAGCAGCACCGTCCGGAACCGTGGCTCCGCCGCCGCGCCCGCCAGCACGTCGTCGAGCGTCCGCACGTCGTCCACCGCAATCAACGGATCCACGCCGGCCACGCTGCGCCGCACCGCGCCCGCCACGGCCGCCGGCTCGGACGCCGTCTGCGCAACCAGGTACAGGTACGGCCACGGCTGCTGCCGAAAGGGGCGGTAGATCCCGCCGTCGGCTGGTGCGTCGAGCGCGTTGTACTTGATGTCGCCGACGACGCCCACGACGGTCACCTCGGAGTGTCCTCCCGGACGGCCGCTGGTCGGAAGGGACAGGACGCGCCCGATCGGATCGCGGTCGCCGAAGAACCGCCGCGCGGTGCGCGCGCTCGTGATCATCACTGGCTGGCTCGTGCCGGTGTCGGCGTCCGTGAACAGCCGTCCCTCGACCAGGGGCACACCCAGCGTCGAGAAGAGCTCCGGCGTCGTCGCGAGCGCATCGACGTCATAGTCGCGCGCCGGGCCGGCGCCCGTGCTCACGTCCGTCAACGTGTAGCGAAGCCGGGCGCCGTAGAGCGGCAGGCTGGTCGTCACGCCGGCGTGCAGCACGCCGGGGATCCGGCGGACGCTCTGCAGCACGCGATCGACCGTCTCGATCCGCTCGCCGGGCGTGGTTATGCGGTCGAGGCCGAGGCTGACGTCGGCCACGACCACATTGGCCGTCTTCACGCCGATGCCGGAGTGGAGTAGGCGGACCAGGCTCCGGCCGAGCAGGGCCGCGCCGACCAGCAGGACCACCGACGCGGCGAGCTGCGTGACGACGAGCGCGGAGCGGAGGCGCCGCCCGCGGCGCGACGACGTGGTGCCGGCCGGCCGGAGGCCCGCCGCCAGCGTGTAACCGAGGCCGCGAAGCGCCGGGCCGACGGCGCACACCACGGCCAGCGCCACCGACAGCGCCAGCGCGAACGTCAGGACCGGGCCGTCCACGCGGATGGCGTCCGCTCTCGGCAACCCGGCGGGCCACAACGACACCGACGCTTGCACGCCCAGGACGGCGAGCAGGACGCCCGCGGCGCCGCCGACCAGGGCGACGAGCGAGCTCTCGGCCAGGGCGAACCACAGGAGCCGCGCGGGCGAGGCGCACGGCGCACGGCGGTCTCCCGCGATCGCGAGGCCTGCCGGGCCAGCAGCAGGTTCACCGCGTTCGCGCACGCGACAAGGAGCACGAGCCCCACCGCGGCGAGCAGCATCAGGAGCGCGGGCCGCGTCGTGTCGGTGAACCAGTCCGTGAGGTCGAAACGAGCGGCCGCCGCCCCTCGCTGACCCCTGGAAACTCCGGCGCGAGCTCGCGCGCCACGCGCACGGCATCCTCGCGCGCTGCGGCCACGGACACGCCCGCGCGAAGCCGGCCGATCAATTGAAACCCGCCGCCCCGCGGGTTGTTGAGCCAGGACTCCTGGCCGAGCCGCTGCGCGTACAGGAGCGGCGTCCACACGTTGGTCCGCGCGGAGGGAAACTGGAAGTCGGGCCGGGCCACGCCGAGCACGACGTAGGGCTGCCCGTTCAGGACGATCGGCTGTCCGACGGCCTGCGGGCTCGCGCCGAGCTCGCGGCGCCACAGCCGATGGCTGATGACGGCGACGGGCGCGCCGGCGTCCGCCGGCCCGATCGCCCGCCCCAGGGCTATCGGCTGGTCGAGCGTCGAGAAGAACCCGGCCGACACGTAGGTGGCGTCCACCGTTTGGGTACCGTCCGCGGTCCGGAGGCGGAAATCCCCGCTCCCCCACATGCCGCGCGACTCGAACGCGCGCGCGCGCGCGTCTGCCACCCGTCGAGCTCGAGAGCGGAGTAGTTCGCGCCACGCACCTGGCCGGCGAACGTGCGCTCGGCCGAGATGACAACGAGCGACTCCGGGGCACGATATGGAAACGGGCGCAGCAGGACCCCGTACACGACGCTGAAGATCGCCGTGTTCGGCCCGATCCCGAGGGCGAGCGTCAGGACGACGACACTCGTGAAGCCAGGGGAGCGGCGCAGGCTCCGCGCGGCGAACCGCCAGTCGTTCCAGAGGGCGCACATGGATGTGCCTTAGCCTACCGCAACTCTCCGGCGCTTGCGACGCCCGTCGGCGATCACCGCCATCACCGCGAAACCCCGGCGGCGACGAGCCGCCCCACGATGGCGAACGCGCCGTCGGACAGCGGCGGCGTGCCTCGATAGCTCTCGATCCGGCGCACTCGTGTTCGAGGCGGATGGTGAGGGACAGGCGGCGCCACAACGCGTCTGACAGCCCCATGGGACGGCGTCGTGCAGGACGAGCCGGACGTCGCGGGGCTGCTTGAAGATCGGTCCGCGCCGTGCGCTTGCCGGCCGCCCGCGCCTGACGGACGGCGTCCAGGAACTGTTCGGTTTCGCGCCGATGCAGATCTTCACGATCGGACGCCGTGCCGAAGAGACAAAATGGGTGAGCATGGCGAGCATGTTCCTCGAGCCAGGAGTCGAGCATGCCAGGCAGCCAGACATCCGCGGCCGGTGCAGTCCGCTTTCCGACGCTCGTCCTCTTCGTCTTCGCGCTCGACGCCGCGGCGCTCGCGACGTGCAGTCACCGGGCCACGGCGCCGAGCCCCGTTCCGGTGGACGCCACATCCCTCGACGCAGCCTACGCGCTCGCGCGCGAGGAGCCGAACCTCAGGAGCCTCGTCGTGGCGCAAGACGGCACGGTCGCACGCCAGGAGTATTTCCACGACGGCGGGATCGATACGCCGCAGTATGTCTGGTCCGTCACCAAGAGCGTGCTGGCCCTGACGGTCGGCGCCGCGATCGACTGCGGCTGCCTGCGGTCGCTGGATCAGACGCTCGGCGAACTGCTCGATCCGGCGGTCGTCACCGATCCCCAGAAGGCCGCGATCACGCTCCGGCACCTCCTGACGATGAGCAGCGGTCTGGATTTTCCAGAGATGGCCTCGTACACGAGCGGGCCGAGCGTGTACTACGAGTGGCTCTCCGCGCCCGACCAGGTCGTGTGGGTCATGGCGCGGCCGCTGACCGCCGCGCCCGGGCAACGCTTCGAGTACGGCTCGGGGACCATCCATCTCGCGTCCGTGGCGTTGACGCGGGCCTGCGGCACGAGTACCGCGGCGTTTGCGGAGGCCGCGCTGTTCGCGCCGCTGGGGATTCCGCCGCGCACGTGGGAGGTCGATCATCAGGGTTACAACAACGGCGGCGCAGGGCTCGAGCTGTCGCCGCGCCACATGCAGGCGATCGGAAACATGGTGCTGAATACCGGCCGCGTGCGGGGACGACAGGTGCTCCCCAGCGCCTGGATTCAGGCGATGACCCGCGCGCAGATCGCCACGGGCGCAGGAATGCCGACCCCGGAGTACGGCTACGGGTGGTGGGTCGGGCAGATGTCCGGCGCCGACTTCGCGCTCGCGAACGGATGGGGCGGCCAGTTCATCATGGTCGTCCCCTCGAGGCGGCTCGTCGTGACGACGGCCGCCGCCACCACCGGGCTCTCGTCCACGGTGGCGATGGCCCAGTGGCAACGCATCTTCGACCTCATCGTCCAGCGGATCGTGCCGGCGTTCTCCTGAGACGCCGAGGACTGGCGCCTTGAAGACTATTCCCAGGCTTCCGCGTCCAATGTGCAGATGGGCCAGCGTGGCGCCCTCGGCGCGGACGTGAAGATGGAACGAGAAGCCACGATGAAGAAGACGCTCTCATGGTTCATCTGTCTCGCCGCCGTGTCGTTGCTGGTGCTCCGCGCTGCGGCCGGGAACGCCGAGCCGCAAACGGCGACGGTCCCCGTCGTGCTCGACCACAACCGCATGACCGTGCCGGTGGAGTTCGTTCGCCCCGACGGCACCACGCGCACGGCGCGCGCCTGGGTGGATACCGGCGGCGCGCCGGTCGTCCTGGCCGAGCCGCTGGCGCGAGAGCTGGGCGTCGACCTGGCGGCCATGCCACCCGGCGGCGAGCACTCGTTCGACACGAAGAGGCCGGTCCCGGCCATGCGCCTGGGCGGGCTCGCGCTCGACACCGAGGGCATGACCGTTTCGGTCCATCCCGGCCGTGTCGCCCGGCCCGGGGTGCAGGCCGAGTGCACCCTGCCGCCGCGCTGCCTGCGCCGCCTGCACGTCGTCTTCGACTACCCGGCGCGCCGGCTCAGTGTCGCCCGGCCGGGCGTGCTGACGCCACGCGGCACGGTCGTGCCGTGCCGCGTCAATCCCGACACCGGGTTGTTCATGGTCGAGGCGACGATCGACGGCGAGACGGTGGCGCTCGGCGTGGACACCGGATCGGCCGGTACCTGGGTGAGCGACAAGGTGACCGCCGCCTGGCTGACGCGCCACCCCGGCGCGCCGCAGGCCCGCGGCGCGGCCGGCTCCACCAACTTCTTCGGCTTCGACTTCGAGACCGGGGGCGTGCTGCTGCGCCTGCCGGCGATCGCCATCGGCCCGGTCTCGGTCAAGGACATGGCCGTGCTCGGTCTGGATCAGGACTTCTTCGACTGGTACTCGAAGAGATCGGCCGGGGCGGTGGCCGGCTTCGTCGGCGCCGAGCTGATCGCCCGCTTCCGGCTGGAGGTGGACTTCCCCGCCCAGATGACGTGGTGGCAGGCCGGCCCGCCGCCCGCCGGCCACGACCTCGACATCGTGGGCCTGACGCTGCGCGCCGAAGGAGACGGCTCCTTCACCGTCGCCGGGGTGGTGTCCCGCAACGGCCGGCCGGCGGTTCCCGGCGTGGAGGCCGGCGACAGGCTGCTGCGCGTGGACGCCCTGGACGCCCCGAACGCGCCGATGGGAGCGGTGATCGACGCCCTTCGTGGCACACCCGGCGAGGTGCGCACCTTGCTCGTCGAACGGGCCGGACGACAAATCGCCATCCAGGCGCCGGTCGTCCGCCTGCCGTGACCTGGTCGCCGGTATCGCAGACGGGAGGCGTCATGCGGCGTCGCGCCGTGACCGCGTTCCTCCTCGTGGCCGCGTCCGGCCATCCGCTCGTCGCCGGGGCGTCCGACACGCCCGCGGCGCCGGCCCGGCCGGCCACAGCCGTCCGCGCGCGCGGCCCGATCGCCATCGACGGGCGGCTCGACGACGAGGCCTGGGCCCTGGCCACGCCAATCGCGGATCTCCACCAGCGCGAGCCCGATGAAGGACAGCCCGCGACCGAGCGGACCGAGGTGCGCTTCGCCTACGACGACGATGCGCTGTACGTCGGCGCGCGGATGTTCGACCCGGAGCCCGACAAGATCGTTCGCCGCCTGTCGCGGCGCGACGCCGAGGTGTCGTCCGATCTCGTCCGTGTGTTCCTGGATCCGCACCACGACCATCAAACCGGCGTGATGCTGACCGTGTCGGCGGCGGGCTCGCAGGGCGACGCCTGGCTGTCGAACGACTTCGACCGCGACGAGTCGTGGGACGGTGTGTGGGACGCGGCGGTCACGGTGGACGCGGAGGGCTGGACCGCGGAGCTCCGCATCCCGTTCTCGCAGCTGCGCTTCTCCCCGGGCGACCACCAGACGTGGGGCCTGAACGTCAGCCGGCTGATCCAGCGCCGCCACGAAGAGGACTGGTGGGCGCTCGTCCCCAGGAACGACGAGCGCCTGACCTCCGCGTTCGGCCACCTGGACGGCCTCGACGGCATTCGCCCGCGGCGCCATCTGGAGCTGCTCCCCTACGCGACGACGAGCGTCGAACGGCTGGGGACCGCGCAGGCAGGCGATCCGTTCAACGGCACGAACCGCTTCGCCGGCGGCGCCGGGCTCGACCTCAAGTGGGGTCTCACGAGCAGCTTCACGCTGGACGGGACGATCAACCCCGATTTCGGGCAGGTGGAAGTGGACCCGGCGGTGGTGAACCTCACGGCGTTCGAAACCTTCTTCGAGGAGAAGCGGCCCTTCTTCCTCGAGGGCGCGCAGCAGTTCGACAACTTCGGCCGGGGCGGCCTGGTGCTCTACGGCCGGTTCGGCGCGCGCTATCCCACGCTCTGGTACTCGCGGCGGATCGGCCGCGCGCCGCACCTCACCGCGGACGGCGACTTCGTCAGCCAGCCCGCCGCGACGACCATCCTCGGCGCGGCCAAGCTGACGGGCCGGACGGCCGGCGGCTGGAGCATGTCGCTGGTAAACGCGGTCACCGACCGGGAGCAGGCGCACGTCGCCACCGGCGGCGTGCGCGGCGCCACCGAGGTGGAGCCGCTGACCAACTACGCCGCCGCCCGGGTCAGCCGCGAGTTCGGCGGCCGTGCCTCGGTCGGCCTGCTCGCCACGGCGGTCAATCGCCAGCTGCGCACCTCCGAGCTGCGCGACGCGGTCGCCGACGGCGCGTACGTCGGCGGCGCCGACGGCCATGTCTTCCTGAACGGGAAGAAGACCTGGGTGCTGTCCGGCTCGCTCGCCGGCAGTCGCGCGACCGGCGACGCCGCCGCGATCGTGGCGCTGCAGCGCAGCTCGGCCCGCTACTACCAGAGACCCGACGCAACGCACGTGCGGCTCGACCCGGCCGCGACGTCGCTCTCGGGGTGGACGGGCCAGGTGAACGTGAACCGGACGCGCGGCAACCTGCTGGTGGACGGCGCCCTGTGGGCCATCAGCCCCGGCTTCGAGTCCAACGACGTCGGGTACTCTCCCGAGGCGGACCGCGTGGGCGTCCACACGGGCTGGCTCTGGCAGAAGACGACGCCCGATCGCTGGTCGCGCGATCGCTCGGCCGTCTTCATCGGGCGCTGGCTCTGGAACACGGCCGGTGACACCCTGGTGAACGGCTACAGTGTCCAGGGGGCCGTGACGTTCAGGAACTACTGGTCGCTGTCGGGCAACGCCGACATCGACCTGCCGCATCTCGACGACCGCGCCACGCGTGGCGGCGCGCTCATGCGCCGGCCCGGCGGGTACTACGCCGGGGTCTATCTGTCCTCCGACGGCCGCAAGCCCGTCGAGGTCGGCCTCGGCACCGCGTACAGCGCGAACGCGGCCGGCGGATGGTACGCGGAGGTGTCACCGGAGGTCATCGTCCGGCCGTCGCCGTCGCTGACCGTGTCGGTCGGCCCGTCGTTCTCGCGCTCGCGCGCCGTCGCCCAGTACGTGACGGCCGTGACCGATCCGACGGCCGTGGCGACCTACGGCCAACGGACCGTGTTCTCGGATCTCGACCGCACCGAGGTGTCGATGGTCACGCGCCTGAACGTGATCTTCACGCCGAGGGCGTCGCTCGAGCTC
Organism: Acidobacteriota bacterium; assembly: GCA_024641665.1. Classification (GTDB taxonomy): domain Bacteria; phylum Acidobacteriota; class Vicinamibacteria; order Vicinamibacterales; family JAHECP01; genus JAHECP01. The sequence goes on from JAHECP010000004.1 coordinate 79,867, forward strand.
TACGCCCAGCCGCTGCTGTCGTCGGGTCGGTACTGGAGCCTCAAGGAGTTCGCCCGGCCGCGCACGTTCGAGTTCGCCCGCTATGGAACCGACGTGGGCACCATCGCCTATGACGGCGTGGCGCAGGCCTACACGATCGACCCCGACGGCGCGGGGCCGGCGGCCCCGTTCCTCGTCGAGGCCCCGGATTTCAACTACCGGTCGCTGCGCGTCAACGCCGTCTTCCGGTGGGAGTGGCGCCTGGGCTCCACGCTCTACGCCGTGTGGACGCAGCAGCGCGAGGACGTCGCGAGGATCGGTGAATTCCGTCTCCGGCGCGACCTGCGCGCCATGGTCGGGGCACCCTCCGACAGCGTGTTCATGCTGAAGCTGGCCTACTGGATCAGCCGGTAGGAGCCCGCCGTGTCGACGTGCCGGTCCGGCAGCGCGCTCGCCGCGGCTACTGCTTCCGCGCCACCATTCGCACGAGCAACGAGGGAGGGCCGCCCCAGTCACCGAGAGCGGTCACTTCCTCGTACCGCTCGATGCGCAGACCGCCGAAGCAGGTCCGCAACTGCCCGGGCCCGAGCGCGTGAACGTTCGGCGGGAATGGATTCTCCGCCCGCTGAATGACGTGCTCGAAGACGAGGGTGCCGCCCGGACGCAGCGACGCGCTCAGCCTGGCCACGAAGGCGGGATCGTCGACCGGCGCCCACGACAGGATCATCACGATGAGATCCCACTTCGCCGTTCCGAAGTCGAAAGCGTCGTAGGTCGTCTTCACGGTCGCGACCGAGACCCCGGCTCTCTCCGCGTTGGCCCGGGTGGCGGCGAGGCCCGCGCCCGATACGTCGATGGCCGTCACGACCCACCCTTTCGTGGCCAGGAACACGGCGTTTCGGCCCTGTCCCGCACCGACGTCGAGCGCCGCTCCCGGCTCGAGCGCACGCGTCGCCTCGACCATGAAGGCGCTGGGCGTCGAGGTGAAGCCGTCCTTCGCCGGATCGCCAGTGAGGGGCTGCGAGAAGATCCGATCGTAGATGAGCTCGACGCCCTCCACGCGCTCCGAGGCGAAGCGCCGAATGACGCCCACGCGCCGCTGGATCTCGTCGCTGGAGAGCCCCTGGCGCTCGAGCACCTCGCGGTATCCCTGAAGCGAGCTGCCCGCCGGCACGGTCCTGGCCCAGGCCGCGAACGCGCTCCAGACCTTGTCGTCGTCCGGCTGGCCCTGCGCCGCCGCACACACGGCACCGAGGATGATGACGAAGACGAGAAACGCGGGACCGATCGTTCGCACGTGATCCCTCCTCATCCGGATCCGGCCTGGACGCGTCCCTCCCCTTCATTACGTAGGGAGCGCGCACGAGGTGCGCGGAAATCCACGAACCGCGGCAATCCTGTGGCGAATGGCCCGTCTTCAGGGTTCTGCGTCGGACCGGCGACCTTCACGGTCGGCGAACCGGTTCAGGATCGTGCGGCACGGTCACAAGGGCTTTCGCGCCTCGACCGTCGCGCTGAACGAGCCCGTCGTGAAGCCCGCCAGCGACGCCGGATCGACGTCGACCGTGCACGTCTCGCCCGTGTCGCCGATGCGCACGACGACCCGCGCGCCGCGTGGCGTCTCGGGTGAGGCGCCGGCAATCTCTTCCTGTGGCGGTTGCGCTGAGACTCGCCTGACGACTTCGACGTCCTCGAAGCCCGCCGCTTCGATGGCTGCGAGATAGTCGCGCTCCACGCACAGGCTCGCGGACAGCTGACCGAACGCGGCCCTCAGCGCCTCGGGCAAGGGCGCGCCGATCATCACGTCGCTGACCACCAGTAATCCTCCCGGCCTGAGCGCTCGATAGGCCTCGCGGAAGACCTGAACCTTGTCCGGGGCCAGGTTGATGACACAGTTGGAGAGCACGACGTCGACGGTGCCGTCAGCGACGGGCAGGTGCTCGATCTCGCCAAGCCGGAATTCCACGTTGCGGGTGCCCATTTGCCGCTGGGCCGCGCGAGCCCGTTCCAGCATCTCGGGCGTCATGTCGATCCCGATCACGAACCCTGATTCTCCGACCTGCTCGGCGGCCAGAAAGCAGTCGAGACCGCCTCCCGAACCGAGATCGAGAACCGTCTGACCGGGTCTGAGCTTCGCGAGGCCCACGGGATTCCCGCATGCGAGCGACAGGTCCTTCGTCGACGACGGGATGCGCCGCGTGTTGCCCTCGGCGCAGGTCGAGGCGGGCGCGTCGATGGCGTCCGCGGACCCACAGCAGATCGGCGCCTTGGCGAGACGGCCCGCGGCGATGTCTCCGTAGGTCTCGCGCAGCCCGTGGCGGGTGTCGGGCGGCTGATCCGCCGCGTCCGCGGGCGCCGCATCGACTGTTGCCTGATCCGGCCTCTTCACGGTTCACCTCCACTCGCGGCCGCCGTACGCATCGGCTCACCCTCGATCGGATCGGTCGGCACCGAGCACGCTCTTCGCGCGCTCCTGGAGCTGGCGCCGAGCGTCCTCCATTTTCGTCAGGGCGTCCTTCAGCTCCGCCAGCTCGCCGGCTCGCAGCCGCAGGCCTTCCCTCAAGAACAGCGCGGCCGCCTCGGATCGGCTCTTGGCCACGCCCGTGGCCACCCAGACGTCCAGCGTCTCCACCGATTCCTTGTCGATGCGCAGCATGACCACCTGGTCGCGAGCCGACTGCGCGAGGTCCTGCACGCCGTCGCCGAGGCTGGCAGCGACACAGATGACACGGGCCTGCCCCTCGGGCTTCCCCCTGCAGACGAGATCCACGTCGATCCCTTCCCGGGCGAGGGCCTCTCGAATGACCCTCCAGAGATCGTCAGGCTGTTTGGTCTGCTCTGCCATGGCAATACATGTAATTAAGTTACGCGTATTCTACAGCGGTCTTCTTCTGCCTGTCAAGGGCGTTAGCCTGGCCGCGCCTCGTCCTCACGTCCGTGGACACGAAGGTCGTGACGGTCCGACCCATCCCGGAGGTCAGCGGGACTCGTCCGGCCGGAACAGGTAGATGTAGAGGTTGTTGCCTTCGAGGGACGTGTCGATCCGTTCGAGCCGGTAGCCGGCGGCCTTCATCTGCGCTTCCAGCCGATCGGGCGGCGTGCCCGAACTCCCCAGCCACTCGGCGATCGCCAGCCGCCCTGTGGGCTTGAGCGACGCGCGCGCGTTGCGCATGAGGAGCACGGGATCGCCGAAGTGGTGGTAGGCCGAGATCACGAAGATCAGATCGAGCGCGGCGGGCGGGAGCTTCGGGTCGGTCGCGGTGCCCAGCACCGCGGTCACGTGCGCCAGGCCCCAGCGCGCGCAGCGCGTCTTCAGGTGATCGAGCGCGGCGGCGTCGATGTCCTCGGCGTACACCTTGCCGCCGTCACCGACCCGAACGGCCAGCCGCACGACGTAGCGTCCGCGGCCGGCGCCGATCTCGGCGACGCTCATGCCGGGCGCCGCGCCGATGACGTCCATGACGTGCGCGGGTGGCTGAAGGCGGTTGAGCCGGGCTTCGTTGGCGCCCTCGGGCGCCAGGACGCCGGTCTGTTCCTGAGGGGCGGGACCGAACGCGCAGGCGAGCAGAAGCGCGGGCACGAGGACGAGCGAAAGGCGTGGCGGTCGTGTCATGTGCAGCGACCTCCTCGCCCGTAGTGTACGACCGCCCGCCGCGCTCCGCTCGCAACCTGCGAGGAACCGCACACGATGCCCGGCCCGGCCCGACGGGTCGCGCCGGGCGTCCAGCGACCCGGCCTCACTTGCCGGGAAAGATGACCGGCAGCACCTCGTCGGTCGTGTAGACGCACCGATCGTTGTGCCCGCACTCCGGGACGATCAGCACGTCGTGCTTCGCGCCGAGGTGCTCGTTCACGAACTTCACGAACGCCTCGCCGCGCGCCCGGCGCGTCGCCCCCTGCGCCATCGCGCGGCACGACGAGTCGAACCCGCCCAGCGGCAGCGTGTCCACCTGCGACAGCAGATACGTCGTCGGCCTTGCCGCGAGCTGCTTCTTCAGCTGAGCGTCGGATTCGCCCACGGTGTACCCGCTCGTGCGCTCCTCGAGGCCGTACGGCCACAGGTCGTAGTTCGGGCAGCCGCTCGCATCGAACGGCCCGTACGAGAAGTTCGTGTGCGGCTGCTCGCTCTTCCATCCGAGCTGCGCGTTCGCCGGCGCGGCATCGTCCACGGGTTGGGGCCGCGTCGCGTCGGGCCACGCGTAGCTCGACGGGTTCGCGACGACGTAGGAGACGGCGACGCCGAGCGACTCGTGCACCTTGTTGGCCATCGCGTAGCGCGCGACGAACTGCCCGCCCGCCGAGTGGCCGGCGACGACGATGGCGGTGAGGTTCGGGAAGACGCGCTTGTCGGCCAGCTCGCGCAGGATGGCGTCCATGAAGTCGAACGACGTCAGGCGCTTGTCGCTCGCGGCGATCCCGCCCGAGCGCCAGCTGTCGCCGCCGCAGGCCCAGCTCACCTCGTTCGGCGCGAGCTCGTCCTTGCAGCGGCCGTCGGCCGACGCGATGCGCGGCGCGATGACGATCGTGTCGTCCAGCGCGCCGGCCAGGAACGCGGCGGTCGTAGCCGTCCGGAAGTAGCGGTCCGGGTTGCGGAGCGTGCCGTGGACCATGACCAGGGCACGGCGGATCCGGTCGTTGCGGACCTTGAGCGGGTACGTGCGATAGACGAGCGACCGCGCGGCGCCCGTGCCGAGCGGGACCCATTCGGTGCAGCTCGCGGTCGCCGACGTGCAGGCGGCAGCCTGGGCGGACGCGGGTCGGGGCGCGGAGACGACGGTCGCGACGATGGCAACGGCGATGAGCGTGCGCTTCATGCGCGACAAGATACACCCAATTACGCCGTCGGGATGCTGTTCTTCGACCGAGGGAGCCACGAATACCGGATGTGGCACTGCTGCTCGGGGGGCCACGCGATGACGGTCAAGCTCGACGTCGATCTCGAGGCACGGTCCGCGCGGTACACGGCCGATGGCGCGGATGGCCAGCCGTACCGCTTCGGATGGACGGTCGGTGCGGATGGTCTGTGGGTGACCACGCAGGAGCGCCGGCGGCCCGACGGAAGCTGGTACGCGGTCGGGGAGTTCCGGATGCGGAAGGTGAAGTAAGCGTCAGCCGGGGAGCTTCCCCAGACCGCGCAGCACCTTGAGCGGCGTGATCGGCAGGTCGGTGAAGCACAGGCCGACCGCGTGGTGGACGGCCTCGCACACGGCGGGCGCCGTCGGGCTGACGAGACCCTCGCCGGCTTCCTTGGCGCCGAACGGCCCTTCGGGTTCCCAGGTCTCGACCGTGACCGACGCGCTCGGCGGCATGTCCTCCGCGGCGGGAATCTTGTAGTCGAGGAACGTGTCGTTCAGCGTCACGCCGCCCTCGACCTTCAGCTCCTCCATCAGGGCGTAGCCGAGGCCCATGTGGATGGAGCCCTCGAGCTGGCCCTCGACGGCCATCTCGTTGATCGGCGTGCCGCAGTCGTGCGCCGTGTGCATCCGCTCGACCTTGACCAAACCGGTCTCCTCGTCCACCGCCACCTCGGCCACCTGCGCCCCGAAGGAGAACGCGGGGCTGACGAGCCCCATGTTGCGCGGCGTGTAGGCGCCGAACGCGGTCAGCGGCTCGCCGCGCCGGGCCCGGAGCGCCTTGTACGCGCACTCGGCCAGCGACATCCCGCGTGCGGGCTTCGCCTTGACGAACACGCGGTCGTCCGCGAACCCGATGTCGTGGATCTGGTTGAGGTCGTACTCGGCGAAGAGCACCGGGATCAGCATCGCCTTGATCTTGCGCGCCGCGTCGAGGACGGCGTTGCCCGCCATCAGCGTCACGCGGCTGCCCCAGGTGCCGAGGTCGGCCTTGGGGGTGACGGCGGTGTCGGCGGCGGTGAGGCGGATCTTCTCGAGGCCGATGCCGAGCTCGGCGGCCAGGATCTGCCGCAGCACCGTGTCCGACCCCTGGCCGATGTCGGAGGCCATGGTCAGCAGGTGCGCGGTCCCGTCCTCGAACAGGCGGACCTCGCAGGTGGCGAAGTTGTACTTCGTGTCGAACCAGTTGAAGACGCCGCCCGAGATGAAGCTGTAGCAGCCGATGCCGATGCCGCGGCCGCGGCCCGGCGTCTTCCGCTTGCGGTCCCAGTCGCTCATCTCGCGGACCTTCCGCAGGCTGTCCGTGAAGCCGCAGGAGCGGATGGTCGCCACGCCCGGGATCTCGTCACCGGTCTGCATGGCGTTGCGCAGGCGCAGCTCGATCGGGTCGATGCCCAGCGCCTCGGCCGCCAGGTTCATCTGCGTTTCGCAGGCGAAGAGCGCCTGCGGCGCGCCGAAGCCGCGCATCGCGCTCGCCGGCGGCTTGTTGGTGTAGACGTGCCGGCCGAGATAGCGGTACGCCGGGAAGCGGTAGAGCATGCCGCCGAAGTTCCCGCACAGGAACGCCGCCGTCGGCCCCATGGCGTTGTAGGCACCGCCGTCGAGCAGGACGTCGAACTCGCGCCCGGTGATGCGGCCGTCCTTCGTGAACCCGATGCGGCTGCGCAACCGCATCGGATGGCGCCGCCGGCCGAACGCCAGCTCGTCGCGCCGGGACAGCGTGAACTTCACGGGCCGGCCCGTGCGCAGCGCCAGGAACGCGGCGCAGAACTCCCACGGCCGCAGCTCCATCTTGCCGCCGAAGGCGCCGCCCACGTTCGGCTTGATCACGCGGACGTGGTTCTCCGGCAGGCCGAGCGTGCTCGCCAGCAGACACTGGACGATGTAGGGCACCTGGGTGCTGGTCCAGAGCGTCACGCGGCCGCCCTCGTCCGGCGCGGCGAGCGACGCGCACGGCTCGAGATAGGCGTGCTGGACCGCCTGGGTCGTGAACACGTCCTCGCGGACGTACTCGGCCCGCGCGAACGCCGCGTCGAGGTCACCGTAGACGATCTCGCGCTTCAGGCTGACGTTGTCGGGATGCTCGTCGTGAATCGCCGGCGCGCCGTCTGCCATGGCCTCGTCCACGGTGAAGACCGCGGGCAGGTCCTCGTACTCCACGTCGATCAGATCGAGCGCGCGCTCGGCGGTCTCGCGGTCGATGGCGCAGACGGCGGCCACCTCGTCGCCGACGAAGCGCACCTTGTCCACGGCCAGCGGCAGCTCGTCCTGGCTGTCGGGCACGAGGCGCCAGTTGCCGTAGCGGACCTTCGGCGTGTCGGCGCCGACGACGACGTCCTTGACGCCGGGAAGCGCGCGGGCCCGCGAGACGTCGATGCGCCGGATGCGGGCATGCGGCAGCGGGCTGCGCAGGAGCGTGCCGTGCAGCATGCCGGGCAGCGTGAGGTCGTCGGTGTAGAGCGCGCGGCCCGTCACCTTGTCCCGCGCGTCGGGGCGCGGCAGGCTGGCGCCGATGATCGGCGGCTTCCGCTCGCTCACGACGCGTCTCCCCGCGCGCGGGCCGCCGCGCGCTCGAGCGCCCGGCGCGCCAGCACCTCGATGATCGCCCGCCGCCACTCGGCGGTGGCGCGGACGTCGTCGATC
>JAHECP010000072.1 GCA_024641665.1 Acidobacteriota bacterium
TTCCCGGAGCGCGCCGGTCGAATCGGTTCGCCGCGCGCGCAGCGCGGGAACGAGCCCGCCGAGCAGCGCCGCCGCGAGCGCGGCGGCCGTCGTGGACGCGAGTACGCGTCCGTCGATCCCGGCGTCCGCCAGGCGCGGGATGTCGCCCGGTCCGAACGCCCGGACCACCTCCACGACCACCGCCCCGAGCAGCAGGCCCAGGGCCGCGCCGAGCAGCCCGACCAGCGCCGACTCGGCCAGCACCTGTCGCGCCAGGCGACCCCGGCTCGCGCCAAGGGCGGCGCGGAGCGCATACTCACGCGTCCGCGCCGACGCGCGGGCCAGGAACAGGCTCGTCAGGTTGACGCACGCGATCAACAGCAGCACGCCGACGGCCCCCGCGAGCGTCCAGACCGCGGCGCGCACGGCGGCGCTCGCCACCCACCGGCTCGACGGTCTCAGCATGACACCCAGCCCTTTGTCGCTGGCGGGATAGTCGGCCGCGAGCCTCCGGCAGACGCGGGCGAGGTCGTCCCGCGCCGCCTCCATCGTGACGCCCGGTCGCAGCCGGCCGACGACGCTCAGGTCGAAGCTGCCGCGGCTCAGGTTGGCGGCGTGCACGAGGGGCACGAACACGTCGGCGGCGTCGAGCCACGGCGTGCCGGACGGCAGGACGCCCACGACCTCGTAGCTCGCGCCGTCGAGCGTCAACGAGCGGCCGACGATGGCGGGGTCCGCCCCGAAGCGCTCGACCCAGAGACGGTGGCCGAGCAGCACGACCCGGTTGTCGCGGCCCGGCTCGCTCTCCTCGTCCAGGAACGTCCGGCCGGCCGCCGGGACGACGCCCAGGACGCGGAAGAAGCCGGCCGAGATCCGGCCGGCGGTCAGCCACTGGGGCTCGCCGAGGCCGGTCAGGTTGAGGCTCGACGGGATGTGCGCGCCCAGGTCCTCGAAGGTGCGGTTGAGCGCGCGGAAATCCCAGAAGTTCGCCTGCGCGACCGACGTGCGGTCCCAGCCGTGATCGAGATGGGATTCCCAGACCTCGACGAGGCGGGCCGGCTCGCGGAACGGCAACGGCGCGAGCAGCACGGACTCGACGACGCTGAAGATCGCGGTGTTGGCGCCGGTCCCGAGCGCGAGCGTGAGCGTGGCCACGGCGGCGAATCCCGGCCGGCGTCGGAGCGTGCGCCCGGCGAGGCGGACGTCGCGCGCGAGGTCGACCACCAGCCGACGGGCGAGGGCCGGGCGCGACGCCGGCGATCCCGGAATCCGCCGGGCGGCCACACGGGTTGCCGCCCGGCGCTCACGCAGGCCGGCGCCGGCGGCGTCGGCGAGTGACGACGCCGTGTACAGACACGCGGCCCAGCGTCCCCGCCGGCGGGCGGCTGCAAGACCGTCGCGAAAGGCGACGACCGACGTCTCGCCGAATCGCGCGAAGAAGTCCGGCGGGGAGCAGCGGAGCGCCGCGCGGTACATCCGAACGGCGGCACGCGTGCCGAGCCGCGGTGAACGCGTCATCCCTCGTCCTCCTGCCGCAGCAGGCGGCGCGAGCGGGCGACGCCGATCTGACGGACGAGCCGCCGGCTCTCGGCGGCCGCCACGCGCTGTCCGAGGCGCGTCAACCGATAGTACCGGCGCCTCTCGTCGTCGAGGTCGGCGGCGGGACGCCCGTCGAGTTCCTCGACGATCGCGTCGTCGAGCAGGCGCGCGAGCGCACGGTAGAGCGACCCGGCGCGGAGCCTGACGGCGCCCCGCGAGCGCGTCTCGACCTCCTGCATGATCGAGTAGCCGTGTCTCGGGCCCGCGGCGAGCGAGAGGAGGATCTCGAAGACGACCGGCGTGAGCGGGAGGAAGGATCCGGGAGGCGGCGTAGCGCGCGGCATGTATACTCCCTTCGTTTATATTCATAGGGAGTATAGCAGGCGCGAGGGTGCGACGCAACGCGCGGCGTCGCTTCCTGCGTTCAGCGCGAAATCCCACACATCGCCCGTCGTGGAATCGCCGCGGCGCCGTCATGAGCGCATCGGCGCCCGCCGCGCGCATGCGGCGGGACGGGGCCGCCACGGCGCGCAGCCACCGAACGGAACCGACCATGACGTTCAAGAACGTGTACGCGGATCCCGGGTTCGCCGACGCCTACTCCCGCCTGCAGTTTCAGGGCACGTATTACCTGGCGTACCGCGACCTGCCCGATCTGCTGGCCCGGCACGTCACCGGCAAGGCCGTCCTCGATTTCGGCTGCGGCGCGGGGCGGTCCTCGCGCTTCCTCCGCGACCTGGGATTCGACGTCGTGGGCATCGACATCTCCGCGGAGATGATCGCCCGGGCGCGCGAGCGGGATCCGACCGGCGACTACCGCCTCGTCGACGACGCCGGGCTCGGCCAGCTCGGCGGCCGGACGTTCGATCTGATCCTGGCGGCCTTCACCTTCGACAACGTCCCCGCCCCCGGCAAGCCCGTGCTGTTCCGGGCGCTCGCGCGGCTGCTGGCCGACGGCGGCCGGCTGGTCAACCTCGTGTCGTCGCCGGAGATCTACCGCACGAGTGGACATCGTTCTCGACGGCGGGCTTCGCCAAGAACCGGCAGGCGCGCTCGGGCGACGTGGTCCGGATCATCAACGTCGCGATCCACGATGCCCGGCCGGTCCAGGACGTGCTGTGCCCGGACGAGACCTACCGCGAGCTGTACGAGGAGGCGGGCCTGGCCGTCGTCGAGCGGCACGCATCGCTCGGGCGGAACACGGAGCCAGCCATGCACCCGACCCTCACTCCGCTCTCAGGGCCTCGGCGGGATCCAGGCGCGCCGCCCGGAGCGCCGGCGCGAGGCAGGCGACGAGCGCGACCGCGGTCAGCCCGAGGCTCACGGCGCCGTAGGTGACCGGGTCGGCCGCGCTGACGCCGACGAGCGCGCCTCGCAACAGCCGGCTGCCGAGCAGGCCGCCGGCCCCACCGATCAGCAGGCCCACACCCACGAGCCTCATCCCGTGGCCGAGCACGAGTCGGACGACGCCCGCCGGATCCGCCCCGAGCGCCAGCCGGACGCTGATCTCGTGGCTGCGCTGGCGGACGAGCAGGGCCAGCACGCCGTAGAGACCGATCGAGGCGAGGACGAGCGCGATCAGCGCGAACGCGCCCGCCAGCGCCGACTGGAACCTCGGCCGGAGCGTCGACCGCGACAGCCGCGACGCCATCGTCTGGATGTCCGCGATGGAGATGTCGCGATCCACGTCCTCGATGGCCTGCCGCACTGCACCGGCCGAGGCGACCGGGTCGCCCGACGTTCGGACCAGCAGGTGCATGGCGGTGCGAGGTCGCCACCGCTCGGGCAGATAGAAGGTGGGGACCGGACTCGAGGCCGGGCCTGTCTCCCGGATGTCGGCCGAGATACCGACGATCTTCAGGTTGGTTGGCGTGCTCCAGTCGAAGACCAGCGTCCGGCCCAGCGCGTTCTCCCCGGGAAAGAACTCGCGCGCGAACGCTTCGTTGATCACCGTGACGGGTGGGGCGCCCTCTCCATCGGTCGTCTCGAAGCCGCGACCCGCGACCAGGGGCACGCCCATCACGCGGAAGTAGTCCTCCGTCACGAATCGCCGGGTCGCGTCGCGCATGTCGGCGGCGCTCGCCGGCGGCCGCTCCGCGGCCCAGATGTCGCTCGTCGGACCGACTCCCATCAGCGGAGGCCGGTCGATGGCGCCCACCATCCGTACCCCGGGAAGTGCCGCCAGCCGTCCGTGCACGGCGTCCCAGACCTGCTCCATCTCCGCGTACGTGCGGTACTTGAAGAACGGCAGCAGCGTGTGCACCTGCAGCACGTGCTCCGCGCGGAAGCCCGGGTCGACGCGCTGGAGATTGCGGAGGCTCCGGAACAGGAGACCGGAGGCCAGCATCAGCATCACCGAGAGCGCCACCTGGGTCACGACGAGCGCGCTTCGGACGCCCGAGCGCCGGCCGGTCGCACCCCATCCTCCTCCAGTCTTCAGCGTGTCGGCGATCTCCATGTCCGTGGCCCGCAGGGCCGGCATCATCCCGACGAGCGGGACCATGGCGAGCGACACGAGCATGGTGACCGCCACGACGCGCCCGTCGATCGCGATGCCGTCGAGCCGCGGCAGCACCGCCGGCGCGAAGAGCCGCAGGGCCTGGCCGCCGGCGTACGCCAGCAGGAGACCGACCGCGCCGCCACCCAGCGTCACGACCACGCTCTCGGTGAGCAGCTGCTGGATCACGCGCGCCCGCGAGGCGCCCAGCGCCAGCCGCGACGCCAACTCCGTCCGCCGGGTCGCCCCGCGCGCCAGAAACAGCGAGGCCACGTTGGCGCCGGCCACCAGCGGCACCAGCGAGACGAGACCCAGCAGGATCAGGAGCAGCGTCCGGGTCGACCCGAAGTAGCGCTCGTGTAGCGGCACCAGGCTCACCGTCCAGCCCGCTTTCGCGTCCGGGTGCGCGTCGGCGATGCGCGCGGCGACCGCCGTCATCTGGACCTGCGCCTGCCGGATCGACACGCCGTCGCGGAGACGGCCGACGATGTAGAAGTTGTTGTTGCCGCGGCCCGATGCGTAGCCCGCGCTCCGCTGCAGCGGCAGCCACACGTCGGTCGCCCCCGGGAAGTCGAAGCCGGCGGGCATGACGCCGACGATGTCGGCAGGCTGTCCGTTCAAGGTAATCGTAGACCCGATCGCGGAGGGATCCTTGCCGTAGTGACGCTCCCAGAGCCCATGGCTCAGAATGGCCACCGCGTCCCTGCCGGTCTCCTCGTCGTGAGGAAGAAAGGCGCGACCGATCTCCGGGAGAACCCCGAGCGTCCCGAACAGGCTGGCGGACACGTACTGGACCGTCAGGGGCTCCGCCGCGCCGTCTCCAGTGCTGATGGCCGTCCGGCTGAAGACCGCGAACGCGCCCAGCGCCTCGAAGACATCGCTGCCGTCCCGGTAGTCCACGAAGTCGAGGTAGGACACGCTGTTCTGGGGCACCGTCGCGCTCGTGGCCCAGACCCACACGAGGCGATCGGGATTCCGGAAGGGAAGAGGCTGGAGCACCACGGTGTCGAACGTCGAGAACATCAGGCTGACCGAGCCGATGCCGAGGCCGAGCACCAGCACGGAGGTCACCGCGAACCCCGGGCTGCGACGCAGGACGCGGAACGCAAATCGGACGTCGTGGCCGATGCCGCTCGGCCGGCGATCCTGCGTGCGCCTCCCTTCCGGTCGTCCGCCGGGCGCCGCGATTCCGCGATAGAGTCGTCGGCGGACGATGCGGCTGACCAGGTACCGGCCGCCGACGAGCACCGCCTGGTTCCAATACCAGCGGGCCGCGCGCCCGCGTCCCGCGCGCGCGACGGACGCCGGACTGGACCGGCCAGCGGGCGTGCCGGTGGTCGCGGAGCCGGTCACCATCTCCTCGTAGATCTCGCGGAGGTCGCCCATCACGGTTTCGCGGACCGGCCCGGGCGGCAGGCAGCGGGACAGGAGCGCGGCCGCAACGCGCGGAGGCGCGCACTCGTCGTGGTCCATGGCTACGCCTCCATGATTTCCTCGAGCCCGTCGGACATCGACGTCCACGCTCGGCGGGCCTTCCGGAGGGCCGTGACGCCGGCCGGCGTGACCGAGAGGTACCGCTTGCGTTTGCCGCCCCGGCCCGGCGTCGGATCCCCGAGGCGGGAGGTGACGAAGCCCTTGCCCTCGAGCCGATCCACGGTCGCGTAGAGCGCGCCGGGCGACACCCTGCGGTTGCCCCGGTTCTTCAGCTCGTCCAGGATCGCTTTTCCGTAGCCGCCGTCCTTCAGCCTGAGAACGGCGAGGAGCACCATCTGCTCCAGCTCTCCGAGGTGTCTGCTCTCGACCATGCCACCCGCCTTCGGGTCGTTCCGACCCAATCCTCCAATGTAGTTTTGGCCGCCAAGCCAATCCTACAAAGGCGAGCGTTCGAAGTCAAGGCCGCGGCGCGTGGCCACCGACAGCGGCGCACACGGTCCGCGCGCTCCACGGCCGGGAAGATCCGGCGCGCTCGGGTTGACGCTGCCCGGCGCGGGCGGTAAGGTCCGGCCATGCGCTTCCCCATCCTCGCGTCGGCTGTCGCCATCCTCGCGCTCGGCGGCTGCGGCGCCCAGGCCCCGCGCGTCCCGGCCGACACGGTGTACGTCGGCCGCATCCTCACCCTCGACCCGGCGCACCCGGAGGTCCAGGCCCTCGCGGTCTCGGGCGATCGCATCGTCGCCGCCGGCAGCGAGGCGGAAGTGGACGCGGAGGTGGGCGGCGCCGTCCGCCGCGTGAGACTCGGTGGTGTCGCGGTGCCGGGTCTGACCGACGCGCACGTGCACGTGATGATGTTCGGGGAGCAGCTCGAGACGCTCGATCTGCGCGGGCTGGCGAAGGACGAGATCGTCCGGCGTGTCGCCGAACGGGCGCGCGCCGCGGCGCCCGGCGCGTGGATCGAGGGCCGTGGCTGGGACCAGGGATCGTGGCGGCCGGTGGCGTTTCCCACCGCGGCGGACCTCGACGCGGCGATCCCGGACCACCCCGTGGTGCTCAGCCGGATCGACGCGCACTCGATCTGGGTGAACACCGCCGCGCTGCGCGCGGCCGGCATCACCCGCCGCACGCCGGACCCGCCCGGCGGCCGCATCATGCGCCTGAAGGACGGCTCGCCGTCGGGCATGCTCGTGGACGAGGCCGTGCCGCTCGTCACCAAGGTGATGCCGACGCCCACGCACGCGCAGCGCCTCGCCCGGCTCCAGGCCGCGCTCGGGCAGCTCGTGCGCCTGGGGCTCACGAGCGTCCACGACGCGAACGTGGATCTCGAGGGCATCGCGCTCTACAAGGAGCTCATGGCGTCGGGCAAGCTGCCGCTGCGCGTCTACGTCATGGCGACGGGCACCGGCGACACCGCGGCCGAGCTGCTGCAGCAGGACCCGCAGGTCGCGCTCGGCGATCACCGCCTCACCATCCGCGCCTTCAAGGTGTTCCTCGACGGCGCGCTCGGCTCGCGTGGCGCGGAGCTGCTCGCGCCCTACAGCGACGCGCCCGACCAGACGGGGCTGGTGCTGATGAAGGACGCCGATCTCGACGCGCTCGTGAAGGGCGCGGCCGCGCGCGGCTACCAGGTGAACGCGCACGCCATCGGCGACCGGGCGGTGCGGCGTGCGCTCGACGCGTTCGAGCAGTACGGCGGTCCGGATCTGGCCGCGCGCCGGTTCCGCGTCGAGCACGCGTCGGTGGTAAGCCCGGCCGACCTGCCGCGCTTCGCCGCGCTCGGCGTCATCGCGTCGATGCAGCCGGGGTTCGTGTCGGAGTACAGCCGCTGGGCGATCGACCGGCTCGGCCCCACGCGCGTCCTCGACGTCATGCCGGTCGCGGACCTGCTGAAGTCCGGCGCGATCGTCGCGGCCGGCACCGACTATCCCGCGGCCGACAGCGTGAACCCCATCGACACGCTCTTCTCGATGACGACCCGGCGCGGCGCCGACGGCAAGCCGGAGGGCGGCTGGTACCCGGCGCAGCGCGTCGATACGCTGACGGCGCTGCGCGCCATGACCTGGGCGCCCGCCTACGCGGCGTTCCAGGAAGCCGACCTCGGCGCGCTCACCGTCGGCCGCCTCGCCGACCTCACCGTCCTCTCGGCCGACCCGCTCACCACGCCGCCCGACCAGCTGCGGGACCTGTCGGTGCTGATGACGATCGTCGGCGGCGTGCCGGCCTACCGGGCGCGGGCCGGGAATTGACCTTTACCTGCTCGTTCTGGCCGGTGTAGCATGCCCCCGGCCTGGCCCCATGTCAGCAATTCCTCATCGAATTCTCCGCTGGCCGTGGTCCGTGGAGCGCGAGCGGCTCATCGTCTCCATCGCCCTGATCGCGATCGTCCTGTTTCGATCAGCGACG
Organism: Acidobacteriota bacterium; assembly: GCA_024641665.1. Classification (GTDB taxonomy): domain Bacteria; phylum Acidobacteriota; class Vicinamibacteria; order Vicinamibacterales; family JAHECP01; genus JAHECP01. The sequence continues at coordinate 7,853 of JAHECP010000072.1, forward strand.
TTCGTCTTCGAACGGTGGCTTTCCTTCGACTCGGATCAGGCGATCTTCGGCCTGATGGCGAAGCACCTGAGCGAGGGCCGCGCATTCCCGCTTTTCATGTACGGTCAGGACTACCTGCTCGCGGTCGACGCGTGGCTCGCGGCGCCGGGCTTTCTGCTCTTCGGCGCATCCGTCCCTGCGCTCAAGCTGCCGCTCGTGGCCGTCAACGTCGCCATCGCGTTGCTGCTCGTCAGGCTCCTGGAGCGTGAGCTCGGGTTGCGTCCCCTTCACGGGCTGGTCGCCAGCCTGTTCTTCGTGCTGGCCCCGCCCGGCACGACTGCGGAGCTGACCGCGGCGAGCGGCGGGAACATCGGGCCGTTCTTGTGCGTGCTGCTGCTCTGGGTCACCCGGCGACGTCCCGTCTGGTTCGGCCTCGTGGCCGGCCTGGGAATCCTCCAGCGCGAGTTCACCATGTATGGCGTGACGGCCCTGGTGGCGCTCGAGATCGGCGGTCGTGTCTGGCGAAGGCGCGAGGACTGGCGCCCGCTCGTTGCCGGGTTTCGCGTCGCGGCCGAGGCCTGGCTCGTGGTGCAGATCCTTCGACCATTCGCGTCGGCGCTCGGGCCCGGCACGACCACGGCCCAGTTGCCCGGCGCCCCGGCTAACTACCTGGCCGGGATCTTCAATCGATTCTGTTTCGACCCGCGCACCATCGTGGGCGGCGCCGAGAAGTTCGTCACCATCCACTGGGCGCAGCTCTTCGGCACCGCGGTCCTGCCGCTTCACGCGTTTGGTCTCGAGAGCGGAGCCTCCCAGGGCTTCCCGGGGAGCGGCGTCGCGCTCGTGTTACTCGCGATCGTGATGCTCGCCAGAGTCTCCATGCACGCCAGCCTCGACCCGGCTTGGTGGAAGCGTCACCGCTTCTCCATCTACCTGATCCTCGTTGGCGGGCTGTCCGCCAGCATGTACGTCGTCGCCCGTTGCGGCACGGTGAGCGCCATGCGCTACGACCTGCTGTCGATCTTCTGCGCCGTCGGCCTGGCCGCCTGGTTCCTGTCCGTCGAACGCACCCGCTGGATCCGCGCGGTGGCCATCGGCGTGATCGTCGCCTGGTCGGCCGTCTCGGCGGTCGCGCACGGACGCATCTGGGCCGAATACCTCTCGCATCCGCCGGTCGCGGCCAAGGCGATGATCATCCGCCAGCTCGAGGCGCGCGGCATTCATTACGCCATGTCGGACTACTGGATTGCCTACGCCGTCACCTTCATGACCAACGAGCGAATCATCGTGGCGAGCGAGGACTACGTGCGGATCGCGGAGTACCAGCGAGAGGTCGAGACCCACCGGGCGCAGGCGATCCGCATCTTACGCGCGCCGTGCGCCGATGGCCGGGAGGTCGTCGCCGGCGTGTACTTCTGCAAAGTCGAGTGAGGTCCGACGCGCTGCCGCATTCGCCGTCGCGACATTTCGACGGTGTTGCCGCGGAATCACTGGATCTCCAGGTGATTCTTGTCGGGCAGCGGGGGGAACGGCGCGTGCGGCTCGGCCTGGTACCAGTACGCCACCGACGCGATGTCGTCCTGCAGCGGCAGGTAGCGCCCGCCGCTCTGCCAGCCGAGCGCCTGGATCGTCACGCGCAGGTCCTTCGCGAAGCGGATCGGGTCCATGATGTGCCACCGGTACAGCCCGAAGCGCTGCTGCGACTTGTAGAGGCCGTCGGGGCGCATCACGATCGGCATGCCCGAGTAGGGCGTCGTGAACTCCTGGTACTGGTGCCTCTCCTGGTTCTCGAAGTCGTACGACCCGCAGAAGTAGTCCTCGGTCCCGGTGCCGACGATCGTGGCGAAGTCGGTGTCGCCGTCCAGGTAGAACTTGATCTCGCCCTCGCCCCACCAGCCGTTGTTGTGCACGCCCCAGCTCATGACGGTGCCGACGTACTGCCCCTGGCCCTTCACGCCGTCGAGGATCGTGTAGAGCTGCTTGTAGGGCAGCGGGTTGGTGCGGCGGAACTGCGCGTGGAAGTAGCCCGCGTCGTCTCCAATCGTGGTGACCGCGTAGGTGATCTGGTAGTAGAGCGTCATCGGCTCCTCGCCGATGTTCTCCATCGTGATCCGCGCCGAGTGGCGGAACGGCATCGTCCAGTAGCTGTTGAACGCGCTGCCAGGGTTCACGGCCACCGGCAGCGAGCTGATTGGGGCGAACTTGCCCCAGCCGGTCGCGAAGAAGTCGCCCACCGGCACCTCCACCGACGGCGTCGCCTCGCCGTCCCAGTAGATGCGGAGAATCGAGAAGCGCCAGGTGCCGGTCGGCGTCATCCAGATGTGCTGGATCGCGCCGCTGCCCGTGATGTCGGCCAGCGTGAAGGTCTCCTTCGGCTTGATGTGGACCGACGGCGAGATCTTCCAGCCCCGACCCAGGTCGCGCGCGGCGCGCGCGCCGGTGCCCTCGGTGGCCATCCCGCCGCTCCCCTTCTCGCCGGCCATGTTCTCGGGGCTGATCGACCGGGTCTCGGCGTTCGACAGGCGGTACAGGTCGCCGACGCCGGTGGTGAGGCCGTTGAAAGAACGCGCCGGCGGCTGCTGCGCCGACGTCGTGGTCCACGCCAGGCTGGCGAGCGCCAGCACGGCGCACGCGGCCATCGCGTTGCGGGCGGATGTCATGGGTCGCACCTCCAGTGCGGGGAGTGTACTCCGTCGCCCGCGCCCGTGCTAAGCAGGATCCGCGTGCAAATGACAAGTCCACGCTAACCCCTTCTTCCGCGAGCCGCCAAAAGGCGTGGTAACCAGTAGAAGTCCAGGGCATGCTCACGATGAGGATGGAGAGCGGGCGCGAGGCGAAGTTCTATCGCCTGACGCGGAAGGGTCGCGCGCAGCTCGAAACGGAAGCCGCGAGCTGGCAGCGACTGACGGGAGCCGTCGGTCTCATCGCGAAACCCGGCTGGCCGACCAACCGTGTGCTGAAGATGTGAAAGTCTTGCCAGAACCCCGCCACCGATGGTTCGGGGCTGAAAGGCGGGCGGGGCCATTTTCTTCTGCAAACTGGCCCCGTCTGTCCTCGTCGGGCATTGTCGGACCGTGTTTCCTGAGCGACTGTGGCTTCGGGATCGCCAAGGGGCGAGCAACGCGCCGCCGATGGAATCGGCCATCGCTGCGGCGTTACTCAGGAGTGTTGCCAGCGAGAAGCCCGTCCGGCGAGTGTGAATGCGCTCGTTGCCCTTCCTCGGTCACTCGGCCCTGAGGGCCTGGACGGGATCGACTCTGATTGCGCGCCAGGCCGGGACGAGCGAGCCGGCGAGGGCGATCACGACCAGGAGCGCGGCCCCGCCCGCAACCGTCACTGGATCGCTCGGGCTGATTCCGTAAACGAGCCCGCGGGCCAGGCCCGCCGTGGCGACCACGCCTACGAGACCGATCGTGGCACCGATGCCGGTGAGCATGAGCGCATTCGAGAGGATCAGCCGGAACACGCCTCCACGGGTCCCGCCGAGCGCCATCCGCACGCCGATCTCCGGCGTGCGCTGAGCCACGAAGGACGACATCAGGGCATAGATGGCTGCCACGACGAGCATCAGCGCGGTGAACGCGAAGAGGCTGACGAGCATCGTCCCGAATCGCCGCACGGCGACCGCAGTGTCCACGACGCCCGCCATCGTTCGAATGTCGGTGACCGGCTGATCCTGATCGATTCTGGCGATCTCGCGACGGACGGCTCCCACCAGGCTCATCGGATCCGTCGCAGTCCGGATAACGAGAAAGGAGAGTCTCTGCCTGAAGGGTGAGGCCCCATTGATCGCGTAGGCCTCCGGAATCGCGGGCTCTTCGATACCCCACTCCCGCGTGTCGGCCACCACGCCCACGATGGTCATCCACGGGTTCTCCTCACCGAAACGAAACCGCTTGCCGATCGGGTTCTCGTCGGGCCAGCACTGTCGAGCCATCGCTTGGTTGACAACGACGACCGGCAGACTGCCGGACGCGCCGTCGAGATCGGTGAATGTACGACCAGAAATGAGGCGAATCCCCATCGCGTCGAAGTAGCCGGGCGTGATCGTCCGGGTCTCGACGAGCGGACCTCGGCCGAGGCCTGGGTCGCGGCCTTCGATCGTCGCCGTGCTGTTCGTTCCGCCTTCCAGCGGAAGCCGATTGATAGCGGCAGCGCGCGTCACGCCCGGGAGCGACTCGACACGCCTGACCGTCTCGTCGAAGAACGCGCCGGCGTGTTCCAGCTCTTCGTAGCGCGAACCGGATAGGACGAGCCTCATCGTCAGGACGTTCTCGGTCCTGAATCCCATGTCCATGGAGCGAAGCGTCCAGTAGCTTCGCAGCATCAGGGCGGCGCCGTGCGCCAGCACCAGCGTCAGGGCGAACTGCGCCACGACGAGCACGCGCCGCCCGGTCCCGCGACGGGACGCGGCAGGACCGCGACTCTGCCTGAGCGCCTCGGCGAGGGCGCGGCGGGACGCTGTCAACGCGGGCACGACGCTGGCGAGCAAGGCGACGACCAGCGACAGCGTCAGCGTTATCGCGAGGACCGATCCATCGACCCTAATCTCGTCGATCCGCGGAATGCTCGGCGGCACGATGGCCCGAAGCGCGCGCGTCGCCGCCACCGCCACCGCGACGCTGGCGGTTGCTCCGAGAGCGCACAGCGGCAAGTGCTCGGTCGCGAACTGACGCACGAGACGGCCACGGCTCGCGCCGAGGCCTGCGCGGATCGCCATCTCGGTGTGTCGCCGGGCCGCCCGTGCGACGAACAGCCCAGCTACGTTGACGCACACGATGACAAACAGCAGCACCGACGCCACGAGCAGCATCCAGAGCCCGCCAGCGAGGCCACCGACCAGCACTTGGCGCAGGGGGATGAGGAGCGCCACGCCGGGGTTGTCCACGTCAGGGTAGTCGCGTACCAGGCGCTCCGAGATGGCCGTCATCTCGGCCTGTGCCGCCGCGTACGTCACATCGGGCTTCAAGCGACCCAACACGATGAATTGGTTGGCGCCACGTCCATCCTCCTTCAGCACGTCGCGCGCCAACGGAATCCACACATCGGTGGGTTTGCCGACCGACCATGGGGACGGGTGCTGAAATCCCGGTGGCATGATGCCAATGACGGTGTGGGCTTCGCCGTCGAGCGTCAGAGAGCGGCCGAGAACGTGCGGGTCTGCTCCAAGACGGTTCCGCCAGAAGGCGTCGCTGATGATGGCGACGTTGTTCCGTCCCGGTTGCTCGTCGTCTACCCGGAAAGTGCGCCCGATCGACGGCTGCGTATCGAGCGCCTCGAACAGCCCGGCCGTCGTGACCGTCCCCTGGAGACGCTCGGCCTCCCCGAGGCCAGTCATGGTCACGGACTCGGGCGCCATCGCCACGAGATGCTCGAACGAGCAGCTCTCTCGTCGCCAGTCCAGGAAGTTCGGCCCGGAGACGGGAGCCGAACCCTGAAAGGCCGTCGTCGAGTTCTTGTCCGCCCACCACACAATCGTCAGTTGTTCCGGCGACCGAAACGGCAGGGGCTCAAGCAACACGTTCCGGACGACGCTGTAGGTTGCCGCGTTGATGCCGATGCCGAGCGCCAGGATGACGACAACCGTCGCGGCAAACAGGGGCGTTCTCGCGAGTTGCCGGCACCCGTACCGCACGTCTTGCGCGAGCCCGGCGAGGAAGCGGCCCGACGGTTCGATTGGCGGGGGAGTCGAGGCCGGCTGCGATCGATCTGTCCGCCGGATCTCGTGTGCGAGCGCCTGCCGGTTGGACAGTTCGGCAAGCGCCGCGGCGTGCGCTTCCTCAGGCGTCGCACCGGACGCGACGGTTTCCCGTTCCAGCTCGGCCAGATGCTGCGCCAGTTCCTCGACGATCTCTGCCTGGCGCGCCGGATCGGCCGCGAGCGGCGGTAACTCGGCCCGCAAATATGATTTCCAGTTCGTCATGATCGTGCCCCGCGCAGCATCGCCCGGAAACGCACACGTGGTGCCCGGGTCCGTTCCGGCTAAACGGTCCGAAGTCCAGCCACCCGCATGAGTGCGAAGATGAATGTCTCCCAGTTGGTCCGGTGCTCCGCCAGCAGGGATCTCCCGGCGGGGGTCAGGCGATAATAGCGGCGCCGTCGCTGACCGGCCTTCTCGATCCAGCGACCGACGATCAGGCCACGCTTCTCCAGGCGGTACAAGGTCGGGTACAGCGACGCGACGTGGAACCGGAGCGCACCGTCAGACCGAGACTCGATCAGTTTGCCGATCTCGTAGCCGTGCCGGGGCCGGTCCTCGATTAGGGCCAGGACGAGCAGTTCCGCGCTTCCCTTCTTGAGTTGGTGGTTCAGCATGGGCATTCATATACATGTGAATGACATACATGTCAACGACACACTGTAACGGCTTAGACCGTTCGCCACCATTGAGCGCCTGGGAATAAGAGACACTTCCGACCGCTTGGCCATCCGTCGCGGGCTCATGATGAAGCCGTGAGCATTCCGCCCAACGCCCCCTTCCGCACGCCCTGGCCGCTGCTCACCGCTCCGCGGATGGGGTCAACGGCGTGGACTCCGTCGAAGCCCCGCTGCTCGATTTCCTCCCCTATCGAGCCGAAATTCCCTGGACGGGCCGCGGGCGCCAGGTTGCCGGTTCGGGGCAGGTTTCGGCAGGCCGGAAGGATTACTCTCGGTAAGTCGCTAGTGTTTAGAAATCCGCCCGAGGAGACACTCGAATCCAGTTGTTCGGGTGACCGACTAACTGCAGCGGCTCGTGCCGGTCAGGGTCTTGTTACAGGCTCTAAGGTTAAGGGGGCGCTGGAACGCCCGATCGGCTGACCGTCGAGGCCTTCAACGGCCTTGGCGCCCGCTGGACCATGGCGCCAGGTCGCGCGCCGACGTCGTGGTCCACGCTAGGCCGGCGAGCGCCAGCACGGCGCACGCGGCCATCGCGTTGCGGGCGGATGTCATGGGTCGCACCTCCAGTGCGGGGAGTGTACTCCGTCGCCCGCGCCCGTGCTAAGCAGGATCCGCGTGCAAATGACAAGTCCACGCTAACCCCTTCTTCCGCGAGCCGCCAAAAGGCGTGGTAACCAGTAGAAGTCCAGGGCATGCTCACGATGAGGATGGAGAGCGGGCGCGAGGCGAAGTTCTATCGCCTGACGCGGAAGGGTCGCGCGCAGCTCGAAACGGAAGCCGCGAGCTGGCAGCGACTGACGGGAGCCGTCGGTCTCATCGCGAAACCCGGCTGGCCGACCAACCGTGTGCTGAAGATGTGAAAGTCTTGCCAGAACCCCGCCACCGATGGTTCGGGGCTGAAAGGCGGGCGGGGCCATTTTCTTCTGCAAACTGGCCCCGTCTGTCCTCGTCGGGCATTGTCGGACCGTGTTTCCTGAGCGACTGTGGCTTCGGGATCGCCAAGGGGCGAGCAACGCGCCGCCGATGGAATCGGCCATCGCTGCGGCGTTACTCAGGAGTGTTGCCAGCGAGAAGCCCGTCCGGCGAGTGTGAATGCGCTCGTTGCCCTTCCTCGGTCACTCGGCCCTGAGGGCCTGGACGGGATCGACTCTGATTGCGCGCCAGGCCGGGACGAGCGAGCCGGCGAGGGCGATCACGACCAGGAGCGCGGCCCCGCCCGCAACCGTCACTGGATCGCTCGGGCTGATTCCGTAAACGAGCCCGCGGGCCAGGCCCGCCGTGGCGACCACGCCTACGAGACCGATCGTGGCACCGATGCCGGTGAGCATGAGCGCATTCGAGAGGATCAGCCGGAACACGCCTCCACGGGTCCCGCCGAGCGCCATCCGCACGCCGATCTCCGGCGTGCGCTGAGCCACGAAGGACGACATCAGGGCATAGATGGCTGCCACGACGAGCATCAGCGCGGTGAACGCGAAGAGGCTGACGAGCATCGTCCCGAATCGCCGCACGGCGACCGCAGTGTCCACGACGCCCGCCATCGTTCGAATGTCGGTGACCGGCTGATCCTGATCGATTCTGGCGATCTCGCGACGGACGGCTCCCACCAGGCTCATCGGATCCGTCGCAGTCCGGATAACGAGAAAGGAGAGTCTCTGCCTGAAGGGTGAGGCCCCATTGATCGCGTAGGCCTCCGGAATCGCGGGCTCTTCGATACCCCACTCCCGCGTGTCGGCCACCACGCCCACGATGGTCATCCACGGGTTCTCCTCACCGAAACGAAACCGCTTGCCGATCGGGTTCTCGTCGGGCCAGCACTGTCGAGCCATCGCTTGGTTGACAACGACGACCGGCAGACTGCCGGACGCGCCGTCGAGATCGGTGAATGTACGACCAGAAATGAGGCGAATCCCCATCGCGTCGAAGTAGCCGGGCGTGATCGTCCGGGTCTCGACGAGCGGACCTCGGCCGAGGCCTGGGTCGCGGCCTTCGATCGTCGCCGTGCTGTTCGTTCCGCCTTCCAGCGGAAGCCGATTGATAGCGGCAGCGCGCGTCACGCCCGGGAGCGACTCGACACGCCTGACCGTCTCGTCGAAGAACGCGCCGGCGTGTTCCAGCTCTTCGTAGCGCGAACCGGATAGGACGAGCCTCATCGTCAGGACGTTCTCGGTCCTGAATCCCATGTCCATGGAGCGAAGCGTCCAGTAGCTTCGCAGCATCAGGGCGGCGCCGTGCGCCAGCACCAGCGTCAGGGCGAACTGCGCCACGACGAGCACGCGCCGCCCGGTCCCGCGACGGGACGCGGCAGGACCGCGACTCTGCCTGAGCGCCTCGGCGAGGGCGCGGCGGGACGCTGTCAACGCGGGCACGACGCTGGCGAGCAAGGCGACGACCAGCGACAGCGTCAGCGTTATCGCGAGGACCGATCCATCGACCCTAATCTCGTCGATCCGCGGAATGCTCGGCGGCACGATGGCCCGAAGCGCGCGCGTCGCCGCCACCGCCACCGCGACGCTGGCGGTTGCTCCGAGAGCGCACAGCGGCAAGTGCTCGGTCGCGAACTGACGCACGAGACGGCCACGGCTCGCGCCGAGGCCTGCGCGGATCGCCATCTCGGTGTGTCGCCGGGCCGCCCGTGCGACGAACAGCCCAGCTACGTTGACGCACACGATGACAAACAGCAGCACCGACGCCACGAGCAGCATCCAGAGCCCGCCAGCGAGGCCACCGACCAGCACTTGGCGCAGGGGGATGAGGAGCGCCACGCCGGGGTTGTCCACGTCAGGGTAGTCGCGTACCAGGCGCTCCGAGATGGCCGTCATCTCGGCCTGTGCCGCCGCGTACGTCACATCGGGCTTCAAGCGACCCAACACGATGAATTGGTTGGCGCCACGTCCATCCTCCTTCAGCACGTCGCGCGCCAACGGAATCCACACATCGGTGGGTTTGCCGACCGACCATGGGGACGGGTGCTGAAATCCCGGTGGCATGATGCCAATGACGGTGTGGGCTTCGCCGTCGAGCGTCAGAGAGCGGCCGAGAACGTGCGGGTCTGCTCCAAGACGGTTCCGCCAGAAGGCGTCGCTGATGATGGCGACGTTGTTCCGTCCCGGTTGCTCGTCGTCTACCCGGAAAGTGCGCCCGATCGACGGCTGCGTATCGAGCGCCTCGAACAGCCCGGCCGTCGTGACCGTCCCCTGGAGACGCTCGGCCTCCCCGAGGCCAGTCATGGTCACGGACTCGGGCGCCATCGCCACGAGATGCTCGAACGAGCAGCTCTCTCGTCGCCAGTCCAGGAAGTTCGGCCCGGAGACGGGAGCCGAACCCTGAAAGGCCGTCGTCGAGTTCTTGTCCGCCCACCACACAATCGTCAGTTGTTCCGGCGACCGAAACGGCAGGGGCTCAAGCAACACGTTCCGGACGACGCTGTAGGTTGCCGCGTTGATGCCGATGCCGAGCGCCAGGATGACGACAACCGTCGCGGCAAACAGGGGCGTTCTCGCGAGTTGCCGGCACCCGTACCGCACGTCTTGCGCGAGCCCGGCGAGGAAGCGGCCCGACGGTTCGATTGGCGGGGGAGTCGAGGCCGGCTGCGATCGATCTGTCCGCCGGATCTCGTGTGCGAGCGCCTGCCGGTTGGACAGTTCGGCAAGCGCCGCGGCGTGCGCTTCCTCAGGCGTCGCACCGGACGCGACGGTTTCCCGTTCCAGCTCGGCCAGATGCTGCGCCAGTTCCTCGACGATCTCTGCCTGGCGCGCCGGATCGGCCGCGAGCGGCGGTAACTCGGCCCGCAAATATGATTTCCAGTTCGTCATGATCGTGCCCCGCGCAGCATCGCCCGGAAACGCACACGTGGTGCCCGGGTCCGTTCCGGCTAAACGGTCCGAAGTCCAGCCACCCGCATGAGTGCGAAGATGAATGTCTCCCAGTTGGTCCGGTGCTCCGCCAGCAGGGATCTCCCGGCGGGGGTCAGGCGATAATAGCGGCGCCGTCGCTGACCGGCCTTCTCGATCCAGCGACCGACGATCAGGCCACGCTTCTCCAGGCGGTACAAGGTCGGGTACAGCGACGCGACGTGGAACCGGAGCGCACCGTCAGACCGAGACTCGATCAGTTTGCCGATCTCGTAGCCGTGCCGGGGCCGGTCCTCGATTAGGGCCAGGACGAGCAGTTCCGCGCTTCCCTTCTTGAGTTGGTGGTTCAGCATGGGCATTCATATACATGTGAATGACATACATGTCAACGACACACTGTAACGGCTTAGACCGTTCGCCACCATTGAGCGCCTGGGAATAAGAGACACTTCCGACCGCTTGGCCATCCGTCGCGGGCTCATGATGAAGCCGTGAGCATTCCGCCCAACGCCCCCTTCCGCACGCCCTGGCCGCTGCTCACCGCTCCGCGGATGGGGTCAACGGCGTGGACTCCGTCGAAGCCCCGCTGCTCGATTTCCTCCCCTATCGAGCCGAAATTCCCTGGACGGGCCGCGGGCGCCAGGTTGCCGGTTCGGGGCAGGTTTCGGCAGGCCGGAAGGATTACTCTCGGTAAGTCGCTAGTGTTTAGAAATCCGCCCGAGGAGACACTCGAATCCAGTTGTTCGGGTGACCGACTAACTGCAGCGGCTCGTGCCGGTCAGGGTCTTGTTACAGGCTCTAAGGTTAAGGGGGCGCTGGAACGCCCGATCGGCTGACCGTCGAGGCCTTCAACGGCCTTGGCGCCCGCTGGACCATGGCGCCAGGTCGCGCGCCGACGTCGTGGTCCACGCTAGGCCGGCGAGCGCCAGCACGGCGCACGCGGCCATCGCGTTGCGGGCGGATGTCATGGGTCGCACCTCCAGTTGCGGGGAGTGTACTCCGTGACCCGCGCCCGTGCTAAGCTCCGAGATCCATGAACCACCACAGCTTCGCGGCGGCGACCGGCGCGCTCTGCCTGCTCCTCCTCCCCGCTCACACGGGCGCCCAGAGCAAGCCGATGACGATGGAGGAGATGCACAAGCTACATCAGGACTCCAAGGCCTACATCGCGATGCTCGAGGACCCCGCGCGCGACGCCTACCAGAAGCCGCACGAGGTGGTGACGGCGCTCGGCCTGAGGGAGGGCGAGGCCATCGCCGACATCGGCGCGGGCGCGGGCTACTTCTCCTTCCGCTTCGCGCACCACGTCGGCGCCGCCGGGCGCGTCTACGCCGTGGACGTCAGCCCCGACATGATCCTGCACATGAACCGGCAGATCCGGGACCTGGGCCTCGACAACGTCCGCACGGTGCTCGCCCCGCCCGACGACCCGCTGCTGGCCGACCGGTCGGTCGACCGCTTCTTCTTCTGCGAGTCCTGGCACCACATCGCCGACCACGAGAAGTACCTGTCCGAGATGAAGCGGATGCTCCGCCCCGGCGGACAGGTGATCGTGATCGACTTCAGGCGGGAGGACCAGCCGGTCGGCCCGCCGATGGCGATGCGCGTCTCGCGCGCGGACGTCGTCCGCGAGTTCGAGGCGCACGGCTACCGGCTCGCGAAGGAGCAGACGTTCCTGCCCTACCAGTACTTCCTGGTGTTCGAGCCCGTGGCGTCAGGAGGCGCCCGATGACTCGACGGGCGCCCCGCTGCCCTCGGTGGCCATCTCGCCGCGCCCCTTCTCGCCGGTCATGTTCCCGGGGCTGACCGACCGGGTCTCGGCGTTCGACAGGCGGTACAGGTCGGCGACGCCGGGTCATCCCTCCAGGCTCGAGTAGTCGAGCAGACCGGTGTGCGCGATCATCTTCCACGCTCCACCGACCGTCGTGTAGATCTTGCAGGCGCGGCCGCGCCAGCGTTGCTCACGGCCGGTCTCCCGGTGCCGCCAGAGCGTGTCCACGTCCACCACCGCGAACGCGCCGTCCTGTTCCGCCGACACCCGCACGCACTGGATCGTGCGGCGATTGTGGACGAGCTCGTGCGAGTCGAACAGCTCCTGCCAGCCCCGCCGCCACCGATCGCGGTCGAACCGTCCGAGCGGCAGCACCCAGTGGGCGGGATCGTGCGCCCTGGCGTGGGGCGGCCAGGGCCAGACCATGTCCGGGTGAAGAACGCTCAGCAGGAGCTCGACGTCCTGTGTGTCCCAGGCGCGGGTCTCGCGGTCCACGATCTCTCGAACGCTCGTCTCGGCCGGGCTCATGGTCATGCTCCTGTGAGAACTCCAACGCGCCGGGCGGTCCGCCGCCGATCCTAGCAGAGCTGGTTCCGCAGCGCGCCGAACACCGTCGAACGCCGTTGCGGCGTGGGTTGGCCGGGTGTAGGATGCGTGGCGATCCGCAGTCCCTCATCCCACGTCGAAACGTCCGGTCGAAGGAGGAGCACGACCATGTTGAGACGTCTGCTGGCGACAGTCATCATCTGTGCGGCGATCGCGGTTCCCGCGGCTGCGCAGACCCAGATCACGACCGGCGTGATCCAGGGCACGGTCACCGACTCGACGGGCGCGGTGCTGCCCGGCGTCATCGTCGAGGCGCGCAATGTCGACACGAACCTGGCGCGGAACCTGACGACGGACAGCGACGGGCGGTTCGTGTTCCTGCAGCTTCCTCCCGGAGGCTACACCGTCACGCTCACGCTCTCCGGCTTCGCGACGCTGGTGCAGGAGGACATCGTCCTCACGGTCGGCCAGGCGGTGACGCTGAGCCCGCAGATGACGATCACGGGCGTCGCGGAGACCGTGACCGTGAGCGCCACCACCCCGACGGTGGAGACCACCCGCACCGCGGCGGCCAGCACGCTGGACCAGACGACGGTCGAGACGACGCCCATCCTGGGCCGGAAGTTCGAGGATCTGCTCACGCTCACGCCCGGCGTCAGCGTGGTGCAGGGGCCCGACGGCGACGAGATCACGTTCGCCGGCCAGCGCGGCGTGTTCAACAACATCAGCCTGGACGGCGGCGACTACAACAACGGCTTCTTCGGCGAGCAGATGGGGGGCCAGCGGGCGGCCATCGACATCACGCTGGACGCGGTCAAGGAGTTCCAGGTGGTGGCGACCGGCGCGAACGCCGAGTTCGGGCGCACGGCAGGGGGCGTGGTCAACGTGATCACCAAGTCGGGCACGAACCAGGTCCGCGGCAGCGTCTTCCACTTCCAGCGGCTCGAGGCCCTCGCCTCCAACACGTCCGACGGCAAGCCGCTCGACGGGTTCCGCCGGGAGCAGTTCGGCGGCACGGTCGGCGGACCGATCGCGAAGGACCGGGCGTTCTACTTCCTCGCGCTGGAGGGCATCCGCGAGAAGCTCACGCGCCCGAATCTCTCGGAGCAGATTGGGGATCCCTGCCCGGTCAGCGCGCCGACCCTCGGCGCCAACGAGGCGCTGATCAACGGCAACGCCGACTGCCAGCGGCTGGCGCTCATCGCGTTCTTCCAGGCCAACCGGGGCCAGGAGGAGGGCCAGCCGGTCGATCACGAGATCAACAACAACGCGGTGCTCGCCAAGTTCGACTGGACGCTCAGCCCGGCGAACAACCTGTCGGTGTCGTACAACTTCAACTACTCGAAGAACACGAACCAGACCTTCGACGTGGCCACCTACGGCAACTCGGCGAACGGCATCGAGGGACCCTCGAAGATCCAGGTGTTGAACCTCAACCTCTTCAGCACCCTGTCGGCCAACAAGCTGAACGAGTTCCACATCACCTACTCGCGCGAGGACCGGCCGCGGTCGGCGATCCCGTCGAGCGTGCCGGCCGACACCGGCATCGGATTCGGCCCCTCGTTCCGGTTCGGCAACCCGTTCTTCCTCGCGCCCAACGTGGACGAGCTGGTAAAGCGTTTTCAGATCAAGGACAACTTCTCGGTCGTCCGCGGCCCCCACATGATCAAGGCTGGCGGAGAGTGGCTGCACACCAACAACTTCCAGGTGTTCCGCGGCTTCTTCGAGGGCCGGTATCTCTTCGACAGCGTGACCGGGTTCCTGCGCTACGCGTCGCCGGCGGCGGCCGGCGGTTATGGGCCCTACACCGTGGGTTGCTCGGACGGCAGCTACGTCACCGCGCCCGCGTCCTGCCCGGCCGGGACGACCGCCACCGGGGGCCCGCTGCTCTTCTACCTGCAGGGCAGCAGCCCGGACGGCATCGCGAGGGACGAGGCCGGCGCCTCGAACATCAACAACGAGGAGTTCTCCCTCTTCGTGCAGGACAAGTGGCTGGTCACGCCGCGGGTGACGCTGAACTACGGCCTCCGCTGGGACGCGCAGGTGATGCCGAAGACCGTGGATCCGACGACGACCGCCTACGCCATGTTCCTCGGCGACCCGCGGTTCCCGTCGGACGGCACGATCCCGAACCAGTGGAACCAGTTCCAGCCGCGCGTGGGCGTGGCCTGGGACGTGCGGGGCAACGGCAAGTCCGTCGTCCGCGCGAGCGCCGGGATCTACTACGCACGGCAGAACATGCTGAGCCAGGTGGGCTCGGTCACGACCAACGGCATCCAGCAGAAGAGCGACTTCCGCAACACCTCCTTCACCGCCTTCGCGGACATGCCCACATGGCCCAATCTGCTGGCGCCGAGCGCCGCCCCGCCGGGCACGTTCCCGCTCTTCACGGGCATCCGGGTCTTCGATCGCGACTACAAGAACCCGCGAATCTACTCCGCGAACGTCGCGTTCGAGCACGAGGTGGCCCCCGACTGGGCCATCTACGCCGACTTCACGTGGACGAAGGGCGTGCACCTCACGCGGTTCCTCAACTACAACGTGCACGGCACGGGCGTGGCCGCGGTGCAGCCGCCGACCCGCGACACGACGACCTACACCGGCGCCAACCCGTTCGAGCCGCAGCTCGGCGACGTGTTCGTGACCAACAGCCGGGGCCGCGGGCTCTACCGGGGCGGAACCTTCGGCGTGCGCAAGCGCCTCTCGCACAAGTACCAGCTCGAGGCCAACTACGTGATCTCGAAGGACGAAGACGACGACTCGAACGAGCGCGATCCGTTCACCGATCGCTCGTTCGACTTCTACGATCCGAGCCTGGACTACGGGCCGTCGGACCGCGACATCCGCCACAAGTTCAACTTCTACAGCTATGCGGAGGTGCCGGGGCGCCTCATCGTCAACGTGCGCGTCCAGGGGCGAACGGCGCAGCCCATCACCTCCTCGCCGCGCGTGCTCGACGGCACCGACCGCGGCCGCAACTGGGACCGCAAGGACAACGCCTACTTCTCGCTGGACTGGCGCCTGCAGCGACCGTTCAGGATCGGCGGGTCGGCCCAGATCATTCCGATCGTGGAGATGTTCAATACGTTCAACAACAAGAACAACGTCAACCCGCTCAGCACGCCGGCGCTGTTCAACTTCGACGGCTTCCTGCGCCAGGGCGTGGGCGACCCGCGGCAGCTGCAGGTTGCGGTGAGGCTGCTGTTCTGAATCGCGGACGAGGAGAGGAATCAGGGCTCGGCAGGCGGGCGGGTCGGGGCGCCGGCGACGCGGCCGAGGTCGGCGACGAGCGCCGGCAGCTGGTCGAGGTGCTCGAGCGCGAAGCACCGATCGCGGCCGGCCGCGGGCAGGTCCCCGTTTTCGTGGGCCCAGTCGAGCGCGGCCGGGATGTGCACCGCCCACCCGCCGACCTTGATCACGGGCAGGACGTCCGACCGCACGGAGTTGCCCACCATCAGGAAGCGGGACGCCTCGATGGCGTACCTGGACAGGATCGTGGCGTAGGTCTCCTCGGTCTTGGTGCTGACCACTTCCACGTGGCGGAAGTAGCGGCCGAGGCCGGATTGATCGATCTTGGCCCGCTGATGGAGCAGGTCGCCCTTGGTGATGAGCACCAGCGGGTGAGTGGCGGCGAGCCGCGCCAGCGCCTCCTCGGCGCCGTCGAACAGCTCGACCTCGGTGGTGAGCATCTGCTTGGACAGGTGCAGCAGCTCCCGGACGTCGTCCGCCGGGATCCGGCCGCCGGTGAGCTCGATGGCGGACTCGATGAGCGAGAGCACGAAGCTGCTGACGCCGTACCCGTAGTAGCGCAGGTTCGCGAGCTCGGTCTGGTTCACGCGCTCGTCGACCGCCTCCTCCGAGGCCTGCACGCCCGACCGGGCGAGAATGTCGCGAAACCGCTCCCGCCCCATCCGGTAGACGCGCTCGTTGTGCCAGAGCGTGTCGTCACCATCGAACCCGATCAAATCGAACACGGGCATCTCGGTGCGGCTCCGGACTCCTGGGGACGGACCTCGGTGCTGAAGGCGATCGCGCGGATTATAGCGCAGGAAGCCGGATATGATGATCGCCTGACCCCGGTGAGCGAGGTGCGATCATGACCCGAACACCCGTCACGCTCGCGGCGCTCGTCGCGGCGACCCTCGCCGCGTATCCGCACGGCCAGTCGCAGCCGCGCCCTTCGACGAACTCAGGGCGCCCTGAGCTTGCCGAAGGGCGGGCGCGCGATCTCGGCGTGCCGTTCCCCGGGACGCCCGGCCCGCTCGACGCCATCACCGACGTGGCCGGCGTCACCGTGGGCCACCGCACGATCATCGAGGGCGACGGCCCGCTGGTCGTCGGCCAGGGGCCGGTGCGCACGGGCGTCACGGCGATTCTGCCGCGCGGCCGCGACACGCTCGCGAAACCGTCGTTCGCCGGCTGGTTCGCACAGAACGGGAACGGCGAGATGACCGGCACGACGTGGGTCGAGGAGTCGGGCTTCCTCGAAGGCCCGGTGATGCTCACCAACACGCACAGCGTGGGCGTGGTGCGTGACGCGGTCATCCAGTGGCGGATCAAGGCCGGGCCGCCCGACGCGTCGGGCTACTGGTGGTCGCTGCCGGTCGTCGCCGAGACCTACGACGGCTACCTCAACGACGTGAACGGCTTCCACGTCACCGCCGCCGACGCCTTCGCCGCGCTCGACTCGGCCACGGGCGGCCCGGTCGCCGAGGGCTCGGTCGGCGGCGGCACGGGCATGGTCTGCTACGGTTTCAAGGGCGGCATCGGCACGGCTTCGCGGAAGCTCGACGCCGCCGAGGGCGGCTACACGGTGGGCGTGCTGGTGCAGGCCAACCACGGGCGGCGGCGGCAGCTCGTCGTGGCCGGCGTGCCGGTCGGCCAGGAGATCCCGCTCGCGCCCTCCGCGGCGGCCGAGGACGCGGCCCAGGGCGAGCGCGGCTCGATCATCATCGTCATCGCCACCGACGCGCCGCTGCTGCCGCACCAGCTGAAGCGCCTCGCGCGGCGCGCGACGATGGGGCTGGCCAGGACGGGGAGCACGTCGGGCAACGGCTCCGGCGACATCTTCCTGGCCTTCTCGACCGCCAACCCCGACGCCTTCCAGGCCGAAGGCGTGTCCACGGTGCGGATGCTGTCGAACGAGCGGATCAGCCCGCTCTTCGACGCGACGGTCTACGCCACCGAAGAGGCCATCATCAACGCGCTCGTCGCCGCCGACACGATGGTGGGCGCCGACAACCACCGCGTCGAGGGCCTGCCGCACGACCGACTGCGGGAGATTCTGAAGAA
>JAHECP010000260.1 GCA_024641665.1 Acidobacteriota bacterium
TGCCGGCCAGCGTGGTCACGCCGGCCGCCGCCGCGCCCGCCCCGCTCGACGCGCTGCCCGCCCCGGCCACCACGGCGGCGCCCCTCGTGCCGAAGACCAACACCGACGGTTCGTTCTCGCTGGCCCGCCAGCTCGGGCTCGGCATCTCGCGGATCGTGATCGACCCGGGCCACGGCGGACACGATCCCGGCGCCAAGGGCCCGGGCGTCACCGAGGCCGACACGGTCCTCGACATCGCGCTGCGGCTGCGCAAGCTCCTCGAGGCGCAGCCCGGCTTCGAGGTCGTGATGACGCGAAGCACCGACGTGTTCATCCCGCTCGAGGAGCGCACCGCGATCGCCAACCGCGAGCACGCCGACCTGTTCCTCTCGATCCACGCCAACGCGAGCCGGAACCGGAGCGCTAACGGGATCGAGACCTACTTCCTCAACTTCGCCTCGAACCCCGAAGCCGAGGCGGTGGCCGCGCGGGAGAACTCGGCGTCGGGCGGGTCGATGCACAACCTGTCCGACATCGTGAAGGCCATCGCGCTCAACACCAAGCTGGACGAGTCGAAGGACCTCGCGCGCATGGTGCAGGACGCCGTGGTCAAGCGCGTGAAGCCGCAGCACCGGGGGGTGCGCAACCTGGGCGTGAAGCAGGCGCCGTTCGTCGTCCTCATCGGCGCGGAGATGCCGAGCGTGCTCGCGGAGGTCTCCTTCATCACCAATCGCACGGAGGCGTCCCTGCTGCGCAAGGCCACCTATCGCCAGCGCATCGCGCAGGCCCTGTTCGACGCGATTCTCAAGTACCAGCGGGCCCTCAAGAACAGCGTGATCACGGCCCAGCAGTAGACGCGCGGGGCCGGCCTCGTAGTAAGATCGTGGTGATGTTCCAGCCGCCCCCGCAGACGCCGATCATGGTCCACGTCGTGGAGACCCCGGCCCACGAGACGACCGTGGTCGACGTGCTCCTCGGCGCCATCGGCCTCACCGGGGTGCTCCTGCTGCTCGCCGCCCTCGCCGGGGTGGTCTTGGGCGCAGGCTTCATCCTCTACCGCAAGATCCAGGCCCGGCGCACCCCCTACCACGGAGAGGCGGGGGACGTGCCGCACATCGTGTAGCCCTGCCCTCCTCAGCTCCACTCCCTCCAGGTGAACGGGAGCTCGGCCAGCGTGCGCACCCCCACGCCGGTCGCGCCCTTGGGCTGGTAGGGCTGCGCCTCCTCGAGCCACGCCGTGCCGGCGATGTCCATGTGCACCCAGGGCCGATCGCCCGCGAACTGCTTCATGAACATCGCCGCGGTGATCGCGCCCGCGGGCCGGCCGCCGGAGTTGGCGAAGTCGGCGATTTCGCTCTTGAGCTGCTCGAAGTACTCCTCGTCGACCGGCAGCGGCCAGGCCCGATCGCCGGCGCGCAAGGCGGTCCGGCGCACCCGGTCCACCCACCACTCCGGGGCGCCGAACAACCCGCTCGTGACCTTGCCGAGCGCCACCACGCAGGCGCCGGTGAGCGTTGCGACGTCCACCAGGTGCGTCGCGCCCAGCTCGCGCGCGTACCACAGCGCGTCGCCGAGCACCAGGCGCCCCTCGGCGTCCGTGTTCACCACCTCGACGGTCTTGCCGCTCGCGCTGCGCAGCACATCGCCCGGCTTGAGCGCGCGGCTTCCCGGCATGTTCTCGGTCGTCGGCACGACGCCGACCACACGGATGGGCGCGCCGAGCCGCGCGATCGCCCGCATGGCGCACACGACCGCGGCGCCCCCCGCCATGTCGTCCTTCATCCGCTCCATGCCGGCGGACGGTTTCAGCGAGATGCCGCCGGTGTCGAACGTAATGCCCTTGCCGACGAGTCCCAGCACCGGGCGTTCGGGCGCGCCCGGTGGGTCGTGGCGCAGGACGACGAGGTGCGGCGGCTCGTCGCTGCCGCGCGCGACCCCGAGCAGCAGGCCCATGCCGAGCGCCGCGATCGCCTGCTCGTCGAGCACCTCCACGCCGAGACCGGCGTCCTCGGCGAGCGCTGCCGCGCGCTCGGCGAACACGCCCGGTGTCAGCACGTTGCTGGGCTCGTTGGCGAGCGCCCGTGCCAGGTTCGATGACTCGCCGAGCAGCCGGCCGCGCGTGACGGCGGCGGCGAGCGCGGCCCGGTCGCCGTACTCGTGCGCGACGGTGTAGGCGGGCGGCGCGCCCAGGCGCTTCTCATTCTTGTACAGGCCCGGGTCGAATTCGCCGAGCATCAGCCCCTCGGCCGCCGCCTGTGCGGCCTCGTCCTGGGGCAGTTCGCCGCACAGGCAGAACGCCAGCCGGGCCACGTGGCGCTTGCGCGCGTTCAAGCTGACCGCCGCGGCTAGCTTCCGCACCCGCTCGGAGGAGACGCGCTGCCGCGGGCCGGCGCCCACGAGCGCGATCCGTGCGGCCCGCCAGGCGCCGCTGACCACGGGCACGAACGCCAGCTCGTACAGCTCGCCGGTGAACTCACCGGACGTGCGCAGCCGGCCCACCTCCCCGCCCGTCGCCGCGTCGAGCCGGGCCAGGACGTCCGGCGAATCCTCCTCGAAGACCGGGACGGCCAGCACCTCCGTCTCGACGTCCGCGAGCGGACCGACGGCCACCGCAACCTCAGCGTTGATACCCGTGGGCGCCATGTCGCGCGATTATACCGGCCGCCGTGCCTCGTTGTCGCCCGGTTCACACGAACGGTGGCCGGGCGGCAGCCGGCCGCCGAATGCGGTAAAATTGAGTGGATTCGGCGCCAATGCGCGAAAGGAGCGGCAGACAGTGTTGCGATCCCGTCGTTCCTCGTGGGCAGTGCCGTTCGCCGCCGTCGCGCTCGGCACGATCGCCCTGGGGGCCACGCTCGCGGCCGCCGACGCCAAGGACAAGCCCAAGCTGTCGCTCAAGGCCACGCCGGCAGTCAGCTTCTCGCCGGTCCGGATCGTCGTCACCGCCCTGCTGACGGGCGGACCGAACGACTACGAGAAGTACTACTGCGCCACGGTGGAATGGGACTGGGGAGACGGCACCCGGTCGGAATCGAGCTACGATTGCGACCCCTACGTGGCGGGCCAGAGCGAGATCAAGCGGCGGTTCTCCACCGAGCACCGCTACCGCGTGTCGGGCAACTACCGGATCCAGTTCCGCCTGAAGCAGAAGAACGAAGCGGTCGCGGTGGCCAACACGATGGTGCGCGTGCGGCCCGGGCTCGGCGAAGGCGGCGTCGGACGGTAGCGCGGCCGGCGGGCCCGCGC
The DNA here is from genome assembly GCA_024641665.1 of Acidobacteriota bacterium. GTDB lineage: Bacteria > Acidobacteriota > Vicinamibacteria > Vicinamibacterales > JAHECP01 > JAHECP01. The sequence continues at coordinate 3,226 of JAHECP010000260.1, forward strand.
GGCCGCCGTCACGGAATGGACCGGCCGAGCTCGCGTGCGCTGTAGGTGCGGCTCCTGGCCCTCGCCGTCGCCCCCTGCATGTAGTCGCTCACCTCGAGCACGGTGCTCAGGAGCAGGCGGCCCAGGTGCCCGAGCCCGAAGCCGCCTTCGTCGCCGAAGATCGCCCTGCCGGTTTCCTCGAGATCGCGCGCGCTGAGGGCGCCGAGCGTGCTCGTCACGTCGAGATAGTACCGGCCGCCGGGCTGCACGATCCCCTCCGACCCCACGACGACATCCACGACGACGGGATTCGGGTACCCGTCGTACGTGGCCAGATGGCCGGCGGCGTCGATGACCGCCACCTCTCCGTTGGCCGGGTTGCGGACGATGCGGAAGGCCGCGACGGCGGGGGCTCCGATCCGGCTGTCGAACACGGCGCGGTCCTCCCAGAGCTGCGCCTCGACGCGCAGGTAGATCGACGCGCCCTGCTCGAGCGTCTTGCGGAGGGCGTCGGAGAACGCGTCGGAGAGCGCGACCGACGCGTGCAACGCCCCACCGTCGAGGCGCAGGACCGGCACGGTGGTGTCGAAGGCCAGGAGCGTCGCCGCCCGCACGGCGCACACGACGGCCGTCGCGAGCCACGTGGCCCGCGTCCACCCTCGCCGTGCGCGACTCCGCTCGTCCATCCTCCCCGTTCGCCCCGCTCCGCCGCCGGCTCGCGGCGGGTTAGAAGCGCCGCCCGAATCTCACGAGGATCTGAGCCGGCCGTGACGGGCCGGCGAGAGGCCATCCGAACTCGACGCGCAACCCGCCGAGGGCCACGCCCACGCCCGCCCCGACGAGCCAGTCGGGCCGGCTGCCGTCGACGGGCCGCCACACGCGTCCCGCGTCGAGGAACACGAGTCCGTGGAGGTTGCCCCACTGACGGCGGTCCAGATCGGGCGCCACCGCCACCTCGTACTCGGCGTTGAGGAGCGCCATGCCCCCGCCCGCCACGTCCTTGAACGGATAGCCGCGGACCGTCCCGATGCCGCCGAGCGCGAAGGTGCGCTGGAGCGGCAGGTTCCCGTCGCTCAGCCCGACGATGGCCCGGGCGTCGAGCGTCTGGCGGGGCGAGGGACGCGAATACGCCCGCGCGTCGAGCACGTGGCGGCTGAAGTCGAAGTCGCCGCCGAAGCCGCGCGGCGCCAGCTCCGACGTCCAGTCGAGGCGCACTCCGGGCACGTCGCCGGCCGGTCCGCCGAAGAAGCCGTCCAGCAGGTGGCGCGCGAACGCCCGCAGCGTGTCCTCGTCGAGCGCGCCGCGCGAGTCGAAGGTGTAGGCGGCGACGATCGCGCGCAGCCGCCCCGGGGTGGCCGGAGCGTTGTCGGGGAACGTGCGCGAATCCTGGAACAGGCTGAAGTCCGTCCGGTTGTCGAGGGGCGCGTGCCGATCGTCCCGCCACGCGATCTCGACCTCCTGCGACGCGCCGACGCGCACCGCGGCGTGGAGCTGGTACCCATGGCGCTGGTAGTAGTCGCGGAACGACCGATGGAACCCGAGCGCCACGAGGCTCTGCTCCGCCGTCGTCAGCCGCCAGTCGTCGTCGCTCGCCGTGAGGTCGTGGATCTCACCGCCGATCGAGACCCTGGGGTCGCCCCCGAGCGGGCGCTCCGCGCCGAGCGCGTAGCCCACCTCATCGCGCGCCCACTTGTAGGTGAGGTAGCCCGTCAGGAAGGTGCGGCCGAACCCGCGCGCGTCGAACAGCGTCGCGCGGAACCCGAGCGACGGCACCAGGCCGTCGACCGGGCTGTACCAGTCCTCCCGCGACCCGGCGCCGCCGGTCAGCGAGAAGCGTCCCTTGCGACGTTCGAGCGAGATCGCGAGCACGCGGCGTCCGGCGCGCTGCACGAGCGGACACGACGCGGCCGGCACCGGTTCCTCGGAACCGCGCAGGAGCACCTGGCGGCCCACCGAGGCCTCGACCGCCCCGCCGGCGGCCGTGCGCAGCGCCTCGAGCGCGCGGTCCACGCGGCGCTGGTTGTAGACGTCTCCTGGATGGACCTCGAACCGCGCGCGCAGGCGCCCGGCATCCGAGACGGCGCCGCCCACGAACTCGACGGCGTCGATGCGTCCCTCGTCCACCGTCAGCACGAGCCGGCCGGGGGTGACGTCGAACGACGCCTCCACGCGCGCGCACGTGTAGCCGTCGGCGGCGTAGCGCTTGTGCAGAGCCTCGGCGAGCGCGGCGGGGGTGTCGGGGAGCGGTTGGCCCTCCCGGAGCCGGAGCAGCCAGAGGATCTCGGGGCGCCCGAACACCGACGCCCCGTCGATGATGACCTCGTGCAGGACGGCTCGGGGGGCGGCCGGCGGCGTTTGCGCGAGCCCCGGACGCGCGGCCGCCAGGAGCGCGGTCGCCAGCAGCCCGGCCATCACGCAGGCCAGGCGCGGTCCGCGGGTCATGGACGCCTGCCTTCCACGCCGAAACAGACGAGGTGGAGGGACGGGAGGTTCCCGACGGCCGGCGTCATGCAGGCTCGATGCACAGCTCGACCGGCTCGAAGCGGCCCTGCGCGACCCGCCATGCCCGCACTTCGTCGGGCGCGCCGCCGGCGCCAGGCGCGACGATGAGATGGAAGAAGCCAGTCTCGTAGGCCTCCCGGACGTCCGTCGCCGAGGGCAGCGGCGGGGCGCCCGGATGCGAGTGGTACGCGCCGATGACCTGCAGCCCCTCGCGGCCCGCCTCGCGCATCGCGGCGAACTGCGCCGCCGGATCGACCAGGTAGCGCGTGGGGCCGGCCCGCAGGTTTCGCGTCTCGACCGCCCGGTGGACGCGGCCGTCGGCGCCGACGAGCAGGCCGCAGCACTCGTCGGGCAGATCGCGGCGCGCGTGCGCACGGACGGCGTCGATCACGCCCCGCGGAACGCGCAGGCGCATCATGCCATCTCGACGACCATCGCGATGCCCATGCCGCCGCCGATGCAGAGCGAGGCGACGCCCCGCCGCCGGCCCCGGGCCTTCAGGGCGTAGAGCAGCGTGGTGAGGACGCGCGCCCCGCTCGCGCCGATCGGATGGCCGAGGGCGATCGCGCCGCCGTTCACGTTCACCCGGGCGGGATCCAGCCCGAGCTCGCGGAGGACCGCGAGCGACTGGGCGGCGAACGCCTCGTTGAGCTCGAACAGGTCGATGTCGTCGATCCGCAGGCCCGCCCGCGCGAGCGCCGCGCGCACCGCGGGCACCGGGCCCATGCCCATCACCATCGGATCGACACCCGCCACGGCGTGCGACAGGATGCGCGCGAGCGGCGGCCGGCCGAGGCGCGCGGCGGCGCCCGGCGCGGCCACGACCAGC
>JAHECP010000261.1 GCA_024641665.1 Acidobacteriota bacterium
CTGGGGTGATCGAGCGGCCAAATGTCATCGTGGAGAATCGAGCAATCGTGATCCCGAGCAGCGTGGCGTCGCTTCTCTAAATGCAGAAGCCGGTTGTCTCAAAATCATTGACGCGGCCCGCGACGAACCAGGTGAGTACAAGGTCGCGCTGACCAACATGACCGCCAAGCTCACCTCGCAGGTGAGTGCGGAGCACAGACTCAACGGTTTCGTGCAGGTGCAGACCAAAGACTACCCCGAGCGCGAGGGTAGCGCGTACCGGCCGGCCGAGTCCACACGCCATCAGCGTTTCAAGCCGCGGGCCGGCAAGGGCGAGTGGACGTGGGTGCCGACCAACCAATCCCTCGTGAACTTCTTCGTCGGGCACTGGTACTACAACACCGGCATGTCGATCTACAGTCACGAGCCGTCGCGCTATGACACCGTGACGCTGCGCTACACGGGCGCCTACAAGACCACCACGCGCTCCGAACCCACCCAGAGCTATCGCGGCCGGTGGCAGTACAACGGTTCGTACTCGTACTTCAAACCACACTTCTGGGGCGGGTCGCACGAGTTCAAGGTGGGATCGGAGATCACGACGGAACGCCGGACGTCGGCCGCCCTCAGCATGGATGGCAAGGACTACCTGCTGCGCTTTCAGAACGGCGTGGCCTACGACATCTACTTGTACAACGTGCCGTTCAATGGCCTGAATGACATGAACACGCAGTCCTTCTACGCGAAGGACGTGTGGCGGATCGGCGAGCGGCTGACGATGAACCTGGGGTTGCGGTGGGAGGGGTACCACTTGTGGCTGCCGGCCCAGTCCAGGCAGGCCGCCGTGTTCTTCCCTGCGGCGGACTTCGCGCGCACCGAGATCCGCGACTGGAAGGGGTTCGTTCCGCGCGCGGGTCTGTCCTATGCCCTGACGAAGGACGGGAAGAACGTCGTCAAATTCACCTATGGGCGGTTCAACTGGGTGCTCGACGCCGGCACGGGAGAAACCTACAATCCGAACTATCTCAACACGATGGCGTACCGGTGGACCGACCTGAATGATAACCGCGACTACGACTCGGGCGAACTCGGCTCGTTCAAGAGCGCTACGGGCGGCCTGACGACAGTCGTCAACCCGGACGTGAAGCAACCGAAGGTGGAGGAAATCACCGCAAGCTATGAGCGCGAGATTGCGGGGGATTTCTCCGCGCGCGTCAGCTACGTCTACAAGAACGAGCATGACCAGAAGCAGTTCGTCTACATCAACCGGCCGTCGAGCGCGTTCAACATCCCCATCACCGCCATCGACCCGGGCCCAGACGGCGTGGTGGGCACGAGTGACGACCGGGGATCGGTGACCTACTACGACTACGATCCAGCCTACAGGGGCACGTTCTACGAGCAGCGGGCTGAGTACAACGTTTCCGGGTACAAGGATGTCTTTCACAACATCGAGGTCGCGGGCCAGAAGCGCCTGTCTCGCCGCTGGCAGCTCGTCACGTCCTACCTGGCAACGCACCGCGCCGTGTGGCGAAACGGGATTCCCCAGAACCCGAACGACGCGAACTTCTACCCCAAGGACACCTATTGGGAGTGGGCCTTCAAGCTGTCGGGCAGCTACATGCTGCCGTACGACGTACAGCTGGCGGCCATGTTCACGAGCCAGAGCGGCGAGCCGCTGGCACGCGACGTGCGCTTCACGGCTGGACTCAAGCAGCTTGGCAGCCTGATCCTGCGCGTGGAACCGCTCGGCGCCAGGCGACTGCCGACGCAGAACCTGCTGAACTTCCGGATCGAGAAGAAGCAGGGGATCAGGAACTCCGGTAGCGTCTCGTTCCAGTTCGACCTGTTCAACCTGCTGAACACGAACGCCGCGACGACGATGACGACGCGGTCCGGCTCGACGTTCGGCCGCATCACGGCGATCGTGCCGCCACGCATCGTCCGTCTAGGCATTACATATCAATTCTGACGAGGCACGGTGGGGGAGGGCGGAGCCCCTTGGCTCTTGCCGCCGACCCTGGACCTCCTACCAGCGGAGCATTGCGGACGCAGCGAGATCAGGATTATCAGGAGTGTCATCATGAGTCACCACGTCGGCACGCGGCGGTACCAGCCATTGCAGTGTCTACTGGCGGGTCTGCTTCTCTTCGGGCTTGCGGAAGGCATTCGGGCGTCGAGCAGCGCGTTGGCCGTCGGTCTCGCCACGGTAGACGGCCGACCGCTGGCCTGGAAGAACCGCGACAGCTGGAGCACGCCCGAGACGTGGAAGAACAGGCTTACGCGCCATGCTGCGACCTTCGGTTCGTGGGGCTCAGGCGACCGCTACACGGACCGGTTCAACTTCCTCGCCGTGAACTCGGTCGACTCGTTCGATCCGATTACGGGTGAGGAGATCGTGTGGATGGGCTGCAACGAACAAGGGCTGTGCGTCATGCAGACCGCCGCGCACACCCTTGACGGACCCCAGCAGGGCTTTCCGGCCTCGCAGGACCCAAACGGCGTGAGCCCGGGTCTCTTCAACAAGTGGCTGTTGTCACGGGCCGAAACGGTTGACGAAGTCGAGCAGATCCTGCGCGATACCAACGACGGCGGCGGTTTCAACAACAGCGTTGCCCGGAACACCTGGGGACTGTTCGCCGTCTTCGACCGCTGGGGACGGACCGCGTATTTCGAGGCGGACGGTGACAGCTTCACGCGAGACAACACCACGGAGCAGTACCTGCAAGATCCCAATGGGCACTATTCGCAGGTCCACGATGACGACAAGGACGGCCCCGATCCGGAGCCGGGACAATACAGCGGCTACGACTGGCGCGCCAACTTCAGTCGCGTCCTGTTCACGAAACCCAACGGGTTCCAGTACTTCCGGGACGTGTACCACAACGAGGTCGTCGGGAACGAGGTGATCCTGCAGTGCCATCCTCCCCAGGAGCCCTATCCCTGCCCCGACGGCATCAACGACTTCGAGACGTCGACAAGCGCCGTCAAGCGGTGGGACCGGATCGGCATTCGAATGGACGATGCGGTCAAGGACTACAAGTACTTCATCCAGAAGGCCACCAATGGCTACGGCCTGCCGCTCCAGGACCGCATCGAGACCGTGCCCCGTTCGATAGGCGAGCTTCCCTACGAGGAGAACGGAGGGCAAAAGGCGACGGGCCTTCACGTCAACCGTTTTGTGACCGTGTCCAGTGTGGTCGCAATCGGGAGCAAGATCGGCGATCCGTACGACGGCAAGCTGACGGCCATGTGGGTCGCCCTTGGCGAGCCGGCGGTGTCGATCTTCGTTCCAGTCTTTCCGTTCGCCGGCGACCCTCCCACCGCGCTCGATGACATGTGGGTGTACACGAACCAGAAGCGCCATCTCGTCTACACGTACTTCGATGACGACGCTGGCGGGTACAGCACCGGGCGCAACATCGATCATTCCATCGACACGTACGCACTGGCTGGGGTAGGCGGCTACTACGGGGACGGCGGTATTCAGGCAACGGTGTTCAAGAACGAGCGATGCGCCTACACGTGGTTCGACTCGTTCATGCGGTGGATGCGCAATACGAACTTCGACGACGTAAGGCTGCGCACCGAGTTGCGCAATCATCAGGAGTTCCTGGCGGCCACGCTCAAGGCTCACTACATCAATGGCACCGTCTGGAACTGTCAGGCGCCGCCATACCCGGTTCCGGTGGTGTGGTAGCTCAGGAGAAGGACGCCGTGCAACCCGTGTGCGGGCACGGGAGCCCGGGATGGGGCGGGTGGGCCGTCAGAGATCCTCAAGCCGTGGAGCAAGACCGGCCCACTCGGCCGCACGCGTGCTGGACTGAATTCACATGGGTCGGGGCAGCACAACGGCGGCTGACGTCGTCGAGACGCTCCGGTCCAGGACGGGCGGCCGGCACTGCTCAGGCGGCTCGGCCGGGAATGCAATCGTGCTGTCCCCGGCAGCCGTGCCACGCGTCGAGGGCGAGGTCAGCGCTCGTGACAAGGAGCGTGTCCACGACGACTCGAGTCTGAATCGCCACCTACTTGCGGTTCAGGCCGACCCCGATCCTCGCCGGCCGACACTGAGGGCCGTTCTGGCTATACCACTCCTCAGGAGCACCGGCGCCTGCGTGCGCTCCTTTCAACTTCGCTTCTACGGCCGATCAACGCCGTGCTGCTGTTCGATGTCCTTCTCAGTACGGCAGGGCCTGGGCTTGATTAGAGAGGATGAAGTGAGCGGCCTCGATTGAAGTCCCGGATACCGGTGCCAAGAAGAGACCGACCATGGACCACATCGGCATCGACGTGGGCAGCAAGGCCAGCAGAGCGTGTGTGCGCAACCGCGCCGGTGAGATCATCGAGGAGGCGCGCCGCCCGACGACGGAGCTCGGGTAATGTCTGGCCAGGCGGCCCACAGCACGCGTTGTCCTGGACTTTGCAGGAAGTTCGGCAAACCGGCGCTTCTGGTGGGATTGGAGGCGGCGGGAGTCGGACTTGACAGGCGTTGCAGAAACAGGCCGATTATCGAAAGTCTTCGGAGAAACCTGCCCGCGCGTTCCGCTCGATCCGCCCTACATGCAAGCCAAACCCGCAAATCAGCTACAGCGAATCAGGTCGCCAGTCCCGCCACCGCGATCCTCGCGGTCGGTCTCGCCGGCCCGTGCGACGCCGTCGCCTCCCTGAGCGACTTGCTCCGGATATGATGGACATGTGGGGTGAGCGGCAATGGTCCTCTCGGTGTTTGACGACGAAAGCGCCGACGAGACATAAGAGGACGTTTTCGCGGTCGGGGCGCTGATTGGGACTGAGGCTGAATGGGCGTTGGTGCAGGCGGCACGGACCGCGCGCACTGGCGGCGCGGTGTTTCGTGCTGCCGACTGTGAGCGCGCGGGCGGTTACGATCTGTACAAACAGCTAACGCAGGTGCTTGCGCAAGCTATCTCGTCGGCGTGACAGTCGCACTCGACCTCGCGACCCATGGGGAGGTCTTTGGCCCGCTCGAAGATGCCGGGCACTACAAGTGTGTCGGCGATGTCTTGACGACTCTCGCGCGCATGGCGGTGCGGTTCAACGCCGGCGGGGCCAAGGACGATCCGGTGCGGCTTGAGTTCACGTTCGACCGTGGACCGGAGAGCCACAGGAAGGCGCGCACTTTGTACTCGCTGCTCAGGAACGAACCCGAATAGCCCGACTCTACGATATTTGACGTGAGAATTTCCTTCAACACCCGCACCGCCGCGCGCAGCATGTTCACCAGGCAGGTTGCAGGGGCTGGCGTCTGTCGCCGCCTGCCTCTGCCGACGGGCAGTCTCGACGATGATCGAACGCGTTCATTGGCGGCTGATCGGTAGTGAGCGACCTCCGTTCGAAAGAGGAGGACGTCGCTTGCGGGTGACCGTGCACTGCCCAGACCTAGCGAAGGCTTCGACTGGGGATCGCACGGCGCTCGGGATCATCCGAGAACTGGCCCATCTAGAGTGCCTTCGCATCGCGGACACGGACTCCACCGCACCTTGGCATTTCTCAATCGAAGAGCGGGACGAGGAGAGCGGCTTCGGGGCGGTGAAGCTGCGTGGGCCGAACGGCGCATGGGCCGATATCGCCATGTACCACCGGCCGTGGGCTGCTGAGGCAAAGCGACTACTTGGTGACGTGCGCGACCAGGATCTGGGGGTTCAGCAGCTTTTGCTCCACCTGCCAACGTTGGAAGGCCATCTGCAGGCTCGCCGCGACGTCTTTGTTACCACTGTCCCTGAGTTGCTCGCACTTCGCGACCGCGTACCTGACGCAAATCTCCGGACGCCATCAGCCGGTTTGAAATTGATCGGTTTGTACCTTCGCGCGGTGGAGGACTTTACGGTTCGGTCGTTCAGCAACGGCGCAGATCGCTTCGATCGGGGCCTCTTTTATTGGGTCCTTTGCAGGGAGCGACTTCCGAGCATGTGGCGCTACTTCGCCGCGTGCGTTCGGCGGGGCGGCGTGGTGCATGACAACTCCGAGTACTTGGGTGCTTCGATCTTGAATCGTGTGGTCCGCGCTCTCCAGGCCAGGGATGAAGTGGGGTTCAGGTTCTTCCAGCGGCAGAACAACTCGACGCGCGATGGGATGCTCTACCATTTCGACTACCTGACAGTAATGCTGTCTGGGGCACTTGACGCTCAGGCGCGGCTTACGCGTCGCGCGTGCCAACTGGCCAAGCCCCCTGTCCGAAAGACGAGCTTCAGGAACCCCGAGTTTCGCCGGGCCATCGAGGTAGGCGGCTGCCAGGCACTCGCACAAGTCATCAATGACGCGAGGTTCCTTGCCTTTCAACGGCTGCTGGGGGCTCTGAGGAACACGGTCCACAGTACCGGATTGCACGGAGCGGCATTCGTCAGTGGTGGGCAGGCCGAGACGTCGATCGTTCGCGTGCTCGAGGATGAGGAGGTCGTGTGGGCTTCTTCCGGTGGGCGCGCCGCTCGGAAAGTAGACCAAACGCCGCTCGGAAAGTAGACCACCTGAGGGCCTGACTGCGGGCTTGCCGGATCGGACGATCCGGAGTTCGCTGGAAGGATGCTCAGGATGGA
>JAHECP010000262.1 GCA_024641665.1 Acidobacteriota bacterium
CGATGTCGCTGGTCGTCTGTGTTTCTGCTGGGGGCTTCGCTGCGGCTCACGAACGCCCGGTGAGTCGGCGCAAACTACGCGCTGATAAGAACTTGGGGTGTGGTGGAGGCGGCGGGAGTCGAACCCGCGTCCGAAAGCCTGTCGCCGTGGGACTCTACATGCGTATCCGCTCTTCGAGTTTCGCGACCGGCGTGGAAGAACGGCGAAACCGCCCGTCGCTAGCCCCGAAAAATCTCATCGCCACGGTCCGGGACGGCCCGGGACGACCAGCCTGCTGAAATGACATCCAGTCCCGGCCCGCAGGCTGACCGAGGTGGACGTCGCTGCTATTTAAGCAGCGAGAGCGAGCTGCGTGTCCGCAGTTATGGTTGTGTCCACCGGTTTAACGAGTCGATGGCGCTCGGCATGCATCCCGCGGTTCTCGACCTCCGTCGAAGCCGTATCGCCCCCACATGGGCCCGGCGCGTGGATGGAAACGGCAACGCCGGGACGTCGCCTGCCCTCATTGTACTACGGCCGCCCACCGGAGCCGCCGGCAGCCTGTCCGGCAGGCCAGCGCCGGCCGCGATCCGGCCTCAACTCGCTGTCGGTGTTGGGTTTGCCGGCCATCCGGGCTTGACTTGGGGGATCGGGCCACCCATAATGCGTGGAGGTTCGGTCCGTGGCCGGCGCCAAGGCCGGCCCGTTTCAGCTCCGTGTCCGCTATGGCTCTCGACGACCTCATCAAGGAAGCCACCCGCTCGCTGGCCGCGCAGCTCAACGAGGCGCTGGAGTCGTTGTCCGACGACCTGAGCCGCGCGGCCGCCGACGACCGCACGGCGGCGGTCGCGCGCGCCACCGAAACGCTGAAGGCCGAGCTCGCCGCGGCGAAGGCGGCAACCCGGGCCGAAGTCGATCGCGCGGTCGCCGCGGAAGTGGAGAAGATGCGCGCCGAGGTCGAGGACGCCGCGCTCGCGCGCATCGAGGCGATGCGCGCCGAGGCGCAGAAGGCCGCCGACGCGCGCGTGGACGCGGCGCACACGCAGGCGCGGCAGGCCGCGGAGGCCGAGATCGCGCGGGCCCGCGCCGATGCGCAGGAGTCGATCGAGGTCGAGCGGGCGCGCGTGGCCCAGACGGACGAGCAGACGAAGACCCAGGCGGTCGCGGACGCCCTCGCGGGCGAGCGCCAGGGGCACCTGGCGTGCGTCGAGCACCTGTTGTTCACGGTCCGCGCGCTGGACGAGGGCAAGTCGCTCACCGACGTACTGGGGGCGCTTCTGGCGGGGGCCGCCCGGGAGGCGCCGCGCGTCGGCATCCTGCTGCTGCAAGGCAGCCGCCTGCGCGGCTGGCGGTTCACCGGCTTCGAGCCCGACCCGGGCGGCGTCGATCTGGAGATCGCGCAGGCCGGCGTGATCGGCCGGGCCGTCCGGACCCGCGCCGTCGCGTTCGCCGAGCCGTCGGCGCCGGGCCAGACGTTCCCGCCCGGACCCGGCTTCGCGACGCTGCCGCCCGATCGCAGTGGGTTCGCCGTGCCGCTCGTCGTGGGGCACACGCCGGTGGCCGTGCTCTACGCAGACGATGCCTCGGAGACGGCGCAGATGAAGCCGGCGTCCTGGCCCGAGGCGATCGAGCTCATGGCACGGCACGCGTCGGTATGCCTCGAGAACCTCACCGCGGTCCGCACCGCCCAGGCGCTCGGGATGAGCCCGCGCGCCCGGGAGGCGGCGCCGAAAGGCGCCGGCGGCCCCGGCGCCGCGACGGGTGCCGGCGACGACGAGGACGGCGGCGCGCGCCGCTACGCGCGGCTGCTCGTCTCCGAGATCAGGCTGTACAACGAAGCGGCCGTGCGCATCGGACGGCAGAAGCGCGACCTGCTCGAGCGGCTGCGACCCGAGATCGACCGCGCCCGGCGACTGTACGAGGAGCGGGTGCCGGCGACGGTGCGGGCGCGGCACGAGTACTTCAACGACGAGCTCCTGCAGACGCTGGCGGACGGCGACGCGTCGGTGCTCGGCCGGCGCTCCGACGCCCTGGCCTGACGCCCGACGCTCGACCCGACCACTTCACGCCTTCACACAGGGAGTCTGGTGGCCCTTCGACACGCCGGCCTGGCCGGCTTCTTCGGCGTGGCGTTCGCGCTCACGGGCGCGCCGCCGCACGCGCCGTCACTCCAGGTCCCGCCTCCGGCGATCCGACCCACGGCGCACCCGGTCGTGCCGGCGTCCCCCGACGATCTCTGGCTCGCGCCGGACGCCGACGCCCAGGCGGCGGCCAGGGCGACCTACGGCGGCCTGCAGGAGGGCGTGAAGCGCTACCTCGAAGGCGACTCCGCGGAGGCCCTTCCGCTCCTGACCGACCCGGCCTGGGCGAGGACGCCGCTCGCCGGCTACGCGACGCTCTACACGGGACGCGCCCGGCTCGGCCTCGAGCAGTACGCCGCGGCGCAGCAGGACTTCATGGCGCTGCTCGACGAGAGCCCCGCCGGCTATCTGTCGGAAGGCGCCACGCTCGGCGCCGCCGAAGCCGCCGAGGGCCTCGATCAGCCGGAGGTGGCGCTGCGCTTCTACGAGACGCTGGCCGGACGCAAGCCGGCGGCGCCCGAGCAGGTGTGGCTGAAGATCGGCCAGACGGCCGCGGCGATCGACGATCGCGCACGCGCCGTCGAGGCGTTCCTGCGGGTCTACTACGAGTACCCGTTGAGCGATCAGGCGGCGCAGGCCTCGACCGAGCTCAAGGCGCTCGGCCGCGTGGACGGCGGGCCCGGTACGCGCGCCGCGTACCCCCGCGATCTCGCGCGGGCTGACGCGCTGTACCGCGCGGGCCGCGCCGCCGACGCCCGCGCCGCGTACCTCGACCTGCGGAAGCTCGCGTCGGGCGACAACCGGACGATGATCGACGTCCGGCTGGCGTCGTGCGAGCTGAGCCTGAAGCGGTACCGCACGGCGCGCGATCGGGCGCGCCAGGCCGCCGGCCGGAAGACCCCGTACCAGGCCGAGGCGCGGTACCTCTACGCGAAGGCCACGCGCGCGGTCGGCCGGCAGAAGGAGTTCGTGACGCGCGTGGGCGACCTCGTGCGCGACTTCCCCAACAGCCCCTGGAGCGCCGCGGCGCTCGACGCCCTCGCCACCCACTATGTCGTGGTGGACGAGGACGCACAGGCGGCCGACGTGTTCGCGCGGCTGTACGCGCTGGACCCGGCCGGGCGCTACGCCGAGCGCGCGGCGTGGAAGGCCGGCTGGTGGGCGTGGCGCCACCGGGACGACGCGGGCACCGTGCGGTACTTCGAGGCGGCCGCGGTGACCTTCCCGCGGTCGAACTACCGTCCGTCGTATCTGTACTGGGCGGGTCGCGCGCGGGCGCGGATGGGCGACACGGCGCTCGCCCGGGATCGCCTCCAGATCGCCGTCGCCGACTACGGCAGCTCGTACTACGGCCGCCTCGCCGCGGACGCGCTGGGGAGCCTGGCGTCCGCGACGCCGGCCGCGGAGAGGCGCGCGGTGGCGCGCGCGGCCGACGTGCGGCCGCCGGCGGCCGCGCCGCCGCCGACCGCCGGGCTCATCCGCCAGCTCGTGGCCGCCGAGCTGTACGACGCGGCGCTCGACGAGATCGACTACGCCGCGCGCCAGGGGGGCGACACGGCGGTGCTCGACGCGTCGCGGGCGCTCGTGCTGTCCGGGCAGGGCGATTTCCGGCACGCCATCCCGTTCATCAAGCGCGCCTACCCCCAATACCTGACGGCCGACGGGGTCCGCCTGCCCGACGAGGTCCAGAAGATCATCTTCCCGCTCGAGTACTGGCCGCTCATCCAGAAGTACGCCGCCGCCGAGAAGCTCGACCCGTACCTCGTCGCGGCGATCGTCGGACAGGAATCGGCGTTCGACGCGTCGGCGCGGTCGGCCGCGAACGCCTACGGTCTCATGCAGCTCCTGCCGGCCACGGGCCGCCGCATCGGGCGGTCGCTGGGGCTGCGGCGCGTCACCATACGCTCGCTCGTCGATCCGGACGTCAACCTCCGCCTCGGCACCGCGCACTTCGCCGATCTCGTCGAGGAGTTCGGCGCGCTGCACCTGGCGCTGGCCGCGTACAACGCCGGCGATCAGCGCGTCCGGGCGTGGGTGAAGGAGCGCCCGGATTTGCCGGTCGAGGAGTTCATCGACGACATGCCGTTCGCCGAGACGCAAAGCTACGTTCGCCGCATCCTCGGGACCGTCGTCGACTACCGGCGGCTGTATGGCGGGGCCGGGGGCGGGAACTAGCGCCCATCGCGGCGCGACCCGGACCCGCGGGTCGGTCCCGCGAGATTCAGCCCGACCTCGACGGGCGGACGTGGGCCGCCGCCCTGGATTCGCTCCACCGATTCGGTTGCCCTTCGGGATGGTCCGCCGGTCAGCCCGACGGCCAGGCGACAATCTCGTAGAGCACCGCGTGCTCGTCTCCCCCCAGCTTCCTCACGAACGGCGCGTACCGCCCTTGCAGGCCGTCGAGCACCCGCGTGCGCTCGAGATACGTGTACAGATCGAGGTGGACCACGACGTAACGCGCACCCCGCGCCTTCAGCAGCTCGAACGCCTCATCGGTGGGAAAGCGGCTGATGGGGAGTGCGGTCCGCCAGAACTCCGCCGGGATGTAGTCGCTGTACCCGTTGATGAGCGGCTGCCAGTGGTAGGTGGACCACAGCATGTAGAGCGTCTGATGGTGCAGGGCCGTCGGCTGTGGATAGAAGGGCAGCTCGACGACCGGCCCCCGTGGGAGATCCGCCAGCATCCGGTCGGCGCGCGGCACCTCACGGGCGGGAAAGGCGGGAGCCGGCACGATGGCCAGCTCCAGCGCGGCGACCAGCGGGAGGGTGACGGACAGCAGCGCGCGGGCTCGTCCCGACCTGGTCAGGGCGAGGAGCCGGGCGACGGCAAACGCCGCGAGCACGGCGATCCCCAGCTCGACGACCACGCCGAAACGCGACGGTGCGCGCAGGAACGACATGATCGGCAGGACCTCGTAGAGCCACCGGTAGAGCCCGGCGCGAGGACCGAGCGACGCCCAGAACGCCAGCAGCACGACGAGCGCATAGAAGATGGTGTGCATGCGGGCGGTGCGGCGGTCCGTCGGCGTGACCGTGGCCGCCTGGGACGCACGGAGCGGGACGAGCGCGAACCCAGCCCCGACGGCGGCGAGGACGGTCGGCAGAAAGCCAGGGAACAACACCTCGGTCCACGGCTTCACGAACGGCAGCATCCACAGGTGATCCCAGGCCGACGAGGTGAGGTAGTCCCGCCAGGTCGACGAGTACTCCAGGGCCTCTGAGAGGTTGCGCAGCATACCGCCGCCTCGTTCCTGCAGACCCAGGTAGATGCGGAACAGGGGAAGCAGGGGCACGAGGGCGACGGCCACGGCCAGGGTGAGCAGGGCCCAATACCGCGGCCGCCTCCAGAGACCGTTCGTGATGCCGTAGACCAGGGCGCCGAACCCGATGACCAGTCCCGTGAAGATCGCGTAGTACCCGCAGGCCAGGGCGGTCACCGACAGAATGGCGCCGAGCGCGATCGTCCGCTTGACGGTCGGAGCGTCCACCAGGCGATGGAACGCCCACAGCGAGAGCGGGATGCCGGCCGTCAGCTCGAGCTGGATGTGGGCCGTGTGGGAGAAGACGTAGGGCGTGTAGGCGAAGGCGACGGCCGCGAACGCCGCCGCCCCGCGAGAACGGGTCAGGTGCTTCGCGAGCAGGTAGGTGGCCAGGGCCGAGAGGACGAACGACAGCAGAAAGACGGAATTGTGGGCCGCGTAGGGGTTGCGCGTGGCCCAGTAGGCCGGCACGGCCAGCGCGCCCGCCACTAGGTTGGCCTCGGAGAAGAGCAGCGTGTGGTGATACGGATAGAAGATGTTCGCCTCGAAGAGGTGGTGGGGGTCGGCGACGAGCGTCCGCGCGACCCAGGCGACATTCCAGATGGCGAACCGGCCGTCGCCGGAATCGGTGCGCCCAACCGAACCGGGATGCACCGAGACGGGGTAGGTCATGACGAGCGCGAGCAGGATGGCCGCGCCCACGACGCACAAGGTCTCCCGTGTCCGAGAGGATCGGTCCGCGTAGTTCATCCGCCCGCTACCGCTTCCGGGTAGAATTGTCGGGTTCGCCGCCGCCGCCGACGACCGCGACCGCATTCTACCCGTTCCTCGCACCATGCGACAGGTGTCCAGCCTCCTCGTGGCGGTCGTTGCCTCACTCGCGCTCTGGGTGTCGTTCGGCACGCTGGCCGTGACGAGCGCGGCGCCGGACGCGTCGCGCATCGGCCTGCTGCCTCCGCTCTGGGCGCTGGCGATCGCCGCGGCGGTCGTGGCGGCCCTCACGTGGACGCTCAACCGGCGCGGCGCGTCGGTCGTGCCGCTCGCGCTCGGCGGACTCGCGCTGCTGCCGTGGGTGCCCGGCCCCGTGCCGCGGTTCTTCCTGATCTGGACGGGCCCGATCGTGTGGGCCGTGTGGGCCGCGGTGCTGGCGACGCTCGTCGCGGCCAATGGCTGGCCGCGGGGTTGGTCACCGGCGGCGCTCGGCC
>JAHECP010000073.1 GCA_024641665.1 Acidobacteriota bacterium
CCCGTTCGGCACGTGTCGGTCGGGCCGCGCCAGGCGCGGTCGCGCCAGACGCGCCGCGCAGCCGTGCCCGTCTTCGGGGCGGGCCGTGTCGCGCGGCGCCGCGCGGGGCGCGCGTCGTCCGGCCCACGGGAAGTCCAGGGAAAGGTAACTCGAGGAAACCAACATGCCTTCATCACCGTTCGCGCGCCGGTCGCGCGTGCGACTCTGCGTCGTCGCGTGTCTGTCGGCAGGGCTGGTGGCGCTCGCAGGCGGGCGCGTGCGTGCGCAGGCGGCGTCGCCGCCGGCCGGCGCCGGCTCGTCGGGGACGACGCAGGAGCCGTTGTCGGCGTTGCCGGGCGAGAACACGTTTCCGCTGCAGATCACGGGGTTCGGTGTCGTCGATTACCAGGCCGACGGCCGCACGAAGGACAACTCGTTCGACGCGGGTAAGCTGGCCGTGTCGCTCTTTCGCGAGCTGACCGACAACGTGTGGGTGTTCGGGCAGCTCACCACGTCGGTGTCGGCGGCCGCGGGCGGTTCGGCGGACGGGGAGGGCGCGGTCACCGACATCGAGATCGACAATTTCATCATCAACCTCACGCCCCCGTCGCACTCCAGCCTGAGCTTCGCGGCGGGCCGTTTCGACGCGCCGATCGGCTCCGAGCGCGACGACGAGCCGCTGAACCTGCAGGCGACGAGCAGCTTCAACTTCGAGCTGGCGCGGCCCGCCAAGATGACCGGCGTCATCGGACGCTGGGCGGCCGGCCGGCGGGTCGACGTCGCGATGTGGATCGCGAACGGCTGGGACTCGGCGATCGACCCGAACCACGGCAAGACGGTGGGCGCGCGGCTGGGCATGTGGCCCAGCGAGCACGCGAGCCTCGGCGCCAGCGCCCTCGTGGGGCCCGAGGGCCCGGCCGACGCTACGCGTGGCCGCTACCTGGCGACATTCGACTACGCGTACCAACCCACGCCGGCCTGGATTCTCGCCGGCGAGGCGAACTACGGCGGCGACCGCGCGGCGGCGGGCGCGGCGGGCGCGCGCTGGTACGGCGCGACGGCCACGTTCTTCAGGCGGCTCGCCGAGCGGGTCGGCACCACCGTGCGCGCCGAGGTCTTTCGCGACCGGGACGGCGCGCGCACGGGCCTGCGACAGACGCTGACGTCGTTCACCGTGTCGCCGGTCTACTTTCTCGGGGCGGGGCAGGAGGGGATCTTCGCGAACATCGAGCACACGACGTTCAGGATTCCCCGGTTCCAGCTGCGCGGCGAGGTGCGGTTCAACCGCTCGACCCGGCCGTACTTCGACGGACCGACCGGGCCGGTGACGTGGACCGTGCAGTACGTCGCCCAGCTGGTGGCGACGTTCTAGGAGGACAATCGTGACGCATCATCGAGGCAGGTGGAGACTCGCGCTCGGCGCCGTCGCGGCGCTGGCGCTGGCGTACCCGGGCGCGGCCGACGCGCACATCACCCCCGTCGTCGTGCTGCACAAGCAGGCCGACGTCATCCGGGCCAGGTTACCGGACGCGACCGGCTTCTTCGTGACCGACGTGGCCATCGGCCGCGAGGACCTGCAGCGCATCAAGGACACCGGGCACTTCACGCCGGAGGCGGCGAAGGTGAAATTCTACTCGGGGAAGAACGCGCAGGGGGCGCCGGTGGGTGTCGTGCTCTTCCCGCAGCTCGACACTCCGCACGGGCCGCTCGAGATCGGCCTGACGCTCGGGGCCGACGGGCGGGTGACCAGCGTCGTCGTCACGCGCGCCACCGTGGAGTCCAAACCCTGGATCGAGCGGGTGGTACGTGCGGGCGTGCTGAAGCGCTTCCAGGGGCTGGCGCCCGGCGGCGACGCGCACCAGGCCGTGGCCGCCGTGAAGCTCGGCGGCCGGCCCGGCTACTTCGTCGACGCGATTGCCACCGCCGTGCAGCACGGCCTGGCGCTCTACGGCGCGCTGTACGCCAAGGGCTGACGGCGCGGCCAACTTTTGCCCTCCCGGCGGCGTCCAACTACCCTGGAACCCGCTGGGAGGGGAGATGCCAGACCTTCGCGACGCCGTCCGCGCCCTCAGAGCCTCGCCCATCGTCTCAGCCGTCGCCGTCCTGTCGCTGGCGCTCGGCATCGGCGCCAACAGCGCCATGTTCTCGATTCTCGACCGCCTGCTGCTGCGGTCGCTGCCCGTCCGCGAGCCGGAGCGGCTCGTGCAGCTCGCCGACGGGTCGTGGACCAACCCCATCTGGGAGCAGATCCGGGATCGCCTCGGGCCGTCGAGCGAGGAAGCGGAGCGGGGCACAGGGGCCCCCGCGAGCGACCGAGCCAGGCGGGGTGCAGGGGGCCCCGCCGATCGAGAGTTGGATGCATTCGCCTGGTCGTCGTTCGAGCGGTTCGACCTCGCCGGCGGCGGCCCGACGGAGTTCGTCGACGGGCTCTGGGCGAG
Source organism: Acidobacteriota bacterium (assembly GCA_024641665.1). GTDB lineage: Bacteria > Acidobacteriota > Vicinamibacteria > Vicinamibacterales > JAHECP01 > JAHECP01. The sequence continues at coordinate 2,418 of JAHECP010000073.1, forward strand.
CGGGCGCATGTTCCAGGTCCTCGGCGTGCCGGCGATCCTCGGCCGGACGTTCACGGCGGCCGACGACCGTCGAGGCGGCGGACCCGACGGGCCGGTGACCGTCATCAGCTACCGCTTCTGGCAGCGGCACTACGGCGGCGCGGCGGACGTCGTGGGCCGGTCGATCAGGCTCGATCGCGTGCCGTTCACGATCATCGGCGTGACGCCGCCCGACTTCTTCGGCCCCGAGGTGGGACGCGACTTCGACGTCGCGATCCCCCTCGGCACCGAGCCGCTCGTGCGCGGCGCCGAGAGCCGGCTCGACGAAAAGGGCTACTGGTGGCTCGAGATCATGGCCCGGCTGAAGCCGGGTCAGACGGTCGAGGCCGCCACCGAGGCGCTTCGCGGCGTGCAGCCCCAGATCCGCGACGCGACGCTGCCCACCAACTGGCGCCAGGAGTGGCTGGCCGAGTACCTGAAGAAGCCGTTCACGCTGGCGCCGGCGGCGAGCGGCGAGTCCCTCCTGCGGCAGCGTTACGAGCGTCCCCTGTTCGTGCTGATGGGCGTCGTCGGCCTGGTGCTGCTCATCGCGTGCGCCAACATCGCGAACCTCCTGCTGGCGCGCGCGTCCGCGCGGCGCCACGAGCTCTCGGTGCGCCTGGCGCTCGGCGCGTCGCGCGGGCGGCTGGCGCGGCAGCTCTTCGCCGAGAGCGTGGTGCTCGCCGGGCTGGGCGCGGCGCTGGGATTGCTGTTCGCGCGGTGGGGCAGCGCGCTGCTCGTCGGCCAGCTCTCGACCTCGTCCCGCCACGTGTTTCTCGATCTCGCCATCGACTGGCGCGTCGTCGGCTTCACGAGCGCGGTCGCGGTGGTGACAGCCGTGCTCTTCGGCACGATTCCCGCGTTCCGCGCCACGCGCACGCAGCCGAGCGAGGCGCTCAAGGCCCAGGGGCGCGCGATCGCCGGCGAGCGGCGCCAGGGGCTCGGACAGGCGCTGATCGTCGCGCAGGTCGCCTTGTCGCTCGTCCTCGTCGCCGACGCCGGCCTCTTCGTCCGCACGTTCACCTCGCTGAGCACGCTCGACCCGGGATTCGATCGGCACGGCCTGCTCATCGTGAACGTGAACGCCGCGGCCGGCGGCACCGCGCCCGCGGCCCGCGCCGCGCTCTTCGAGCGCGCCCGCCAGGCCGTGATGACGCTGCCGGGCGTCGCCGGCGCGGCCGCGTCGGTCGTGACGCCGGTGAGCGGCATGACCTGGATGTTCGCGGTCTCGGTCGAGGGCGGCCCGGCGCTGCCCGAGGAGAAGCGCGGCACGCACGTCAACATGGTCAGCCCCGGCTGGTTTGTCGCCTACCAGACGCGGTTGCTGGCCGGGCGCGATTTCACCCCGGCCGACCGCTCCGGCTCGCCCGCGGTCGCCATCGTCAACGAGGCGTTCGTGCGGCGCTTCATGCCGGGGACCGACAACCCGCTCGGCCGCTCGGTCCTGCGGCCCCCGCGGCCGGGCCAGCACCTGCCGCCGCTCGAGATCGTCGGCCTCGTCCAGGACGCGGTCTACCGGTCGCTGCGCGACCCCGCGCCGCCGACGATGTACCTGCCGCTCGCCCAGCGCGACGACCTGCCTCCCGACGCCAACCTGACGGTGCGCGCCGCGTCCGGGCCGCCGGCGCTCCTGACGCGCAGCATCGCGGGCGCCCTGGCCGGCATCGATCCCGCGCTGTCGCTCACCTTCCGCACCCTCGACGACCAGGTGGACGCCTCGCTCACGCAGGAGCGCCTGGTGGCGATGCTGTCGGGGTTCTTCGGTGTGCTCGCGCTGCTGCTCGCCGGTCTCGGGCTCTACGGCGTGATGAGCTACGCGGTGAGCCGGCAGCGCACCGAGATCGGGATCCGTCTGGCGCTCGGCGCGAGCCCCCGCGGGGTGGTGGGGATGGTGCTCGGCCGCGTTGGCGTCCTCGTGGCGGCCGGCGTCGTCGCGGGCGGCGCCGCGACGCTCTGGGCGGCGGGGTTCGCCCGCGCGCTGCTCTGGGGGATCGACCCGCGCGACCCGGCGACGCTGCTGGCGGCGGCCGGTGTCCTCGCGGCGACCGGTGGGCTGGCTCCCCGCGCGCCGGGCGGCCCGCGTCGATCCGGCCCGCGTGCTGCGCGAAGGCTAGGCGCGGCTGAGGCCGGGCCGGAGGCTGGCCTGGAGGCTGGCCTGAAGGCCAGCGCTACGTACGGGCCCAACCAAACGGCGTGTGCGCGCGTCGAACGAGCTGACCGCGGTCTGGAGGAGCCATGTCCGACCTGCGTGATGCCCTGCGTGCCCTTCGCGCGACTCCCGTCGTGTCGGCCATCGCCATCCTCTCCCTGGCGCTGGGCATCGGCGCGAACACCGCCATCTTCTCCATCCTGGACAGCCTGATGCTGCGGGCGCTGCCGGTGAAGGAGCCCCAGCGACTGGTGGTCCTGGACGGTCGCAGGTCCTGGACGAACCCCATCTGGGAGCAGATCCGCGACCTTCCGGGGCCGTCGCGCGAGGGAGCGGCGCGGGGCGCCGGGGCCCCCGTCGATCCGATGTTTGATGCGTTCGCCTGGTCGAGCACGCGGTTCAACCTGTCGGAGAGCGGGCAGACGGACTTCGCGAACGGCCTCTGGGCGAGCGGGGGCTTCTTCGACGTGCTCGGCGTGAACGCGATCCTCGGCCGCACGTTCACGCCGGCCGACGACGCGCGCGGCGGCGGGCCGGACGGCCCGGTGGCCGTCATCAGCTACGACTTCTGGCAGAAGCACTTCGGCGGCGCCGCCGACGTCGTCGGCCGTGTGCTCGCGCTCGACCGCGTGGCGTTCACGGTCGTCGGCGTGACGCCGCCCGGCTTCTTCGGCCCGAGCGTCGGGACCGCCTTCGACGTCGCCATCCCGATTGGCACCGAACCGCTCCTGCGTCCGGACGGCAGCGCGCTGGACCAGCGGTCGTGGTGGTGGCTGACCATCATGGCGCGGCTCAAGCCGGGGCAGACCGTGGCGCAGGCCACGGCCGCGCTGCGGGGCGTGCAGCCGCAGATTCGCGAGGCGACGCTGCCGCCGAACTGGCGGCCGGAGAACCTGAAGCGGTACCTCGCAGACGCCTTCACGCTCACCCCGGCGGCCACCGGCGCGTCGCGTCTGCGGCGGGAGTACGCGCAGCCTCTCGTCGCCATCATGATCGTGGTGGGGCTCGTGCTGCTCATCGCGTGCGCGAACATCGCCAACCTGCTGCTGGCGCGCGCGACGGCGCGGCGCCACGAGCTCAGCGTCCGCCTCGCGCTCGGCGCGTCGCGCTGGCGGCTCGCACGCCAGCTGCTGAGCGAGAGCCTCCTGCTCTCGGGGATCGGCGCCGCGCTCGGCCTCGCCTTCGCGACGTGGGGCAGCGCCCTGCTGGTCCGCCAGCTCTCGACCGGCGGACGCCCCGTCTTCCTGGACCTCTCGCTCGACTGGCGGGTGCTCGGCTTCACGGGAGCCGTGGCCATCGGGACGGCCATCCTGTTCGGCACGGTGCCGGCCTTCCGCGCGGCGCGCGTGGAGCCGGGCGAGGCGCTCAAGGCGCAGGGGCGGGGCGCGGCCGGCGAGCGCCGGGTGGGGTTCGGCAGCGCGCTGGTCGTCGGCCAAGTGGCGCTGTCGCTCGTGCTGGTGGTGGCGGCGGGGCTGTTCGTGCGCACCTTCTCGGCGCTGGCGCACCTGGACCTTGGCTTCGACCGCGACAAGGTGCTGGTCGTGGACGTGAGCTTCCAGCAGGCCGACGTGAAACCGGCCGCGCGAGCGGCGCTCTTCGACCGCATGCTGCGGGCCGTGGCGGCGGTGCCCGGCGTGGCCCACGCGGGGCTTTCGGTCATCACCCCGGCGAGCCGCGCCATGTGGGACAACGTCGTCGAGGTGCCGGGCGCGCCGGCGATGTCCGAGAACGATCGAACCACCTGCATGAACTACGTGACGTCCGACTGGTTCGCGACCTACGGCACGCCGATCCTGGCGGGCCGGGCCTTCGACGACCACGATCGCGCGGGCTCGAAGCCGGTGGCGATCGTGAACGAGGCGTTCGCGCACCGGTTCATGAACGGCGCCAACCCGGTGGGCCGCACCGTCCGGCAGCAGGGACGCCCGGGTCAGCAGATGCCCCTCATGGAGATCGTGGGACTGGCCCGGGACGCCGTCTACACCTTCCCGCGCGATCCGGTTCCGCCGACGATGTACCTGCCGCTCGCGCAACCCGACGAGGACGGGCCGATGTTGTGGCTGACCCTGAGCGTGCGGGCCGCGGGCGGGTCGCCGGCGCTCCTCACTCCGAGCGTGGTCGACGCCATCGTCGGCGTGAATCGCGGGCTGGCGCTCACCGTGCACACGCTCGCCGGGCAGGTGGACGCGTCGCTGCTGCAGGAACGGATGGTGGCGCTGCTGTCGGGCTTCTTCGGCGCGCTGGCGCTGCTCCTGGCGGGCATCGGTCTCTACGGCGTGACCGTCTACGCGGTGAGCCGCCGCCGCACCGAGATCGGCATTCGCCTGGCGCTCGGCGCCCGGCCGGACGGCGTGATTGGCCTGGTCCTGCGCCGCGTGGCGCTGCTCGTCGGCGCCGGCGTCATCGTCGGGGGGCTGGCGAGCCTCTGGGCGGCCCGGTTCGCGAGCAGCCTGCTCTTCGGCCTCCAGCCCCGCGACCCGCTCACCCTGGCCGCGTCGGCCGCCGTGCTCGTCGGCGTGGGCGCGCTGGCCGGCTGGCTCCCCGCGCGGCGGGCGGCACGCATCGACCCGGCCCGGGTGCTCCGGGAGGGGTGACCTGGGCCGGCTGCCTGTTTCATCTTTGCAACATCCTGGGTTCGGCCGAATTCGGGCCGCCGGCGTCTAACCGGGCAGGCGTCGGCAGACCGCTCCTTCTGGCCGAACGACCTCCGGCGGCTCTGGTAGGATTGGAGCGCCACCGGAGTCCAGCCCGTCGCCCGCCAGATCCGCGTCGAGTGGAGGACGATGCACGTCTGCTCGATTCGATGGTCGGAGCCCCGTCGCGGCGCCGTTCGCCGGCGCTGCTCCGGGCGCGCGCTGTGCGCGCTCGCCGCGGCGGGCGTCCTCGCCACGGCGGGCTGCTCGTCGCCGGCCGCCTCCGCGCCCTCCTCGGCTGACACGTCCGCCGCGACCCTCGTCGTCGCGCGCCGCACGTTCGTCCGCGCCCTGCGCCTGCACGGCACGCTGGAATCCACCACGTCGTTCACCGCGTCCGCGCCGCGGCTCGCCGGCCAGGGGATGTCCACGCTCGTGGTCACCCGTCTGGTGGCCAACGGCGCGCGCGTGAAGCCCGGCGACCTGCTGGTGGGGTTCGATCGGCAGGATCAGGTAAAGGCCGCACGCGATCGCCGCGCCGAGTGGCTCGACCTCGAGGAGCAGATCAAGAAGAAGCGGGCCGAGCACCTCGCCGCCCGCGCGGCCGACGAGACGGCGCTCGGGCGGGCGAAGAACGACGTGGCGCGCGCGACGTTCGACCTCTTGAAGAAGGACCTCCTGCCGGCCATCGAGGTCGAGAAGACCCAGCAGGCCTTCGAGGAGGCCCAGGCCACCTACGATCAGCTGGCCCGGACGTTCGACTTGAAGGCGCAGGCGCGCGGCGCCGAGCTGCGCATCCTCGAGATCCAGCGGGATCGCGCGCGGGCCGCGATGGCGCACGCCGAGGAGAACGCGAAGCGGTTGTCGATCACCGCGCCGATTGGCGGCCTGGCCGTCATCAAGAGCATCTGGAAGGGCTCGACGATGGCCGAGGTCCAGGAGGGCGAGGAGGTGCGCGCCGGCGTGCCCATCGTGCAGGTGATCGATCCGACCCGCATGCGGGTCCGCGCACGCGTGAACCAGGCCGACATCCAGGCCGTCGCCGTCGGCCAGGCCGCCACGGCGCACTTCGACGCCTACCCGGACCTCGCGCTGCACGGCCGCCTCGAGCACGTCGACCCGATCGGCGGTACCAGCGGTTTCGACAGCCAGGTGCGCACCTTCGTCGTGCTGATCTCGCTCGAGGGCGCCGACGCGCGGCTGACGCCCGACCTGTCGGTGGCCGTCGACATCGAGCTGCTGCGGCGGCCCGACGCGCTGGTCGTGCCGCTCGACGCCGTGACGCGCGACGGAAGCCGGACGTTCGTCCGCGTCTCGCGCGACGGCCGCACCGAGACGCGCGAGGTGACGCTCGGTCCGGTGAGCGACTTCGAGGCGGTGGTCGAATCCGGCCTCGAGCCGGGCGCGACCGTGCTGCGCCAGCCCGGGCCGGCCGGGGAGGGCACGCTATGACGCGTGGCAGGGCGTGGTGGGCGTCCCGGCGGCGCCGGTGGCTGGGCGCCGGCGGTGCGGGGCTCCTGGCCGTGGCGATCGGTGTGGCGGCGGTGCGCGGGCGGACGCCCGACGTACCGACGGCCCAGGTCACGCAGGAGGAGTTCGTCGAGCACCTCGAGCTCCGGGGCGAGGTGCGGCCCGTCCGGTCGATGGCCGTGACGGCGCCGTCGCAGGCGGGCGAGCTGCAGATCGTGCGGCTGGTCAAGAACGGCGCCCAGGTGCACGTGGGCGACGAGCTGGTGCAGTTCAGCACGACGACGCTCGAGCGGACGCTCGCCGAGAAGCGCTCCGAGCTGCGTCAGGCGTCGGCGGAGGTGGACCAGGCGCGCGCACAGGGCCGGCAGCAGGACGAGCAGGATCAAACAGCTCTGGCCGCGGCCCGCTACGACCTCGAGCGCGCCCGTCTCGACGTCAAGAAGCAGGAGTTCCTGTCGAAGATCGATTTCGAGAAGACGAAGCTCGCCGTCGCCGATGCCGAGCAGGCGGTGAGCGAGGCGGAGACGAGGCTACGGGCCGATCGGGACGGGGCGGCCGCGGAGGTCGCCCGGCGCGCGCAGAAGCGCGAGCGGGCCGCCGACGAGGTGGCGCGCGCCGAGCGGGCCATCGCGTCGCTGACGCTGCGCGCCCCGGCCGACGGCCTCGTCACGCTGATGTCGAACTACCGGTCGTCGGTCGGCTTCGGCGGCTCGACGCCGGAGTTTCGCGAGGGCGACCGGGCCTGGGCGGGCGCGATGATCGCCGAGCTGCCGGATCTGTCGTCGGTCCGCGTGGCCGCGCGGCTCGACGAGACCGACCGCGGGCGCCTGCGGGCCGGGCAGGAGGCCGTCGTCCGCGTCGACGCCGTGCCGGACCGCGAGTTCCGGGCCACGATCGCGACGATCAGCGTGCTGGCGCGCGTCGACTTCAGCAGCTGGCCGCCGACCAAGAACTTCGACCTCGAGCTGCGGGTTCTCGACCCCGATGCGCGACTGCGGCCGGGCATGAGCGCCACGATTCGCCTGCCCGTCGAGCGCGTCGCCGACGCGATCGTGATGCCCGCCGACGCGCTCTTCCAGCGCGGCGGGCGGCCGGTGGCCTACGTGCTGCGCGGCTCGCGCTTCGAGCCGCAGCCCGTGGTGGTCGCGGGGCGCGACGCGGCGCGGGTGCGCGTGGCGTCGGGTCTCGAGGCCGGCGCGCGCGTGGCGCTCAGGGACCCGACGCAGGCCGCCGACGGAGGAGCGCGATGACCCGGGTGAGCGCCCGCGGCGTGGCGGTGGCCGTGGCGGGGCTCGTCCTCGCCGGCGCAGGGCTGGTCGTGACGCTCGCCTCCTGGCCCGCCGAGGGGCGGGCGATGCCGACCGCCCGCGTGGCCCGCGGGAAGGTGGATCTGTCCGCGCACGCCACGGGCGAGCTGCGGGCCGTGCGGACCGCGCCCATCACGGCGCCGCCGATCGGCGGCACGCTGCGGATCCTGCGGCTGGCGCCCGCGGGCGCGCCGGTCGAGGCCGGCGGCGTGGTGGTGGAGTTCGACAAGACCGAGCAGGAGTACGCCCTCGAGCAGAGCCGCTCGGAGCTGGCGCAGGCCGAGCAGGAGATCGTCAAGCTGCACGCCGACACCGCGGTGCAGGCCGCCGAGGACCAGGTGGCGCTGCTCAAGGCGCGCTTCGCGGTGCGCCGGGCTGAGCTCGACGCGCGCGGCAACGCGTTCGTCGGCGCGATCGACGCCCGGAAGAACCAGCTGGCGTTCGAGGAGGCCAGGCGCCGCCTGGCCGAGCTCGAGGCCGACGTCGCGTCGCGAGGGGACAACACGCGCGCCGCGGTGCAGCTGGCCGACGAGAAGCGCACCAAGGCCCGGATCGCGATGGACCGCGCCCGGCGTGATATCGCCTCGATGACGCTGACGGCGCCCTTCGCCGGCGTCGTGTCGATCGGCGGGAACCGCGACGCGACCGGCGGCATCTTCTTCTCGGGCATGACGCTGCCCGACTACCAGCCCGGCGACATGGTGTACCCGGGCCGCCTGATCGCGCAGGTGCTCGATGTGAGCCGCATGGAGATCCGCGCGAAGGTGGACGAGACGGACCGGCCGCGCGTCGCGCCGGGCGGCCCGGCCAGCGTCGAGCTCGACGCGATCCTCGGCGCCGCGCTGCCCGGCGTCGTGAGGAGCGTCAGCGGGCTCGCCTCGCGCGGCTTCTTCGACTCGAGCGGACCGGTGCGCCGCTTCGATGCCGTGTTCGAGCTGGAGAAGCCCGACCCCCGCCTGCGCCCGGGCATGACCGCCCGGATCCTGATCACCGCGCCCGGCTCGAGCGACGTGCTCTACGTGCCGCGGCAGGCGGTCTTCGAGCGCGACGGCCGGCCGGTCGTCTACGTGCAGTGGCACGGCGCGTTCGAGGCCGCGGCGGTCACCGTGAAGGCCCGGACCGAGACGCAGGCGATCGTCGAGGGCGTCGGGGAAGGCGCGGTGGTCGCGCTGGTGGATCCCGAGGCGAAACCCGCGGCGTTACCCGCGACGCGGGCGGCAGCCGGTCCGGCGGGAGGGGGCCGATGAAGGCGTTCCGTGAGAACGTCTCGCTCGGCCTCGAGAACCTGCGCGCGCACAAGCTGCGGTCGCTCCTGACCATGCTCGGCATGATCTTCGGCGTGGCGGCGGTGGTGGCCATGCTGTCGATCGGCGCGGGGGCCCAGCAGCAGGTGATGGCGTTCATCGAGCAGCTCGGCGTGCGCAACGTGATCGTCGAGGCGCGGGAAGCGCCCGACGGCCAGACGCTGCAGGAGACACGCAAACGGTCGCCGGGCCTGACGTTCCAGGACCTGCGCGCGATTCGCGCCAGCGTGGGCGGCCTGGTGCGATCGACGGCACGCAAGCGCGTCACGCCCACCACCCTCCTGCCGAAGCCGACCGGCGACACGCCGGTCGTCTCCGGCGTCGACCCCGCGTACCGGCGGATTGCGGGCCTCCGGCTGGTGACCGGGCGGTTCTACGGCGCCGACGAGGCGGCGGCGGCCGCCCCCGTGTGCGTGCTCGGGGAGGCGGCGCGGCAGGCGCTGTTCGGCGGCCGCGCCGCGCTCGGGGAGTACGTGCGCGTCAACGAGCAGTGGTTCCGCGTGATTGGCGTGGCCGCGCCCCAGATCGCCGTACAGCGCGAGGTCGCCGACGTGCCGGCCCAGGACCTGAACAACCTGATCTACGTGCCGCTCCAGGCCGCGATCCTCCGCCTCGAGGACAGCCGCAGCTACCTGAAGGACGAGATCGACGGCGTCTACCTCGAGCTGGCGTCGGGTGCCGACTCGGCGGGGGCGGCGACCGTCGTGCGGGCGCTCCTCGACGCCTCGCACCACGGCGCGCGCGACTTCTCGGTCATCGTGCCCGCGGAGCTGCTGGCCGAGCAGCGGCGCACGCAGCGCATCTTCGAAATGGTGATGGTGGCCATCGCCTCGATCTCGCTGCTGGTGGGCGGCATCGGCATCATGAACATCATGCTCGCCAGCATCCTGGAGCGCACGCGCGAGATCGGCGTCCGCCGGGCCGTGGGCGCGCGCCGCGCCGACGTCGTCCGGCAGTTCCTCGTGGAGACGACGCTCGTCTCGCTCGTCGGCGGGCTGATCGGGATTGGTGTGGGCGTCGGGCTGTCGGAGCTGGTCGGCTATCTGGCGGGCTGGTCCACGATCGTCACCCTCTCCTCGGTGCTGCTCGCCTTCGTCGTGTCGGTGAGCGTCGGGCTGGTCTTCGGCCTGTACCCGGCCGTGCGCGCGGCGCGGCTGGACCCCGTCCAGGCGCTGCACTACGAATGAGGGCGGCCGGCGGCCGGATCCGGCGCCGGCGGGCCCGCGCGACCCTGCCGGACCCCGATGCCGATCCGGAGCGCGGGCGCGCTCCAGCGCGCGAGATCCCCCGGGTTCACGCCGGGCAGCCGCCGCGCGTCCGCGGGCGACCCATCGATCTCTTCCGCGCCACCAATCAGCGACCGCCGGCCGACCGCTTGTTGAACGGCGACGGCACCGGCTGTGACGGCCGGCCTCGGAACCGGAGCTTGAGCTGCGTGGACAGCCCCTGCAGGTCGGCGAAGAGCGTGGCGTAGGAAATCCCCAGCTGATCGAGCTCGGCGAGCATCGGCTCCGCGAGATCGCGCGCGACAACGTATTTCCGGAAGAAGCCGTCGGTGACGATCGACGTGTCCGCGAGCAGCGCCTCGAAATCGCGCCGGTCGCTGCCGTGCACGGTGAAGCAGCTCTGCTGGCCCGCCATGCGCATGTCGAGGTGGCGGGTCTGCACGGCGAGGGGGAGCCGCGTCGGCTCCATCCGCGGGTTGCCGCTCGACAGCTCGCCGGCCGTGCCGAACGCGAACTTGAAGTTCTCCATCGTCGGGCACTGGCGGCGGGCCGGCAGCTCGAAGTCGTCGATGCCCGAGAGGCGGTTGAGCTCGATCGGGTGAACCACCCAGATGCCCATGTCCTCGGGCTGGCTGGCCTTCTCACGGACGTAGCCGGGGCCGCCCCGCTGATGGCGCAGCACCTCTTCCACCGCGAAGAGGCAGGCGATGAGCGGGCTCTCGGTCCAGTCGAGGAGCCGGGTGGGCAGCCCGTAGTGCTGCATGAGGAAGAGCCACTCGGAGGGCTCGTCCTGGGGCGGACAGTCGTGGTACGCCGAGGCACGGTTCTGGAACGTCAGCGTCATCCGCACCTGGTCGTACTCGCGGCGCAGCACCGAGGGCAGCGGCGGCTCGGCCGCGTTGGCCTGGCCGCGGAACCACGGGCGCACGTTGCCTTCGCGCGGCCAGCCGCACGTGTCGCGCTCGATGGCGTCGGTGAACTCGCGCACCGTCGAGACGCGCGCGAACGGGAATTCGGGCATGTGAGCCTCCTGGGGGCGCGCGGCTACGAGCGGCCGAGCGCGAGCGGGCGCGCGGCGTCGGTCACGGCGCCGATCTTCGACGCGTAGCTCGTCTTCTGCTCGATGTCCGCGTCGGTGACGAAGTGGACGTCCAGCAGGCCCTCGCTCTTGTAGCCGGTGCGCAGGTAGTTCACCTCGGCCAGGCAGTGGCTCCAGCCCTCGAGCCACAGCTGCAGGTCGGGACGGACGCGGTCCCGGCCGTCCAGGTGCACGAGCAGGTCGATGTCGCTGCCGGGACCGGCCGTAGCGTTCTTGGTGCTGCCGAACACGTACATCGCCTTCACGCCGAACCGGGCCGGGTTGAGCTCGGCGGCGATGCGCTCGGCCATCCGCAGCCGCCAGCGCCAGTGGTCCTCGGGCCGCGTCTCATCGACGTGCCGGGTTTCGGCCGCCGCGCTGGGGCCCGCCGGCCTGACCAGCACGCCCACCGCCTGGTCGAGGTCGGCGTTCATGAGCACGCGCAGCACGAGGCCGCCGGTGACGTTCGGCAGGTCCATGACGCGCAGCACGTCCTGCAGGTGGCGGTAGTCAGGCAGCACGTCCGGCAGGATGTTGGGCGCCGACCGCATGAACGCCATCTGCAGCGTGCTGTCGTCGTCGGGAAACAAGGGCAGATAGCGGATGGACGACTCGACCAGGTCCTGGAAGAAGTGCGTGCCGAACGACAGGTCGGGCACGTAGTTGCCCCGGTGCGTGGCGACCTCGATGAGCATGGAGGTGTTGTTGATGTCGGAGTAAGTGACGTTCACGCCGAGCTTGACGTCGCCGCGGCTGCCCCAGCGGCCCGGCCCGATCAGAATGAACTGCCGCTTCGGCAGGATCTTGTTCAGGCGGCCGACGGCCCGACCGACGTCGCGCAGCTCCGCCAGGCTGCCAATCTCGGCGTAACGCTCCGGGTCCACGTACACGACGTGGGTGATGTCGGGTACGCGGCCGTTCGAGACGTAGCGCCGGGCCGAGAACAGGATGCGGTCCTCGGGCAGGTCGCGCGGGATGGGCGCCGGCGTGGCGTCGTCCGCAAAGCTCTGCGGGCGGCACTGCAGCAGGTAGAAGTCGCGCCCGTCCGAGGCGAACTCGATGTCGACCGGGCCGCCGGTGCGCTCGCGCAGCACGCGCAGGATCGCCTTCATCTTGGGGATGAACGGGGTGTTGGCGACGAGGCCCTCGAAGGTCACGACGGGCACGTCGCACTCGGGATTCCAGTCGAAGGCGACGGGCCGCAGCATCCCCCCGTCGCGCGCCACCGACACGATGTGCGGCAGCGCCGGGAAGGCGCGCCCGTACTCGCGGACGACGTCGGCCACGGAGACGGTCTCGAACTGGCGCGTTTCCAGGTTGATCAGGTCGAGCTTCTTCGGCGCGTAGTTGACGATCTCGTCCGGCGTGATGTTCACGCGCAGCCCGGCCTGGCCCGGGGCGATGAGCACCGGGTAGTCGTCGGGCACGCGGTCCACCGCGCGGGTGCCGAGTCCGGGCACGAGCCGCACGAGGCCGTCATCGCGCTTGATGCGGGCGGACCAGCGGAACTCGTTGTTGCTGAAGGCGACGCCCGCCCAGGCCGGCATGAAGTAGCGGCCGACCCGCGTGCCGACGACCTGCTGGATCATGATGCCCATTTCCTCGTGCAGATCGAGCAGGCCGCGCGCGGCCCGGTACTCGATCGGGTCGGGGCTGAAGACCGACGCGTACACCTCGGCGATGGCGTCGGTGAGCGCCGCGAGCCGCTCGGCCTTGGTGCCCTGGTTGGCGAGGAAGAGGCTCTTGTACTTGCCCGAGAAGGCCGCGCCCGTCTGGTCCTCGAGCAGGCTCGAGCTGCGGACGATGAGGGGACGGTCGTCGAAGTCGTCGAGCGCGGCCGACAGGCCGTTCAGGATCTCGGGGGCGAAGTGCGAGTGCTTGAACACCTGGACGATGTGCGGATACTCGCGGCGGATCTGGTCGACCTCGAGGTACTTGCGGTTGTACACGTCCTCGAGGTGGTTGTAGGCCACGAAATTCAGCAGGCCGTCCGACGTGAGGTACCACGTCTTCGGCACCTTGATCTCGCCCAGCGCGTCGGCGTACTCGTTCGCCTTGCGCACGATCTGGCACGCGAGCAGGAGCCCCGCGCTCTTGCCGCCCAGCTTGCCGTGGCTCGCGGCGGGGGCGATCACGTGGTGCAGGATGTCGTGGAAGTCCTCCACCTCGATGAAGTGCCTGGCCGTGTTCATGAAGGCGAGACTGTCGGTGAGCAGGCGCCGCGTGAGCGAGACGCGCAGGCCCACCTGCACCGGTCGCGACAGCTCGCGATCCTGGACCGCGAACTGGTGGTAGCGGCCGAGCGCCTCGGCGATCTCGGTGAGCGAGGTGCCCTGGTCCTCCACCGCCTCGATGAGGAACGACGACTTGTCGTCCTTGATCCACTGCTCGATGCACGCGATGATCTCGCGCTCGCTCAGGTACTCGGACGCGATCCGGAAGGCGTCGTTGGTCAGCGTCAGCAGCTGCTGCTCGCTGCGCTTCTCGAGCGGACGGTTGTCCTCGAACCAGACGCCGTTCGGGTCGCGCAGGTCGGCCGCGGACCGCTCGAGCAGCTGCTGCGCCGCCTCGATGCCGTTCCAGCACAGGTGGTTGATCATGCGGCGGCCGATGCGGGTCAGCAGCTGGTGGTCGGTTTTCCCCAGGAAGTCGATGATCACCCACCACTCGCGACGGAGCGTCGGCTCGGGCGCCGCGGCATCCGAGGTGGACCAGTTGCGCAGGGTGGTCTGCAGGCGCCGCTGCATCAGCAGGTGCGCCACCCACTCGGCGATGGTGTTGATCAGCCGCCGCTCCTCCTTGAGGAACGGCCCTTCGTCGGCCCGCGGCATCTGCCGCGTGTAGTAGACCTCGATCGCGCCGACGACCTCGCCCTGCACCACGATGCCGGCCCGCTGCACCCAGAGGGTGTTGACGGACCCGGGCGGCTGGTAGACGCTGCCCTCGAGGGTGATCCGCGCCCAGCACTCGGCCGGGTACTGCCACCCGCGCGGGATCACCTCGAGCAGGCCGCGGCAGATGTCGTCGAGCGACGCGTTGGGCCGCGTGATGATCTCATGGACGTTGTAGAGGCAGTTCAGCTCCTTCGCGCGCTCGCGCAACGCCTCGAGGATCTTGTCGACCGGACCGTCCGGCAGGCTCATGGCGCACCCTCGTCGGCGGGCGGCGTCAGGACGACCCCGCGCCCCGATCGCCCGTCGACCTTCACGGTCAGCGGCGAGGCGAGCCGGACGTGGCGCACGAGGGCGGTTTCGCGCTCGGCCGGCTGCGCGTCCAGCCAGGCCCAGTCGATGTGCCCGTCCAGGCCGTGCCGCACGCAGAAGTAGCTCACCTCGAAGCTCGAGATGTTGTGGAAGAAGTGCGAGCCCTGGCTGAGCTCCACGTTCATCGCGGGCAGCGTCGCCTCGACGATGGCGCGCGCGCCCGCCACCTGGCCCCATGTGGCGGGGATGCCGAGCCAGGGATCCGAGCTGCCCCAGCGCCCGAAGCCGATGAGCAGGTACGGCCGGCTCTCGGCCACGAGCGTCGTGTTGAGGGCCGCGAGCTCCGCGGCAATCGCCGGCGTCTGCCGCGCCTCGAAGCACTCGGGGCGCACGTAGACGACGTCGGCCAGCCCGGTCACCACGCCATTGCCCATCACCGCGTTCGAGGCGACGAGGGCGTCGGGCCCCGTGAGGTCGGCGTCGGCGAGGTCCACGACCGCACTCGAGACCACCATCGGCCGCACCTGCAGGAAGCCAAGACGCAGCCGCGGGTCGGGGCCGTTCTCGACCGTCGCGGCGAACTCGATCTCGACCACCGCGTCGAGGGAGCGCTCGGACGCGGCGAGCAGTTCGCGCACGGCGGCGGCGAGCGGCCACTCGTCGAGCACGAGGATCGGCGCGAAGTTCACCAGGCGCGGCCCCTTCACGCCGACGCCCGGCGACAGACGCTCCGATCGGGGATCGAACGTGGCCGCGACGTGCCGGAGCGCGCCGTCCGCCTCGGCGTCCTCCAGCGTGCCCTTCACCAGGTACTCGGTCTCCGCAATGGGATCGTAGGCGGGGGGCTGTCCCATGTTGACGGCCCAGAACGCGGTCTGCCCCTGGTCGAGCAGCTCGTCGATCGACGCGTAGGGCGGCGACGCCTTGGGGTGCGCGGGCGACACGTTCCAGGCGACGCCTTCGTCGACGATCGTCTTGCCGAGGCCGAGCGCCAGGCTCAGCACGCCCTCCTCGGGACGCGCGCCACCGAAGCGGTAGAAGCTGTACGAGCGCGCGACGCCCGCCACGTCGGGGTAGAAGCGTGCCCGGTGCCGGCGCCCGACCACTTCCTGGATGATCACCGCCATCTTCTCGTCCTCGACCGCGTGCTCGGTGGCGCGAATGTAGCGCTTGGCGTCGGCGAAGAACGTGGAGGCGTAGACGAACTTGATCGCCTCGACCAGCTTGCGGAACCGGATGTTCGGGTCCGGCTGGTTGTTGGGGATCATCTTGGTCTCGTACACGCCAGCGAACGGGCGGTAGAGCGCGTCCTCGAGCAGGCTCGACGAACGGATCGCGAGGGGCGAGTGCACCTGCCGGATGAGGGCGCTCAAGTCGCCGACGAGCTCCGCCGGCAGGTCGGCCTGCTGGAACGCAAGGGCGATGTGCGCGTCGGGCGCGTCGGACCGGGCCAGGCCGTACAGGTCGTTGTCGGCCATGAACCGGTCGAACAGCTCGGTGGTGATGACGGTCAGGGTGGGGATGACGATGTCGATGCCCGGGAAGCGGCTCGCATCGAGGTACGCGTCGAGCGCGTCGCGCATGCGCAGCAGGCCGGAGGCCTTGCCGCCGCACAGCCCCGACCCGATGGCGGTGAAGCGCTCGTGCCCGCCGAAGACCCGGCGGTCGAAGCGCGGGACGTCGAGGCGGGTGGACCGCTCCTGCGCCATGCGTGGATCACCCCGTGACGGGAAGCGGCGCGCGACCCGCCGTCCCTGCGGGTCGCGCGCGCGTCCGTGGTGCGTCGTCCGACGACGGCCGCTACACCCAGCCGCGGTCGCGACAGGCCTGCGCCACGCGGTTGACGGCGATGACGTAGGCCGCGTCTCGCATGAAGAGCTTCTGCCGTTTCGCCAGTTCGTAGACGGCTGCGAAGGCCGCGGTCATCTTGAGGTCCAGCTTGGCCAGAACCTCGTCCTTCTCCCAGAAGTAGTTGCTGTTGCTCTGGACCTGCTCGAAATAGCTGCAGGTGACGCCGCCGGCGTTGGCGAGGAAGTCCGGGATCAGGAAGATGCCGCGCTCGTCGATGATCTTGTCGGCCTCGGGCGTCGTGGGGCCGTTGGCGCCCTCGGCGATGATCCGGACGCTCGCGTGGATCCTGCCGACGTTGTCGCCGCGAATCTGGTTCTCGAGCGCTGCCGGAATCAGGATGTCGACCGGCTGCTCGAGCCAGGCGTCGCCCGGCAGCTGCTCGTAGCCGAGCTTCTCGGCCTTCTTCTTGTCGATGCCGCCGAACCGGTCCGTGATGCCGAGGAGCTCGTCCGGGTCGACGCCCGACGGCTTGCGGAACGTGTAGGACGCCTGATCCTCCTGGTCCCAGGAGGCGACGGCCACCACGGTGCCGCCGAGCTGCCGGTAGAGCCGGATGGCGTACTGGGCCACGTTGCCGAAGCCCTGGACGCTGGCCTTGGTCTGTCCGGCCTCGAGCCCGAGCTCGCGCAGGGCCTCGCGCAGCGTGAACACCAGGCCGAAGCCGGTCGCCTCGGTGCGGCCGAGCGAGCCGCCCAGGCCCACCGGCTTCCCCGTGATGAAGCCGGGGTAGTGGCGGCCGGCATGCAGCGCCTCGTACTCGTCGAGCATCCACAGCATGTGCTGCGGCGTCGTCATCACGTCGGGGGCGGGTACGTCGGCGAGCGGGCCGACGTCGCGGGCGACCTGCCGCACCCAGCCCCGGCAGATCTGCTCCTGCTCGTGCGCGCTGAGGTTGTGCGGGTCGCAGATGACGCCGCCCTTCGCGCCGCCGAGCGGAATGTCGACGACCGCGCACTTCCAGGTCATCCACATGCCAAGCGCGCGCACGGTGTCGACGGTTTCCTGCGGGTGGAACCGGATGCCGCCCTTGCTGGGGCCCCGCGCGTCGTTGTGCTGCACGCGGAAGCCGCGGAAGACCTTCACGCTGCCATCGTCCATCCGCACGGGAATCGAGAACTGGTACTCCCGAAGCGGTACGCGCAGCAGGTCCCGCGTCGCCGCATCGAGCCCGAGCACGTCGGCCACCTTGTCGAACTGTGCCTGGGCCATCTCGAACGAGTTGAATGCCTTCGTCGCCACGGTATGAATCCCCTTCGCCAAGAGGCGCCCTCGTGGGCGTGTCCACAGGCCATTCTAATGCGAAAGGCGTGCCGGGCGAAAACAGGCCGGAACCCGCTTACGGCGCCAGAAAAGCGGCGAAAACTAGGCGTACATGCCCCGCATCCGGGTCACCGTCGCCACCCGGTTGATGGCGACGATGTAGGCGGCCGTGCGCATGTCGACGTGGTAGCGCAGGGAGGTCTGCAGCACGTCGGCGAAGGCCTCGCACATCTTGCGCTCGAGACGCGCGTTCACGTCGTCCTCGGTCCAGAAGTAGCCGTGGCGGTCCTGCACCCACTCGAAGTAGGAGGTGGTCACGCCGCCGGCGTTGGCGAGGATGTCGGGAATGACGAACACGCCGCGGTCGTGCAGCGCGCGGTGCGCGTCGGGGGTCGTGGGGCCGTTGGCGCCCTCGGTGACGATCTTCGCCCGGATGGCGCCGGCGTTCTTCATGGTGATCTGGTTTTCGAGCGCGGCCGGCACGAGCACGTCCACGTCGAGGGCGAAGAGCTGCGCGTTGTCGAGGCGGTCGGCGCCCGGATAGCCGTCGATGGTCGTGTGCTCGCGCGCGTACTCGATGAGCGCCGCGACGTCGAGGCCCTTCGGGTCGTACACGCCGCCCTTCCAGTCGGTGATCGCTACGATCTTCGCGCCGATCTGCTGGAGGAGGTGCGCCGAGACCGAGCCCACGTTGCCGAAGCCCTGCACGGCGACGGTCGCCCCCCGGACGTCGAACCCGAGATGGCGCGCCGCTTCGCGGGTGACGATCATGACGCCCCGGCCCGTCGCCTCGCGCCGGCCGAGCGAGCCGCCCATCTCGACGGGCTTGCCCGTCACAACGGCCGTGGTCGTGGTCCCGACGTGCATGGAGTAGGTGTCCATGAACCACGCCATGATCTGCTCGTTGGTGTTGACGTCGGGCGCGGGGATGTCCTTCTCCGGGCCGATGGCGTCGATGATTTCCGCGGTGTAGCGGCGGGTGAGGGCCTCGAGCTCGCGACGCGACATGCGGGTCGGGTCGCAGATGACGCCGCCCTTGGCCGGGCCGAGGGCGATGTTGTACTGCACGCGGTAGCCGGTGAAGACCTCGATCTCGCCGTTGTCCATCTGCACCGGGCACGAGACCGAAATCTGCCGTTTGGGCTGGGTCAGGATCTTCCAGATGCCGGGCTCGAGGCCGAGCAGACGCGCCGCGACCTCGAACTCCTGCAGCATCGCGTCGAACGTGGGACCGATCGCTTGCATGAGCTCCTCGACGTGCGCAGGGCGTCTCGTCCCGGCCCCCGCCGTGCCGACCAGGCCCCGACCCGCCGGGATGCGGATGCGGCCAGCCCCGACCGACGGTCGCCGGCCCTGGTCAGGCCGGTCGGCGCGCCCGCTCCCCCCTGGGCGCGCCTCGAAAGGGTGGCAGAAATTTCAGCGTAGGACGGCGCGTCGAACCAAGTCAAGCGCCGGCCTGCGGGCGGGCGTTGCGGATGACCTATAATGATCCATCATGAAGAGCACGACCGCCGAGATGCCGAAGGCGCGGTGGGAGCGCGAGGTGCTCGAGCCGGCGCTGAAGCAGGCGCCCGAGCGCGAGATCCCCTTCACCACGATTTCCGGACGGCCGATCGAGCGGCTGTACACGGAAGAGGACCTCGCCGGCCTCGAGTACGCGCACGACCTCAACCATCCCGGCGAATACCCCTACACGCGCGGCATCCACCCCGCGGGCTACCGCGGCCGCCTGTGGACCATGCGGCAGTTCGCGGGGTTCGGCACGCCCGAGGAGACCAACGAGCGCTACAAGCAGCTGCTCGCGGCGGGCGGCACGGGGTTGAGCGTGGCCTTCGATCTGCCGACGCTCATGGGGCGCGACCCGGACCACGATCTCTCGCTCGGCGAGGTGGGCAAGTGCGGCGTGAGCATCGCGTCGCTGGCCGACATGGAGCGGCTCTTCGACGGCATCTCGCTCGCCGACATCACGACGTCGATGACGATCAACTCGCCGGCGTCGATGATCTTCGCGATGTATCTCGTCGTGGCGGAGAAGCAGGGCGCCGACTGGCAGCGGCTGTCGGGCACGATTCAGAACGACATCCTGAAGGAGTTCATCGCCCAGAAGGAGTACATCTACCCGCCGCGGCCCTCGATGCGGCTCATCACCGACGTGTTCGCCTTCTGCGCGAAGGAGGTCCCGCGCTGGAACACGATCTCGGTGAGCGGCTACCACATCCGCGAGGCCGGGGCGACGGCGCTCCAGGAGCTGGCCTTCACGCTGCGCGACGGCCTGGAGTACATCCAGTACGGGATCGACGCCGGGCTCGACGTGGACGCGTTCGCGCCGCGCATCTCCTTCTTCTTCAACGCGCACAGCGACTTCTTCGAGGAGATCGCGAAGTACCGCGCGGCCCGCAAGCTGTGGGCCGAGGCCATGCGCGACCACTTCGGCGCCCGCGACGCGCGCTCGTGGAAGCTGCGCTTCCACACGCAGACCGCCGGCGTGTCGCTGACGGCGCAGCAGCCCTACAACAACGTGGTGCGCACCGCCCTCCAGGCGCTCGCGGCCGTGCTCGGCGGCACGCAGTCGCTGCACACCAACTCGCTCGACGAGGCCCTCGCGCTGCCGACCGCCGAGGCCGCCACGCTCGCGCTGCGCACGCAGCAGATCATCGCCCACGAGAGCGGCGTGACCAACCTCGTCGACCCGCTCGGCGGATCCTACTTCCTCGAGCGGCTCACGCTCGACATGGAGCAGGGCGCGAAGGACTACTTCGCCACCATCGACCGCATGGGCGGCATGGTCGAGGCGGTCGACCAGGGCTACCCGCAGCGCGAGATCGCGGAGTCGTCCTACCGGTTCCAGCAGGCGGTCGAGGCGCGCGACAAGATCGTCGTCGGGGTGAACGACTACGTCGTGGACGCGGAGAGCCCGGTGCCCACCCTCTACATCGACGAGACGACCGCCGAGCGCCAGATCGCCCGGCTAGGCGAGCTGAAGCGCGCGCGCGACAACGGCCGCGTGACGCGCGCCCTCGACGCGCTGCGCCGCGCCGCGGCCGGCACCGACAACACCATGCCCCTGCTGCTCGAGTGCGCGCGCGCCTACGCCACCGTCGGCGAGATGTGCGACGCGCTGCGCGACGTCTGGGGCGAGTACGAGGAAGTGCCGTCGATCTAGGAGGCCTGAGGCCTGAGGCCTGAGGTCAGGGGTCAGGGGTCAGGGGTCAGAGGTCAGAGGCCGGCGCGGTCCAGAGCCCGGCCCTCAACGCCCAACGCCATGGACAAAATCCGAGTCGTCATCGCCAAACCGGGGCTCGACGGGCACGACCGCGGCGCGAAAGTCATCGCCCGCGCGCTGCGCGACGCCGGCATGGAGGTCATCTACACGGGTCTGCGCCAGACGCCCGAGCAGATCGTGGCGGCCGCGCTCCAGGAGGACGCCGACGTCATCGGCCTGTCCATCCTGTCGGGCGCGCACAATCACATCTGCCCGCGCGTGATGGAGCTCTTGAAAGAGCAGAGGCTCGACGACGTCCTCGTCGTCGTCGGCGGCATCATCCCCGACGTGGACATCCCGAAGCTGCAGGCCATGGGCATCACGGGCATCTTCCTCCCGGGCTCGCCGATGCAGGAGATCGTGGACTTCATCACCGGCCACGCGCGCCGGCACGCCGAGCGCGTCTAGGTTCCCGTGGCGCCGCCGTGACGGACGCCCGGGGCCCGGGCGACCCGCACGAAACCCTTCCCGTCCGCCTTCGCCAGGTACATCGCCTGATCCGCCAGCCGCAGCGCGTCGGCGGCCGTCGCCGGCGGTCGCTCGAAGAACGCGACGCCCACGCTGACGCCGGGGCCCGCGCCGTCGGGCACCGGGAGCGCCGCGCCGATCTCCCGTACGAGCCGCTCGCCGATCGCCGCCAGCGCGTCGGGCTCGCTGTGCCGGAGCAGCACGGCGAACTCGTCGCCCCCGACCCGCGCCGCGAGATCGCCCTCCCGGATCACCCGGTCGATGGCCTGCGCGACCTTCTGCAGGAGCCGGTCGCCTTCGGCGTGGCCGAACCGGTCGTTGATCGCCTTGAAGTCGTCGAGGTCGAGGTAGGCGAGCGCCACCGGCAGGTCGCTGCGCCGCGCGCGTTCCAGCGCCCGTTCGAGTGATTCGTGGAACGCGCGGCTGTTGGGAAGCTCGGTGACGGGATCGGTCCGCGCCAGCTGCTGCTCGCGCGCCAGCCGGGCCTGCAGCTGTTCGTGCAGCGCGAGGAGCTGCCGGCGATCGACGCGGAGCCGGGCGAGCATCAACGCCGCCGCGACGAAGATCCCCAGGCGGGTGAACGCGTTCCAGGCCGCGACCGGCGTCACGCCGCGCCAGGCGAAGTCGGCGGCCGCCCAGGCCGCCGCGCAGGCGAGCGCGACGCCGAGGGCCGACGAGCGGTTCAGCCACAGGCCGGCCACGGCGATTGGAACGAGGTAGAAAAGGGCGAAGCTCAGGTCGGCGCCCGTGGCGTAGTCGAGCCATCCAATGGCCGCAACCGCCAGCGTGAGGCCGGCCAGAGGGCCGATCGCCACCCCGCGCGGGGTCGTCACGACCGACAGTATAACCCTAACCCGTTGTCATCGCTTGACTTCCTGCGTTTCTCGGCGTACGCTTCGGCTAGCATGTCGCACAAGCTTCTCCTGGCCGACGACAGCGTCACCATCCAGCGGGTGATCGAGCTGACCTTCGCCGACGAGGATATCCAGGTCGTGGCGGTCGGCGACGGGCAGCAGGCGATCGAGCGCATCGAGGCCGAGCGGCCGGACGTGGTCCTGGCCGACGTCGGCATGCCCAAGCGGGACGGCTACGAGGTCGCGGCGTTCGTGAAGCGGACGCCGCATCTGGCGCACATCCCGGTGTTGCTGCTCACGGGCGCGTTCGAGCCGGTCGACGAAGGGCGCGCGCGTGCCGCCGGGTGCGACGGCGTCCTGGTGAAGCCTTTCGAGCCGCAGATGGTGGTCAATCGCGTCAAGGACCTGCTCGCGGGTCGCCGGCCGGAATCGCTCTGGGCCACGCCGCCCACCTCGCCGGCGCGGCCGCCGTCGGGCGCACCCGGAACGGCGGTGGCACCTGAGACGCGGGAGCCGAAGGCCACGCCGGACGTCGCGCCGGCGCCCGGCGGCGATCAGACGGCGGATTCCCTCGACGACTACTTCGACCGGCTGGACGCCGCGTTCGCGGGGCTTGGCAGCGCCGAGCCCGCCGGGGCCGGTCCGGCCGTGCCCGGCCCGGCCGTGCCCGGCCCGGCCGTGCCCGACGTGATGCGCCCGTCCGAGTCCCACACGGCGCCTGCCGAGCCGCTGCCGTCGACGGTCTTCGACACGCTCGAGCCGGCGCCGCCTCCGGCCGCCGCGGCGGCTGACG
>JAHECP010000074.1 GCA_024641665.1 Acidobacteriota bacterium
CTCGGTGATCATCCGCCAAAGAGAGGCGACCGTTATGTGGCCATAGATGGATGGAGAGATGCCTCTTTTAATCGCCTCCGATGTCGCCGCCACATATCAAGCGCGGGCACATAACCTCGATTATGTGGCGCGTCACATAATCGAGGACGATCACGTGCGGGGTGCCGCCGAGGCGGCGAAAGGCCCGCTCGTGCAGCTCCGCCCAGATCTGCGCGCTGGACTGCCACACCAGCAGCCGCACGGCCTTGCGCGAGTGGCCCAGCGTCAGGGCAAACAGCCGGGCGCGCCGGTACTTGCCGGTCGGCGGATAGCGGACCATCGGCCCGCCGCCGTAATCGACCTGGCCTTCCTCGTTATGGTGCGCTCACCATAACGAGGATTATGGTGAGACCGCCGTTATGGTGAGTCCGGAAGAAGCGCGACGCGGTGGCGCGGTGTTCTTCCGGACGTGCTCGGCATAATTCCTATAGCGCCTCGAGCCACGCGAGGAGGTCTTTCGATAGCCGCGGGGGCTTCGGGCCAGTCGACGTCGGCGATCCCGCGAGGGCCAGGGCCTCGCGTTTCATGCCGACATCGATCTGCACGTACACCTCCGTGGACTTCACGTCGGCATGACCGAGAAAGTCCTTGATCGTGATGAGTGGAATGCCGGCCTGAAGCAGGTGGATGGCCTTTGTGTGCCGGATCGTGTGCGGGCTGATGGCCGCTCGACGAAGACTCGGCATCGAGGCGCGGGCACGGTTGAGGTACTTGAGCAACAGATAGCGGGCGCCGTGCCGCTTCAACGGCTCCCCGCAGCGATTACGAAACAGCGGACCGCGATCGTCGACCGGACGACCGACACGTGCCAGATACCGGCTCACAAGCCGGGCGGTCTGCGGCAACAGCGGACAGAGGCGTTCTCGTCGGCCCTTGCCGTGAAGACACGCGACGGCGGGCGCCGCGAATCGGATGTCCCTTGGCGCCAAATCGAGCAGCTCTTGGATGCGTGCACCGGTGTCGTACAACAGGGCGAGCAGGACATAGTCGCGCTCACCGTCGATCGTGGAGCGGTCCATCTGCGCCAGCAGATGGACCAGCTCCCCTTCAGTGAGGTAGCCGAGCAGTGGACGCGTGGCTCGCTTGACGGGAATCGCCAGCACCCGATGACAGGCGAGGGCGCACTCGGGCTGGCTCTCGAGGACGTACCGAAAGAAACTGTGAATCGCCGCCAAGCGCGCATTGCGGGTCCGGACCGAGTTGTGGCGCGTCGTTTCGAGGTCCGTGAGAAATCGCAGGATCAGATCGGGAGTCAGATCGTCGATCTGCAACGCCGCCATGGGTCGCTGACACGCGTCGACCGCGAATCGGAGCAGCAGCTTGAGCGCGTCACGGTACGCCTTGGCCGTGTGCGGGCTGGCGTTGTGCTCCGCAGCCAGATGGCGTACGAAGAACGCGGTGACGAGGCTCCATAGGTCGGGCGCCGTCATGGCCGCCCTCCGTCAGTGATCAGGTATCCGAACCGGCGTTCGTGTCGACGGCCGATCTCGCCAACCATGTCGGCGGTGAGCTGCAAGTACCGCTGAGAACTGGCCAAGCCCACGTGCCCCAGGTACGTCGCCAGGGCGGGCAACCGGGCGCCAAGATCGGCCTCCTGCTGATACCACACCAACAACCTCAGGACCGCGAAGCCGTGACGGAGATCGTGAAGCCGGAGTGCGCGGCCGGCGCTGCGGCAAGGGATGGCCGCCCGCGCGAGCACTTGGTGGAACGCGGCGGAGAGCGCGGTGTGAGAGTAGCGGCGGCCGGACGCCGTCGAAAAGAATGGTGCGTCGGGCGGGCGCGAGCCGAGGTGGCGCTCGATCGTCGTGCGGCAACGGTTAAGGCGTGCCGCGACATCCGACGCGACGGGGACCAGACGCGACTTGCCGACCTTGGTGTCGCGGACGCGCAGCACGGCGCCCGCGAGGTCGACGTCGGCGATGGTGAGCCGGAGTACCTCACCCGTCCGCAATCCGGTGAAGTACAGGAGGACCAGGGGGTGCCCAATACCGTGTCGCGGATCGGAGACCACGATCTCGTGACGAGGTGCTCGCACCCGGCCAGGAATCGCTGGTCCTCTTCCTGTGACATCACCCGCGCCACGAACGTGCGGCGGCGAATGCCCAAGAATCGCGGCGCCGGCACGGTCGTCCGCGGCTGCTCAAGGGCGAGGAAGCGGCAGACCTGTCGAATCAAGCTCAGTCGGTGCGCGCGCGTCGTCTCCGATTCCTCACCTCTGCGTGCGACATAGCGTCGGACCACGTCCAGCGTGATCACCGGATCGGCCGGATTGACAGCGGTGATCAGGAACTGATCGAGGACGCGCAGGGCACGCGCTTCGTCATGGTAGCGACACCCCCCGGCTCGCTTGAACGCGAGAAACCGCGCGAGGGCATCCGCCAACGGCGAGGAGAATGTGGGCACGGAACGCGACGTGGGGCGGCTCATCGACGCACCTCTGCTTCCGACAGCGCCACCTGACGGAGGGCGGCCAAATCGATCGACGCATATTCCATCGTCGTGTCTGTCGACTGGTGGCCGAGCACATCGGCGATCGATTTGATCGGACAACCGGCCGCGAGGATTCCGCTCGCCAGCGTGTGTCGAAACGCGTACAACCCGCGACCGCCGGCTCGCTGATCGAGACCGGTTCGGCGGAAGAGGGGACGCAGAATCGCGGCCAGGTTATTGGTGGGAACGAATGGGGCAAAGGGTGCACGATGACGAACGAACACCTCACGTGCGGCCGTTTCCGGACGGCCATGCTGAAGATAGGCCGCCAAGGCGTCGGCAATCTCTGGTAACAACGGGAGCGTCAACGGTCGTCCGGTCTTCGCTTGTCGAATGGCGATCAATCCCTGTCGCCAATGCACATCGTCGAGGCGGAGCTGTCGAATGTCCGAGGGGCGCATGCCGTAGCGGATGGCGAGCAGGAGCAGGGCGTAGTCCCGACGGCCGACCGCACGCGATCGATCAACAGCGGTCAACACGCGGTCGACGTCCTCGATCGCCAGCACATCGCGCACCTGAGCCTGGCGCATGTGGCGGCCGGTGATCACGGCGGCTCGCAGATCCCTGGGCAGTCGCCCGTCTTGGTACGCCCACCGCAAGAAACTCCGGAGCGTCACGCCGTAGGTCCGCCGCGTGGCCGGCTTCAGGCGCTCCAGCTGGAGAAAGAACTGCTGAATGTGCGAGGCGCGCAGATCCGGCAACGCCGTCACGCCGGAGTGGTCCCAGACGTCGGCGAGGTGACGCAACTGCCAGACGCGCTTGTGCACGGTGCGCGCCGCAAGGCCGCGATGCTCGTGAAGGAACATGGTGTACGCCCGCACGGCTGGCGCGATCCACTCAGGAACCGCGCGAGCCACCGCCGTCCCGATGCGCCGACGAAACACGCCGTTCGCATCGGTTTCAAGGAAGATGCGCACCGATGCGCGCAGGAATCGCCGACGACTCGCGCTTCCACGCGGAAGCCGGCGCGCAACGTATTCCTGGACGTCGCGGTCGCGAACGGTCGTGGGCAGCGGGCAGCCTCGCGCGTCGAAGTCCGCCGTGAACCGAAGCCATTCGCGCAGATGCTGCGCCATCACCTCCTTCAGGTACCGGCGGCTGATCAATGCCTCGGCGACGTGATCGATTCGTGCCTTGTGTGGTGATGCTCGATAGCGCTGAACCTGACCGGCGAAATAGTAGCCAGCGAACATGGAATCCTCCTCCGAGGCCTGACACCTCAGAGCAGGGATTATGGGAAGGACGCGACGGGATGACGGCGGCGGCCGCGTAGTCCGTCAGCAGGGGGGAGGCCGGCGACTCACCATAACGGCGGTCTCACCATAATCCTCCTTATGGTGAGCTCACCATAACGAGGAAGCCCAGATCGACTGGGGCGCGTTTGGCTCGATTCGAATCGGCCGCGGCGTGCGCCCGCTCTCCGGCTTCGTGATGGTGCTGTCGTACTCCCGCGCCATCTTCGCGCTGTTCACGGTCGATCAGACGCTCGAGAGTTTTCTCCGCGGGCATGTCGAGGCCTTCGGCACCTGGCCAGGAGTCGCGCGGACGCTCCTGTACGACAATTTGCGCAGTGCCGTCCTAAAACGCGCCGGCACCGCGATTCGCTTTCATCCGCGGCTGTTGGAGCTCGCCGGCCATTATCACTTTGCGCCGCGGCCGTGTACGCCGGGGCGCGGGAATGAAAAGGGGAAAGTCGAACGCCAGATCCAGTACCTGCGGCACGCCTTCTTTGCGGCGCGCACGTTTGTCGACGTCGACGACCTGAATGCCCAATTTCGCCGCTGGCGCGACGACGTGGCGCATCACCGTCCGCATCCAGACCAGCGCGATCGCACGGTCGCCGAAGTGCTCGCGGAGGAACAGCCGCGGCTCTTGCCGCTCCCTGCGCATCCGTTCGAGACCCGGGTGATGCGGAGTGTCATCTCCGGCAAGACGCCGTACGTGCGCTTCGACCGCAACAGCTACTCGATTCCGCACACCCACGTCCGTCGCCCGCTGACGCTGCTCGCGAGTCCCACGACCGTGCGCGGCATCGCCGGCACCGAGGAGATCGCGCGCCATGAGCGAAGCTACGACACCGGCGCCGTGATCGAGCAGGCGGCACTTGTCGCCGGGCTCGTGGCGGCCACCCGTCAGGCCAATCCGTCCAGTGTCCGCGACCGCCTCCGCCTCCGCCTCTCGGTCCCGGCGGTCACGACCCTGCTCGAGCGCTTGGCGACCCGCGGCGAATCGCTCCGGTACCACCTGGCACGCTTGGTCGCCCTGCTCGACGACTACGGCCCCCAGGGGCTCGGAGCCGCCATCGCCTGCGCGCTCGAGCGCGACGCCCTCGGGGCGGGTGCCATCGCCCACATCCTCGAGACCCGCCGGCGCCAGCGCGGGCTCAAGCCGCCGATTCCGCTGGCGCTGCCGGATCGCCCCGGCGTCCGTGATCTCGAGGTCACGCCCCATCGCCTGGAGACCTACGATGAGCTCACCCGATCCGATTCCGACGACCCTGAGTGATCAGCTGCGGCAACTCGGCCTCGTCCACACCGCCAGCGAGCTCAATGACTTCATCGCCCGCGCCACCCAGAAGCGCTGGAGTCCCCTCGTGCAGCTCGAGCGCGTGGTGCAGGCCGAGCTCGAGGCCCGCCTGCGCCAGCGCGTGGAGCGGCGGCTCAAAGACGCCCGCCTCGGCCGCTTCAAGTCGATGGCGGACTGGGAATGGGACTGGCCGAAGGCCCTTCATCGCGCGACCGTCGACCGCGTCCTCACGCTGGACTTTCTCGCACAACGGGAGAACGTGATCATCGTCGCCTCACACGGCCTCGGCAAGACGATGATCGCCAAGAATCTCGTCCACTAAGCGATTCTCGCGGGCCACTCGGCCCGTTTCCTGACCGCTGCCGATCTGATCCTGGACCTCACCCGCCAAGAGACCGCCCGCGCCCTGCAGCACCGCCTCCGGACCTATCTGCGCCCCACGCTCTTGGCGATCGACGAAGTCGGCTACCTGGCCTATGACGCGCACGCCGCCGACCTCCTGTTTCAAAAGGTGAGCCGCCGCTACGAACAGCAGTCCATCGTGATGACGACGAACTTGCCCTTCCGGCAATGGGACACGGTGTTTCCCAACGCCGCGTGCGCTGTCGCGCTGATCGATCGGCTCACGCACCACGCCGAGATCATCTCGATTGACGGCGACTCCTACCGGAAACGGGAGGCCGAGCAGGCACAGAAGCGGAAGCAGGCCCAGGAGCAGAAGCCCAACCGGTGATCTGGCTGTGAACCCTCAACGACGTCGGTCCAGATTTACGCGGTTCTCCATGAGCGGCGACACTACCCACAGATTCTGCTGAAGACCCGTTTTTTAACGGGCTCAGATGTCACCAGAAAGCGGACGGCCACAGCCCCGGGCGCCCGAGCGTACAGCCGGGAGTTTCTGGTCCACAAGTCGGGCCCTCGTGGGCCCGAGCGGCCGTTTTTTAGTATCTCCCGCTCCTCCTGCAGGATGCGGTTTTCCTTGCGGAGGCGGCTGAGCTCTTCCCGCTCGGCCGTGGTCAACGCCCCAAGCTTGCCGCGCCCCGCATCCGTGCGGGCTTGCTCGACCCAATTTCGGAGCGAGGACTCCGTCAGATCGAGATCGCGGGCCGCCGCGGCGACCGTCTTGCCCTGCTCGAGGACCAGTCGGACCGCCCCGGCTTTGAAGTCGTCTGTGAAGCTGCGTCGTGGTCGTTTCTTCGTCGTGTGGGCCATCGTGGACATCGTATCCCCCTTTGGGAAAGTGTCCACGAAACCGGATCAAGCCCAAAAAGCGAGTCGAGGCATGAACGATGTGGGCTGCTTCACGTCGGGCTCCTACAAATTGACGAGACTCTCACCACAGCGTGTTGTCTGGCCGAGGTCGCAAGAACTGCCGGCATCACGGGTGCGGCGCACCCTGCCCGGCTATAGCACCTGCGTCCAGGCCCCGCCACTCCTCAATCAACGCCGCGATGGGGACTGGCTTGACTGGCGGCCGCGGCGTGAACGTTCGCACCTCATCGAACTGCGTTTGGAATCGTGGCACGGCGATCGTCTCGAGCGAGGTCGCGCACATGCGCGCCTGACACGCGCCCATTCCGGCACGGGTCCACGCCTTGATCTGGTTCAGGCTGGCCGCCCCGTCGTTCAGTGCGTCCGCGATCTCGGCCACCGACACCTCCTCACAGCGACAAACGATCGTGTCGTCGTGCGAAAGCTCGTAGAGGCCTGTCCGGAGTCGGTACGCGTCATCGATCGCGGACCGGAACCGGTGCAGGCGGCGAAGGTGGCACAGCGGGCGCTGAAGACGGATTCGCGAGGCCGCGTCGGAGAGCCGGCCGAGCCGGCGGGCAGCTGCAATTCCTGCCACGCGCCCCTCGTCGGCAGCAACGAGCGCGCCCGCCACTCCAGCGCCGTCTCCCGCCGCGAACACACCTGGCAGCGTCGTCTCGAGATTGGATGTGCGCTCGGGAACCCACGCGGACGTCGGCGGATCGTAGCGAAGACCGGCGCCAGCCAGCCGCAGCAGCTCGACATTAGGAAGCAACCCATATCCAAGGCACACGGTGTCGACGTCGACGCTTCGTTCAGTGCCCCTGACCGGTCGCCACTCGGTGTCCGCAGTCGCGATAGTCGCGCGCTCGACGCACGTGATTCCGTCGATGCGCGTCAAGATCGCTGGTGCGATAAAGGGGACACGATGCCGTGCGAGGGTCGCCCGGTAACACAGGCCATCGAGCAGTAGCCGCCAGCCGTTCAATAGGGTCAGTGGATGGTGGAGGACACCCAGGGACGGTACGGTCTCGACCACTGCTACAATCTGGACGCCGTAGCTGGCCAGTTGACTGGCCACCACGAGCAGGAGTGGACCGGTGCCTGCGAGCAGCACCCGTCCGGATGGGACGATGCGTTGGCCTTTGAGCAGTGTCTGCACGCACCCGACGGTGAACACGCCCGGCAGCGTCCAGCCCGGAATTGGGACCGGACGATCGTGCGCGCCAGTTGCGACGATCACCACTTGGCCATGCAACCGCCACGTTCGATCGTCAGTGATCACGTCGAGCACCCGATCCTCGAACCAGCCCCAGACAGTCGTGCGTGGGCTGAAGTGCACCCCGAGAGCCCGCACTTCGGCGAGCAGCGCCTGTCCCGTCCGCTGTTCCCGGGACGGCGCCCCTTGGTGGGGCGCGCGGAAGGCGTCCGGCAACTGCCGATAGATCTGTCCGCCGGGCTGCTCCGCTTCATCGACGACCGTCACGCGGCAGCCCGCGCGGGCAGCCTCGACGGCCGCGCACAGCCCGGCAGGTCCGGCGCCAACCACGACGACGTCGGCCTGTTCGACTGTCACAGCTCGCCTCCGGTCACGACCGTCATGCCCTCTTCGACCGGCGCCATGCAGCTGCGAACGCCGGAGACGCCATTGATCGTCACCAGACACTCGAAACACACGCCCATCCCGCAGAATGCCGCGCGGGGAGCGTGGGCACGCGCGGTCGTTCGAAACGCCCGAAGGCCACTCGCGAGGAGCGCCGCGGCCACGGTCTCGCCTCGAAACGCCTGAACGATCTTTCCATCCACGATCAAACGAATCGGATCACCTTGCCGCAGATCCCGGTCCAGACGACGAAACATCACAGGACTCCCTCTGGGCTATCACCCCGCCTCATGATGCGGTGGTCGTCCGCGCGGGGATGAACCGTTTCACGTTGAACGCATCGAGGGGCAGATCGATGGTTTCACCACACACACGTGCGGCCGCGATCGCACCGGCGAAGGGTGCGAGCGTGTAGCCGCCCCCACCGCAGCCGAGCAGATGAAAGCCCCGAGGCACGTCGACGCTTCCCGATAGGAGCAGCTTGTCCGGCGTCCGGCCCTCGAACCCCGCCCACGCACGGAGCAGGCGCGATTTCGCGATACCAGGCACGCACTGCGTCGCCCATTTGAGATTCGCGATGAGCGTCTCACGGCACACGCGCTTGATTCCGGTGACCGGATCCCCCTCGCCCCGCCAGCCGCCGCCGATGAGAATCTTGCCGGTTGCAGACGCCTGCTTCACGGTCAGGTTGCCTCGAACGTGCGTCACGATATGTGGAAAGAGCGGCGGCGCCGCATCGGTCGTCATCACCTGCAGCACGTCGGTCGTCAAGGGCAGCTCGACTCCAACCATCCGCGCGACATCGACGTTCCAGGCGCCGGCCGCCGAGATGACTTGAGCGCACCGGATCACACCGCGAGGTGTCTGAACCAGGAAGCGATCGTCAGCGCCAGATTCAATAGCGGAGACCGGGCAGTGGTGGAGGAGACGCGCGCCCTCCCGTCTTGCGGCCACGAGCAAGGCACGCGACGATGCCAGCGGATTCGCCATTCCGTCGTCGGGACAATAGCTGGCGGCAACCACCGTTGGCGCTAGGTAGGGTGCTTCGCGCGCCAACTGCGGTTGATAGACCATCTCGGCCGCCACACCGAGCGTGCGCTGGATGCCCACCGCCCTTTCGAGCTTCTCGAGGTCGTCTACGCTGTGCGCGAGACGGAATCCTCCGCGCTTCTCGTACCCGATGTCTACGCCGGTCTGGTCTGATAGCGTGCGCCACATCGCGATCGCACGCTGGACCAGCGGGATCGATCTCGTGTGTTTGTTCTGGATGGCTAGTGTGCCCGCATTCGCCGCCGATGCTTGGAGCCCAGGGATTGCTTTCTCAACAATCACAACGTCGAGGCCACGGGCGGCCAGTTGCCACGCCGTGGCTAGGCCCATCACTCCCCCACCAACGATACAGACTTGCGTTTCTGCGATGATCCGTTCCATGTCAACCTCGTATCGACCCCGTGCTCACACAGAAGCGGGCGAGGCGACGACACCCGAAGCGATGTTCGCTGCCGCTGACGTGCCATTCGCGTGAGGCTGCAGCACCCGATAGAGCACGCGCATAATAGGCGTCGGCACCCCCGTGGCCTGGCCCCGCCGCACGACTGAACCGAGCAAAGCGTCGACCTCGAGCGGCTTACCCTGCGAAAGATCGATCAACAGCGAAGGACGCATGGCCGGCGACACGTTTGCGACATAGTGAAGAATACGATCATTGATGTCGTCCGGCAGAGCGACAGCCTCGGCTCGTGCGACTCGCACGACCTCTCCGACCGCGTCCATGAATAGCTCACGGAAAGCGGGCTCCGTCCAAAGCGGCCCGATGGGCAGCCGGGTACTGGCGCAGAGCCCTGCAATCACGGACAGGTATATGAACTTCTGCCAGATGGGCACGCGGGCGTTGGCGACCTCCTCAACCTCGATTCCGCCGTCGCGAAAGGCTCGGGCAATGGCGGCGACCCTGGCGGACACCCCGGATCGCTCGCCGAACACCTCGCCCATAACGATCCGCCGAATCGACCCGGTCTGCTCGATCACCCCGGGGCCGACGATGCCGGTGGCCAAGTAGGCCGCCCCTCCCACCACTCGGCCGGTACCCACCGCGGCAGCAACCTGGTCGATACTGTCGACGCCGTTCTGCAGCGTCAACACAGAGGTTGAGGCGCAAGCGATCCGCTTCAACGTCTCAAGGGCCGCCGCGTTGTGATAGCTCTTCACCGTAAAGAGCACGAGGTCACTCTCACCCACGGCTGCGGGATCCATTTCAGCTCGGCCCTTGGCCACAAAATTGCCCAGCGGGCTCCTAATCGCGAGGCCGCAGTCGCGAATTGCCCGAAGGTGCTCGCCGACATCCACGAAGACCACGTCGTGTCCGGCGCGCACGAGCTCCGCGCCCAAGTAGCCACCAACGGCACCCGCTCCCACAACCGCAACCCGCATGTTAAATCTCCCGGTCAGGCCGTACGGCTTAGCGGACAAACGGACGGCAGGCACCCTGCTGCATGGGCGCCACGAGGATTGTTTTCCTTGACAGCGACATGAACTATCGCTAACATAACTCGCGGGGGCGTGTTTATATGACATTCGCTCTGGATCGCCGGAATCGACTCAGCTACTCGGCGCAGATTCAGCGACAGGCCCTCGCGCAACTGGTCGCCGGTCGACTGCTTCCAGGCGATCGCCTGCCGTCTGTCCGCGAACTCGCTCGAGACCTCCATATTTCCAGGACAACCGCCGAACGCATCCAGGATGTCCTCTGCGAAACGATGTTTGCAGAGATCCGACCGAGAAGTGGGGCGTATGTCGCAACGCCCGAGGGCATCGCGCGTCCGGTGCAGCGACTGTACGAGTTCCTCAAGCATACGATTCTCGAAGCGCGCAGCCTCAGACTAGAGCCAGGTCGCCTCGTTCAGCTCATCGGCGCCTTCCAGGAAGGACTCAGTGCGGAGGGGTGCACCGTTCAACTCCCGGTTCTCGCCACGCGCGACGCATACGACTGTCTCACCGCGTGCTTGCACAAGGCGTTCCCGGCTCTGCTTGTGCACCTGCCTCCAGCCAGCCGGGCGTCGGACTTTCCCCATGGCGCTCACTATTTGCTCTCGAGCTACTACCTGCGCGGGCGCGCGCAGCACATCGCCGAGGCCGTGGGCTGCCCGGTCCTCTACGTCCGGTACAACGTGGAGCTCCTGAATGAATCGATGGCCATTCCCGCCGGTGGCTACCGTCATTTCCTGACGCGGGACACCGACAACGCCGACGCCACGCGGACATTCCTTGCCAGTGCCTATCCAGAAGTGTGCAGCGCGTCGTACAACGTGTGCTCCGTCGATGATTGGCTGTCCCGGCAGCCGTCCGAACGTCGGGACGGAGATGTTTGGCCGACCATTACCGCGACTCGCAAGCTCGACGGGCATCTCGACCCTAGTCGCGTGCATATCCTCCACCCGCTGTTTCCGGACGATTTCATAGACGGTCTGCGCTGCCTAGCTCTCCTGGGTTGATCTCTTTCGGGCCGTATCGTCGATTCGCCTGACTTCAGGCCTTCCTACACCGCCACTGGAATGAGCCGCATCCGCTCCAGAACGACTCGGACCTTCGCAGCGTCCTCCTCAGACAGAGGCAGAATGGGAGCTCGCGTGGTGCCAGCGCGACGGCCGATCATATTCATTGCAGCCTTGAGATTAGCCGGGAACGTGCCGATTGATCGCAGGCTCTGATCGAGGTCAAGCGTGCGCATCTGAGCGTCTCGCGCGCGACCGAGATCGCCCCGCTTGACCAAGTCGTACATCTCAATAGCGTCCCGGCCCATGATCTGCGACTCCAGCGAGCTGACGAGTCCCTTAGCGCCCATCACGATGGACGGAACACCGCGCGTCGCCGAATGACCTGTGAAGACATTCAGCCGCGCGCCAACGCGTGCGACGGTCTCTACTAGCTGGATGAAATCTCCGGAGCTTTCTTTCACGGCTACGGTCCAGTCGAGTGCTGCAAGTTCATCGAGGAGGTCTGGCGTCAGGTTCACCCCCACGCGTCGCGGGATGTTGTAGAGCAGGATTGGGTGTTTGACGGCGCGTGAAATGGCGTCGTAGTGGCCGATGATCTCGCGGCGGCCTGGCATCGCGTAGTAGGGCGGCAGCACCATAACTCCCGCCACCCCAACATCCTTCGCTGCAAGGCTGAGGTCAATGACCGCCTGCGTCGAGATTCCTCCGGTTCCAGCGATGACCGTCGCGCGTTGTCCGACCGCGTCGACCGCGAGCCGGAACAGCCGGAGCCGCTCTTCTGCCGTGAGCGCCCAGGCCTCGCCGGTGCAGCCTGATACCACGACGCCGTGAGCGCCCCCCTCAACGAGGAAGGCGAGGTTGGCGCAGAATGCGGGCTCGTCGATCTCGCCTCTCTCGTCGAAGGGAGTGATAACCGCTACGAAATTGCCCTGCCAGCCAACTTTGCCATTGTTCATGATGACGCTCCCTACACATCTGTCCGGTGTTTGCCCGACGATTCAAGTATCCCGGTTCTAGTACCCGGCCACTGGATCCACAATGTGCTGCAGCGGCGCGCCGTCGAGCCACCGTTGCAGATTGTCACAAAACAGCTGCGCCACAGCGACAGGCCGGCCGCTCAAGCCCCCTGCAATGTGCGGCGTGACCAAGACGTTCGATAACGACCAGAACGGGCTGTTCGGCGGCAGGGGTTCAAGAGCAAACACGTCGAGCACGGCTCCCGCCAACCTCCTCTGGAGCAGGGCGTCGAGCAGCGCCTGCTCGTCCACGATGCCGCCGCGGCTCGTGTTGACCAGCACGGCCGACCGACGCATGTAAGCCAGTTCGCTTGGACCCAGCAGGTTGCAGGTCTCCGGCGTCAGCGGCACAGTCAGCACCACGACATCGGATTCGCGAATCAGCCGGATCAGCCCATCGGGGCCATAGATGGAGTCGAAACCCGGCACCGGCCGGCCAGATCTTCGAATACCGATCACCCGGGTTCCGAAGGCGCGCGCTCGTTCGGCCACCACCGTGCCGACGAGGCCAGCCCCGATAATGCCGACCGTTCGCCCCGCCAGTGAAGAGACGCCGTACCTGGTCCACTGCCGGTTGTCCTGCTGGCGGATGAGTCGTCGAAGGCCCCACAGCATTGCCATCGTCGTCGCCATCACGTACTGGGCCACTAGATCGCCGTCGATCCCTGACGCCCGTGTCACAAAGGGGCAACCTGACCCAAGCGGCATAAGATGATCGCTTCCGGCGCTCGACAGCTGCACCCATCTCAGCCGGGGTGCAGCGAGGATGACATCTCGCGGGAACGGCATCGAATTGAACTTGAACGCCAAGAGGACCTCGATCTCGTCCGTGATCCGATCGAGCTCGTCCCACTGGCGACACACTCGAAGGGACGCATCCGGCACCAGACGGCGGACGCGTCGCAGGACCGTTTCTGGTTGGTCGCAGTAGACCCCAACGATAGGCATCGGTTGCATCAGACTCGTGCCTCAAATGCGCGCGGCGGTAGGCGCCTCGCGGCCCTCCTCAACCAGTCCAGCCCCCCCACAGAAACACTCTCCATCTTGGTCTTTCAGCTTCGTCTTTGCGGCTTACCAGCGAAAGGGACAGCAGATGAGCGGCCTCCGAACTGTCCTAGCATGGCTCTTCGCAGCCATTCCCACGACAGTTCCCGTGGGGGCCCACCGCTGTCCCTTGCACGTATTGACGAATGAGGCAAAAAGGGGACATATGGAAGAGCGGTTGACGAGAGCCTCAGGTCACACAAATCATGAAGATCAATCACCTGTACCTGTTTCTGACGTGCATCGCCTTCGGCGTCGTGGTGTGTGCGCAGCAACCAGTGACCCTCCCGGCGCGCGCCAGGTCCCTCTCGTCTCCGCTTGAGTGGCGACTGGTCGGACCCGCGCACATGAGTGGACGCGTGACCGATATCGCGGTTGCTGCATCCCATCGGCACACTATCTATGCGGGTGCGGCGACGGGCGGTGTCTGGAAGACCGTCAACAATGGCACCACCTGGGAGCCTGTTTTCGACAACGCAGGCAGCGCTTCGGTCGGCGCAGTGGCGGTAAGTCCTACAAGCCCCGACACGGTCTGGGTGGGCACAGGCGAGGCAAACGCCAGCACCTACAGCTCCTGGGGCGACGGGGTCTACAAGTCCACCGATGGTGGTCGAAACTGGAAACATGTCGGGCTCGCCGATTCGCAACATATCGGGCGAATCGTCATCGACCCCGTTCATCCCGATACCGTATATGTCGCTGCGCTCGGTCACCTGTGGGGCCCAAACCCAGAACGCGGTGTGTTCAAGACCACCAATGGCGGCGTGTCGTGGCAGAATGTGCTGTCCCTCGGCAGCGACCTCGGCATCGTGGACCTCGCCATCGATCCTGCGAATCCGCTCACGCTCTACGCTGCGGCTTGGGGACGCCGCAGCGATCGCTTTGACGATTCGGACAGCCTGGGCATCGAGGTTCTCCCTGGCAGCGGTGTCTACAAGACCAAAGACGGCGGACGCACCTGGAAGAAGCTAGCTTTCGGCCTGCCTGCAGATCGTGTCGGCCGAATCGGGCTGACCGTCGCGCCCAGTCGGCCGACCACAGTATACGCGCTGGTCGACCGGGCTCCGGTTTTCGTCCAACTGCCGGCCGCCGAGCAGCATTTGTTGAGAGGTCTGCTAGCGAGCGAGCATGAGCCGCCGGCCGAACAGCTTGAGCGGCTGCGAGTCGTGATAGCGGCACGGATGCCCGCCGAGTCCAGTGCGGCAGTGGTGACAGGTCTCAGCCGTGCCGAGCAGTTGCAAGTGCGCAGGTTGTTCGGCCAGGGAGAACTGGATACGGGTGGAGGTGTGTTCCGGTCCGATGATGCGGGCGAGACTTGGCGACGCGTCAACCCCATCAACGAGCGCGCCGCCTACTATTCCCAGATTCGCGTCGATCCGACCAACCCAGACCACGTCTACGCGCTACTGGTCCGAACCTGGGAGTCAATCGATGGCGGCCGGACGTTCAACCAGACCGATTGGGCGTTCTCGTCGTGGTTGACGAGCCGCTTTGTGCATGGCGACTTCCACGCGATGTGGATCGACCCCCTCGACACCCAGCACTTGATCGTCGGCACGGACGGCGGGTTATATGTCTCGTACGACAGTGGCGCACAGTGGGAGGCCAATCCGCTTCCGATTGGTCAGTTCGTGCGAATCGCGCTCGACATGAAGCAGCCGTACAACATTTATGGCGGACTCCAAGACAACGGATGCTGGGGTGGACCAAGCGCGACGCGCCACGCTACGGGGATCACCGACGCAGACTGGTTCAAGATCATCACGGCGGACGGCGCTTACGTGCAGGTAGATCCGACCAATCCGTCGACGATGTATGCCGAGTCGCAGTACGGAAACCTCGTCAGGGTCAACCTGCGCACGGGCAGCCGACGGTCGATCCGGCCGGTGTCAGCACCAGGTGAGCATCTGCGCTTTAACTACGTCGCCCCCGTCATCCTGTCGCCTCACGCTCCGCGAACTGTGCTCATCGGGGCCCAACGGCTCTTTCGCAGCCTCGACCGCGGCAACACGTGGACAGGTATCAGCCCAGACCTAACCAAAGGCGAACCTAACGCGGAAACGGGCGAGGGAGCGACCATTACAACCATCGCCGAATCCGACGTGGCTGCGGGTGTGTTGTGGACGGGCAGTGATGATGGCCGGATCAACGTGAGCCGAGACGGAGGAACAACGTGGCGCGACGTTTCAGACCGCTTGCTAGGTCGCGGCTCTGGGCACGCCCCACCGACAACATGGGTAAGCCGGATCGAGACATCGCACTTTGCGGCCGGAACCGCATACGTCAGCCTCGATGGCCACCGGCACGACGACCGGCGGCCATGGCTGTACCGCACGGAGGACTTCGGTGAGTCCTGGCAGGCCATTGCGCGTGATCTGCCGGAGTCCCCGATTTACGTTGTCCGCGAGGATCTGCACAACCCCGATCTGTTGTTTGTCGGAAATGAGTTAGGTGTATGGGTATCGCTCGATGGCGGCGGTCACTGGGATCGCGCAGGGCGCGGCCTCCCGACGGTGCCCGTTCATGATCTGAAGATTCATCCGCGAGATAGCGAACTGGTCGCCGGAACCCACGGGCGAGGAGTTTGGATTCTCGACATCGTTCCGCTGCAGCAGCTGACTCCCAGCCTTCTCAGAAGCGATGCCTACCTGTTTGCGCCGCGGCCCGCCGTCCTTCTCGACATCGATCCGACGCGCAATCGGGGGGCCAGCGGTGCGAAGTGGTTTTCGGCGCCGAATCCGTATTCGCCCCTTACGCCGGAGGGAGACACGACTGGGACCGCCCCCTCCGGCGCAACGCTCGACTACTATCTGCGCGAGCGCGTTTCGGGAGATGCCCACATCACCGTGCTCGATGAAGCGGGCCGACTCGTGCGCGAGCTGACTGGACCGGGGGAAGCGGGTCTCAATCGCGTCTTGTGGGACCTAAGGCGCAGCCCTCTGCCGTTACTGCCGGACTGGCGGCGCATCGGCGGCAACGACTCGCGGCGTTTGATGCGTGCCGTCCGCGAGCGCCCGGGCCCACTTGTCGGACCAGGTATGTACCGAGTGCAAGTGATCGTGGGAACTCATGAAGTGGACGGGAGCATTCGGGTCGACCGAGATATGCGAGAGATCGGCCGGAATTGATTGAGCGATCGTGAGGATGTTCATGCGCACTCGTCACTGGCGACTCGCACCGGCTTTCTCGGAGGGCGAATGGCGTGAGTCAGGCGGCGGCGACCTGCACATGGTAACGCGCCTCGGTGGAGCGCCGCGTTTGCTTGGCGGTGATTGCCTCGGAAGAGTCGATGCCGGTTGGTGACCCCGGTCGGGGCAGGGATCGGTCAGGCGCCGCAGAGTTTCGCGAATGCGGCTTCCGACGGGATCCGAGGGATTGTCGCAGGCGACGATCATCATCTCGGCCGCTGAGTCTGGGCCAATTCCGAACGCCTTCTGCAACGTCGGTGCCGCCATCATGGTGATGGTGTCGAGCGCCGTGTCTTGTGCGCTGACCTCGGTCGTGAGGGCAAGCCAGCCCGTCGCGAGCGCCCGGAGTGAATGCTTGGTCGAGGCCGTGGGGCCGATGAGGTCGCCGGACGGGTGGGCGCAACGGTCGATCAGCTTGCGATCGGTGAGCGGCTCGAGTGTTTCGCGCAGCGCCCCACGCGCGTTGACGATCAGCGTCTTCAGCGTGATGATCGCCGCACTCCTGGCTTTCACTGGTTGTGTCGCGGGCGATCTTGATCTGGCGCACCGTCTCTGATGCCCCATCGGCCGTCTTCGGGACGGCCATCGCGATCCCGGCGAGCACGGAGCGTGCTGCGGTCTCCGCATCGAGGGTGTCGCTCTTGCCGTTCTTGCGGCGCTTGCGCCGGTCGCAACGGTTGACCTCAACGACACAGACCGCGTGTCGCCGAACACAGCTCCCCAGACCGACACCGTAGAAGCCGGTACCCTCGAGGCTATGGATACTGCACTCGCCTGAGCTGGCCGGGGCGAATG
Source organism: Acidobacteriota bacterium (assembly GCA_024641665.1). Classification (GTDB taxonomy): domain Bacteria; phylum Acidobacteriota; class Vicinamibacteria; order Vicinamibacterales; family JAHECP01; genus JAHECP01. Next base: position 17,450 of record JAHECP010000074.1, read on the forward strand.
ACATCCTGATGCAGCAAGTCGAGAGACGGTGGCGATAGGAGAGGTGTCCGGCGGATGCCGAGGAGTGGGGTTTTACTTGCTGGCGGCCGAAGTGAATCCACCCGAGGCGTGAGCTTCTTCGCCACTGAGGAGTGCGCGTGGGAAACCGTACGGGCCGCGGTTTCCCACGCAGAGCATGCGGTTCGGACTCGGCTCCGAGGGTCCGGCCCCAAGAGCGGAATGCGGCGCCGCTCCTAGGAGCGTGTCCGAGTAATCGGTTTTCGCGAAACATGGCGTTGAGAACATTAGGAAAATCGCGCCCTGCGATCGCGAAAACTGCTGATTTCCGCATTACTCGGACACACTCCTAGTGGACTCTGGCGGGCCGTTTAGTGGGAGGGCGGATGCCCGGGCGAGTCCCGTTGCCCAAGACCCTCTGCACGAAATCCACCATGACCTTCGTCGATGGCGCTAACCCGTCGATGTTCACGTATTCATCAGGTGAGTGTGCACCGTGACCGCCGCCCGGCAGCTTTAGCCCTCCGGCAAAAACGACGATTGAGCCCGAGTCCCATAGATCCGGTCTACCACCTCCTACCGATCCCACCCATTGCATCTCTATATCTTGACGGCCCGTGTATTCGCGGCTGAACTTCAACATTTCCTGTACCAGCGGATCATCTTCATTGATGAAGTCCCATAGGCGTGGCTGGACCTTTTGGCAGTGTGTAACTTCGAGGGCTACGTGGAGCTCGGGATTTGCCTTCATCTTGTCTGCCAGCAGCTTGTTCAGTTGCGCGACGACCTGTAGAGGCTCTAGATTCGGAAACAGCCGTATATCGAGAAGGGCCTCCGCTTTTGATGGCATGACATTGACGGCAACCTTGTCAGGAGCACCCGTGCTGAGGACGGTGACGTCCACCCCGGGCTTACGACCCGGGAATAATGGGTCGCTCTGCCACGTCATCCATCCGTCCACGTCGGTGACGGCTGGCAGGAGTTCCACTATCTGATGAGCAGCGTTAACGCCGCCTGGCGGGTGGTGCTGTTTTCCTGTCACGATCAGCTTCGCCCAGATGTGGCCCCCCTCCTTACTAAACGTCGGTCCGATGCTTCCCGCCAAATACCAATCAGCGGCCACGAGTTCCGGCCGATGTTCCACGACCCACGGCATGCCGAACTCTGTCGCCCCCTCTCCAGGTACGAGAGTGACGACGAGGTCGCCATCCATCTTGATCCCAGATTCCTTGAGAACTCTTAGCGTCTCGATGCGCTGCGCCACAGCTGAGTGCGAATTCGTCGCGCCGCGTCCATAGATCTTGCCGTCGATGATCTGTCCGCCCAGTGGATCGACGGTCCAAAGCTCCCGATCTCCGATGACGACAGTGTTGTAATGCATTTCTAACCCCAGAACGGGTTTCCCAACCTTCCCCCGAAGCCGCGCCACGACGACGGGAAAGTCAGAAGGATCTCCAGGGTATTTTATGCCGAGTCCACGCTGATAAGGTGCCTCGAAAGGCTCTTTGGGATAAACGACCTCGACCTCTACTCCGATTGCCTTCAATTCTCTTCCGATGTACTCGGCCATCTCCTTATTGTTCTGAAGGACACCCTTCGAGAATTCGGAGTCGATCCGCACCATCTGCTGCACGAGCCTGATCAAGTTCTTTTCGCTAACAAGCTCCTTAGGATCTGTGGGCGTTTGTACATCCGACCGCTCGGTCGTGTTGACGGCCTCGCGGCCTCTGTCCGATAGCGGCGCCGCGTCGCGTTGTACCTGCGACGAAGATGACACCTGGACGGACACACCCCAGGTGACCAGCGCCAAAAATGTCAGCACGCCGCCTACGCCAGCTAGTCGTTTCATGAAGCCTCCTGAGCCGTGCGAGTGTTGTGCGACAAGCGGCACCAGTAGATCTGACCGCAATCATCGTGGGCCGAGTATCAAGAAGCAAGCGACAGTCGCGACTGCCTGACAGAACTGTCGTACACACGTCCGGGACGCCAACGATGTCCTGGGTAGCCACGACCGAGACTTGATACAGCGGTTCCGACTGCTGTTGGCTGGGACATCTGACGGGCTGAGAAGAACTCCGGCTGCCAGCGGCCAAGTGGGCCACCCTCCTGAGGCACCTTCTTTACCGAAGGTCAGGCGCCGCTGGATGACCGACGTCGAGTGTCACGCGCGCCAGCTTCCCCCGCTCCTCGACAGATATCCCGAGGGCCGCGATTTCAGCGATGAACCGAGCCATACCATTCATGTCAGACCACCGGGGTCGGCCCCGTGAAGACCGACACGAACTTGGCACCGGGAGTGATCTGGATCTCCCGGTCGTCGGTGAAGGGCTTTTCCACTTGTCCTTGCCCTACGACGCGTGCCAAGTCGTAGTCGGCCGGATCAAGGCCGGCCAGGGCGAGCAGCTCGCCAGCGGTTTGGCGGCGGTCGTCGGTCCTGAACTCGACGCCGTCGATCGAGAAGGTCACAGGCGGCTGGCCCCCGCCGGGGGAGGTCGGATGCGTAGCCATTTGTTCGTTCCTCCTACAACGCTCCGAAGCGGCCAGCCGACAGATGCTAGACAATATGGAATGACCGGCCCGCTATCGTATCGTCGTAGTGCTGTTGCACTCGACAAGGTGGTGGTCGCCACCGATTTCGCGGGTTAGCGCCTCGCAGCGCCAGAGCCGCACCGATAGGAGCCGGTCATGAAACAGGGTACTACGTTCGTTGGCATCGATGCACACAAGAAGGACCTCTTCGTGGCCATGTTGGTCGGATCGGGGACCGCGCCCGTGACGTGGCAGCTGACGAACGAACCGACGGCCGTGCGCCGCCTGGTGCGAAAGCTCGAGCGTGAGGCGCCGGGCCCGGTGCAGGTGTTCTACGAAGCGGGCCCCTGTGGCTACGCGCTCCAGCGGCAGATGACGACGGGACGGGTCACGTGCGAGGTCATCGCGCCGTCCCTGATGCCGCGGAAGCCGGGCGAACGCGTGAAAACGAATCGCCGCGATGCGCGGAAACTCGTCGAGCTGGGGCGCGCTGGCTTGCTGACGGTGGTGCAGCCGCCCACGCCCGCCGATGAGGCCGTCCGCGATCTGGCCCGGGCGCGCGACGATGCCCGCGAGGATCTGCAGCGGTGTCGTCACCGCCTGGGCAAATTGCTGTTGCGGCGCGGCCTGCACTATGCGGGGCGCAACTGGACGCGGACCCATCGCCGGTGGATGGACGGCTTGACGTGGACCCACGCGGCGGAGCGCGCCGTGGTCGAGGACTACCTCTTGGCCATCGATCACACGGAGGCGCGCCTGGTGGAATTGGACGCGCGACTGGCGGAGCTCGCCGCGCAGGAGCCCTATCGTGAGCCGGTCGGGTGGTTGCGCTGCTTCCGTGGCATCGACACGTTGACGGCCATGGTGATCCTGGCCGAGCTGCATGACTTCCAACGGTTTGGCTCGGCGCGCGCGCTGATGGCGTTCCTCGGCCTGGTGCCGAGCGAGGATTCCAGCGGCGAGAAGCATCGGCGCGGGCGCATCACCAAGATGGGCAATGCGTTGGTTCGCCGGATCCTGGTGGAAGCCAGCTGGCACTACCAACATCGGCCGGGCGTCGGGGGGGCGCTCGCGGCGCGCCGGGCTGGACAACCAGCCCGCGTCATTGCGATTGCGGACAAGGCCCAGCAGCGGCTGTGTCGCCGCTTCCGGCGCCTGACGGCGGAGCACAAGCCGGCACCGAAGGTCGCGGTCGCGGTGGCGCGAGAACTGACGGGCTTTCTCTGGGCCGCGCTGCAGCGGCCTACGGTCGCCTGACGTAGGAGGAAGGAGTCGCCGCGCGCGCGCGTTGCGAAGGTGACGGATGTCCATCGGCACGAGTCAGAGGATCGGCGGGCTAGTTATGCGCCACGGACTTCGGTCCCAACGCGCGCCCCTAGATTGCACGTCCTCTCGACGAAGCACTGTCATACGTGCTCTGCCCCGGGCGACCGGGGTAACCACCGGATATCAGCGTGACTCGTCGTCGAAGCGTCCGAGGTCGTCCGTCACCTTGGTGGCGCGCGCGCTTCACCGCCCGTGGAAGCTGCCGCCGCCGTGGACGCTGAAGAACGCGCCCACCGCGGCTTGGAAAACGACAGAACCGTTTTCCACAGCTCCCACCGGCTCTTCTTGACAACCGGTCATTCCATATTAGCTAGCTGCCTCGTAGTTTACATATATACTTATAGAAGAGACCATTTGTAAATCTACACTCTCCGCGCTGAGCTCGGAATGCGGCGCAGTAGCGCTTACGGCTGGCTGCAACTTGGTGAGCGATTTACACTTGTCATCAACGAGAGACTCTTTGTAAACTCTCTTCCCGACGGGAGGAATCGCATGATTGGCGAACGCCTCAAACTTGCCCGTTCTGCCGCCGGGCTGTCCCTTCGAGAGTTAGGGGATCGGCTAGGTGGGCTGGTCTCGGCCCAAGCGATCGGCAAGTACGAACGCGATCAAATGATGCCGGGATCTGAGGTGCTGATCGCCTTGGCCCGCGCGCTGGGCGTCTCTGAGGACTACCTACTGCGCCAGGACGAGGTTGAGCTCGTTGGTGTTGAGTTCAGAAAGCAGCGCTTGGAAAAGGCCAAGGATCGGGCGCGCGTGCAGGCGCAGATCCTCAGCGCGGTCGAGCGATACCTTGAAGTCGAGGATCTCCTCGCGATGTCGAGTGACTGGCATCCTCCAAGAGGATTCCCTCGAAAGGGAGGTCAGCCGAAGGACGCGGAGGAGGCCGCAGAGCGGCTGCGCAACGTGTGGGCTCTTGGTGTCGACCCGATTCCGAGTCTTGCGGAGTTTCTCGAGGAAAAGGCGATCAAGATCATTTCGATCCGGTTGCCGGAACGCGTCTCGGGGGTGAAGGCCAACGTCAAGAAGGCGGACGGCAGTCGGGTTCAGGCGATTGTCGTGAACAGCGAGCATGCTGGTGAACGCCAGAGATTCACGCTTGCTCACGAGCTCGGGCATCTGGTTCTAAGCGGAGGCACGGTTTCAGAGGAAGTCTGCAAGCGGTTTGCGGGCGCGTTTCTCGTTCCGGAGGAGACGCTGCGCGCCGAAATGGGAAATAGCCGTACGAGCATTTCGATTCGCGAGCTCTTCTCTCTCAAGGAACTGTTTGGCGTCAGCGCTCAGGCGATCGCGTTCCGCACGGCGGATCTGGGCATCATCAATGAATCGCTCAAGCGCCAGATCTTCATTGAGTTCGGCAAGCGCGGTTGGCGAAAGAAGGAGCCGAACTCTGTTCCCAAGGAACAACCGGCCAGGTTCAGACGCCTATGCTTCCGGGCTTTGTCGGAAGACGTCATCTCGGTGTCGAAGGCCGCCGAACTCCTTGACGTAGGCGCGCGAGAGTTACTGGGGAGCCTGGACCAACCAGCTCCTCGGTCGGCGGATGGCTCGCCTCCTGGTTTCTGACACGTCCGTGTTGATCGATCTGGAGCGCGGCCACTTGCTCCAGACGACCTTCAAACTGCCAACGCCGCTGGCGGTGCCTGATGTACTGTACGAACGTGAGCTGCGCGCGACGAGTGGGGAGTTGCTGGTGACGCTCGGCCTTCGGGTCCTCTCGCTCGATGCCGCTGGAGTCCAATTGGCCCAGACGTACTTGGGTCAAGCCAGGCGCCTATCGGTTCCCGACGCGTTTGCCTTGGCCCTAGCAAAGAGCGGCGGACATGTCCTGGTGTGCGGAGACCGAGCGTTGAGAGGGCTGGCGGTCCAGGAGTCCGTCGAATGCCACGGCCTCTTCTGGATTCTCGATCAGATCGTGACGGCGGGCCTCATGCCGGCCAAGCGAGTGCGAACCGCTCTCGAACAGATTGCCGACCACCCCAGATGCCGGTTGCCGAAGGAAACGCTCGCGGAGTACGTGGCGAAGTTCTCGAAGTGAGCCCAACGGGAGTGCGTATCTCACGAGGGTGGGCGCCCACCAGCCCGTAAGGTCTTGCCAGGAATCAGCGTTCAATCGGTGAGGTGACTGTCTGGAAGCCCACCCGTACCCGCTGAGACACAATGAGACATTTTGCACAAGAACGCAGCGAAACGGACGGGAACCGACTGAAGTGCCGAACGTGAGAACCGGAGCAAACCAGAGCGAAACGGAGCGGACCGCAACACATTCACCTCCCTCTGGACCACGTTATCGGGGTTCCCTGCCTAATCCTCAGCTTCGCTTCGGAAGCCTTCGAGGCCGTGTTCGGCAGGCCGGTCCAGGCGTCCATCAAGGCGTCGAAACTCAGTGGCAGCCAGCGGTGCGTCTTCGAGGTCAAGCTGTCGTAGCCAAGACCCTTCACTAGACCATCTATTCGTCCAACACGCGAGATCCTTTTGGGCGGCTTCCTCGTCTAAGCCGTTAGCGCGCCTGTTGCAGAAGATAATCTCCTGGAGTCCCGTGCCCCATGCCGAAACGTGGAAGCGCCGCGCTCGAAGGCGAGTTGTTGCAGGGAACCCTGGACCTGCTCGTCCTGAAGACTCTGCTGCTCGGCCCCGCTCACGGCCACACCATCGCGCACGCCATCGAACACCGCTCGGACGCGGTGCTGCAGGTCGAATACGGATCGCTCTACCCGGCCCTGCACCGCCTCGAGGACCGGCGATGGATCGCGTCGTTCTGGGGCACCTCCGAGAACAACCGCCGCGCGCGCTACTACCGCCTGACACCTCTCGGCCGCCGGCAGCTCCTCAAGCAGGAAAGCCGCTGGGACGCCCTGGTGCGCGCCGTCAACCGCATCGTCAAGCCCGCCACCGAGTGATCGCATGGGATGGACGCGCTTCTTCCGCCGCAGCCGATGGGACGCCGAACGGGCGCGGGAACTCGAGGCGCACCTCGAGATCGAGACCGACGAGTTCATCGCGCGCGGCGTGGCGCCCGACGAGGCCCGGTGGGCCGCGCAGCGCAAGCTGGGGAACCTGCTCCGGATTCGCGAAGAGATCTACGAGATGAACACGCTCGCCTTTGTCGAAGCCATCTGGCAGGACCTCCGCTACGGGGCGAGACGGCTGCGCCGCGACCGCGCCTTCACGGCGGTCGCCCTGCTGTCGCTCATGCTGGGAATCGGCGCAAACACCGCAATCTTCCAGTTGCTCGACGTCGTGCGCCTCCAGCCGCTCCCGGTGAGGGAACCGATCCAGCTCGTGGAGGTGCGGCCTGCGGGCACCCAACCACGCCCCGGCAACGTCATCACCCGATATGCCCAGCTGACCAACCCGCAGTGGGAGCGGCTCCGGGCCGACCAGCGGGCGTTCTCCAGCATGCTGGCGTGGGCGCCGATGCGTCTCAATCTCGCGGCGGGCGGCGAGATCAGATATGCGCAGGCCATCTTCGTCAGCGGCGACTTCTTCGAGATGCTCGGCGTGTCGGCTTCCCGCGGTCGCCTCCTCGGCACCGCCGACGACCAACGTGGCTGCAGCTCGCGCGCGGCGGTCATCAGCGACGCGTTCTGGCAGCGCGAGTACGGCGGCGCCCCGGACATCGTCGGGCGTCCGATCCGGCTGGAGAACCGGGCGTTCGACATCGTGGGCGTCACGCCGGCAGGCTTCTACGGGGTCGAGGTGGGCCGCCAGTTCGACGTGGCGGTCCCGATCTGCGCGGCCGGGGCGCTTGGCGGCGACTCCGGCCTGCTCGATGACAGCTTCATCTGGTGGCTCTCCGCCATGGGACGCCTTCGTCCTGGCTGGTCGGTCGAACAGGCGACCGCGCACCTTGGAGGCGCCGCTCGGAAAGTAGACCAGTACGCCGCTCGGAAAGTGATCCAGTCTGAGGGCGGTTCATTCTACGTTCTTCCCGTCTGAAAGAGAACGGATCGGCTTGTGGGAATGTGGGA